>CAZTTC010000099.1:0-11062 GCA_964616015.1 uncultured Methylibium sp. | reverse complement strand
CCGTGCCCGAGCTGCTGGAAGGCAAGAAGGTCGAACTGGGCACCGCCGCGAAGGCACTGCGCGCGGCCAAGCTGCTGGCCAAGAACGCCGCGTCGACCAAGCTGTTCAGCAAGTACCCCGACCAGTTCGAGCTGTCGCCGACGAAGCAGCCGAACAAGGTGCTGTACCGGGCGCGTTGAGCCGGCGCCGCTCGGGCTGAACCTGTCGAAGACCTGAGCGGGCTGCCGAGGACGCTGGGCGACCGGCTCCGTTCATGTCCCCCGACGCTTGCTGGACGCTCGCGTCTCCCCCTTGACTTCACTGCGCCGGTCACCCGACGCCCTCGGCCGCTGTCCCTGTTGCCTCGTGCCAAGACCGGAGGACATGAACGCAACACAGCGGCCCGCCCCGGCGCTCACGCACAAGAGCCACATGCCAACGGCGCTCACTCCACCGGTAAGAACCCCTCGATCGACAGGTAGCGCTCGCCCGTGTCGTAGTTGAAGCCCAGCACCCGTGCACCGGCCGGCAGCGCGGGCAGCTTCTGCGCGATGGCGGCCAGCGTCGCGCCCGAGGAGATGCCGATCAGCAGGCCTTCCTCGCGCGCCGAGCGGCGTGCCATCTCGCGAGCGGCCTCGGCCTCGACCTGGATCGTGCCGTCGAGCAGCTCGGTCTGCAGGTTGGTCGGGATGAAGCCGGCGCCGATGCCCTGGATGGGGTGCGGCGAGGGCTGGCCGCCGCTGATGACCGGCGAGGCGCTCGGCTCGACCGCGTACACCTTGAGCTGCGGCCACCGCGCCTTGAGCACCTGCGCGCAGCCGCTGATGTGGCCGCCGGTGCCCACGCCGGTGATCAAGGCGTCCAGGCCCTCGGGGAAGTCGGCCGCGATCTCCTCGGCGGTGGTGCGCACGTGCACCTCGATGTTGGCCGGGTTGTCGAACTGCTGCGGCATCCACGAGCCCGGCGTCGCGGCGATCAGCTCCTGCGCCTTGGCGATCGAGCCCTTCATGCCCTTCTCGCGCGGCGTCAGCACGAAGCTCGCGCCGTAGGCCAACATCAGGCGGCGCCGCTCGACGCTCATGCTGTCGGGCATCACCAGCACCAGCCGATAGCCCTTGACGGCCGCCACCATCGCCAGGCCCACGCCGGTGTTGCCCGAGGTCGGCTCGATGATGGTGCCGCCGGGCTTCAGGCGCCCGTCGCGCTCGGCGGCCTCGACCATCGACAAGGCGATGCGGTCCTTGATCGACCCGCCCGGGTTGCTGCGCTCGGACTTGATCCACACCTGGGCCTGCGGGCCGAAGAGTCGCTGCATGCGGATGTGCGGCGTGGCGCCGATGGTGTCGAGGACGGTGTCGACTTTCATCGCAGGCTCCGGGGCGGTCGGGGATGACGACGGATAATGCCACCGTGAAGCGGGCCAGACCGCCGCTGGCACGGGGACCGAAAGGTCGTGCTGGAGGAAGGTCCGGACTGCACAGGGCAGCGCAGCAGCCAACGGCTGTCCACCGCAAGGTGAGGATCAGAGCAACAGAGACGAGTCGGGGCGGCAACGCCCCGGGTGAAACGGGCAATCTCTGCGCGCAGCAACACCAAATAGGCACACGCCGAGCGGCGCGGCAGCGTCCGCGCTCAACAGAACCCCGGCCCGGGGCGAGTGTGCGGGTAGGTGGCACCGAGCCGTTCCCGCGAGGGGCGGCCCAGAGGAATGGCGGTCACGGGCGGGACGGTGCAAGCCGGCTCGTCCGCACAGAATCCGGCCTATCGGTCCGCTTCACACTTTTGTGCATCCCGGCGCCCGGCCACGAGTCGGGGCGCCTTGTCCTTCCAGGTCCTGATGAACCCCGACGCCCATACCCTCTGGCGTGCCCCGATGTGGGCCCTGTCCGTGCTGCTCGCCTGCCTGGGCATGCTCGGGCCGTTCGCGATCGACACCTACCTGCCGGCCTTCAGCGGCATCGCCGCGTCGATCGGCGCCTCGCCGGTCGAGATGCAGCAGACGCTGTCGGTCTACCTGATCGGCTTTGCGGTGATGAGCCTGTTCCACGGCGCGCTGTCCGACAGCTTCGGTCGCCGCCCGGTGGTGCTGTGGGGCGTGGCGATCTTCACGCTCGCCTCGGTCGGCTGCGCGCTGGCGCAGACCATCGGGCAGCTGGTGTTCTTCCGGCTGCTGCAGGGGCTGTCGACCGGCGCCGGCATCGTGGTGTCGCGCGCGGTGATCCGCGACATGTTCCCGCCGGCCGACGCGCAGCGCGTGATGTCGCAGGTGACGCTGTTCTTCGGCATCGCGCCGGCCATCGCGCCCATCATCGGCGGTTTCCTCTACGTGCACGCCGACTGGCATTCGATCTTCTGGCTGCTGGCCGCGATCGGCGTGGCGCTGTGGATCGCCAACTACAAGCTGCTGCCCGAGACCCTGCACGCCGGCATGCGCCAGCCCTTCAATGCGCGCAACCTGATCAAAGGTTACTGGCAGATGGGTTCGAGTGCGCGTTTCATGACGCTGGTGCTGGCCAGCGGCATCCCCTTCAACGGCATGTTCCTCTACGTGCTGTCGGCGCCGGTGTTCGCCGGCGAACACCTGGGCCTGGCGCCGCAGCAGTTCTTCTGGCTCTTCCTGTGCACCATCGGCGGCATCATGGGTGGCGCGTGGTGGAGCGGCCGCCTCGCGGGCAAGCTGCCGCCGATGCGGCAGATCCGCCGGGGCTTCCGCATCATGGTGGCGGTGTCGCTGGTGAACGTCGTGGCCAATGTCCTCTGGCCGGCGCAGGCCTGGTGGGCGCTGCCGCTCATCGGCCTGTTCTCGCTGGGCTGGGCGCTGATGGTCCCGGTCGTCACGCTGATGGTGCTGGACCTGGTGCCCGAGCGCCGCGGCATGGCCTCGTCCTTCCAGTCGTCGATCGCCGCCGCAGCCAACGCGCTGGTGGCCGGGGTGCTGGCGCCGCTGGTGATGCACTCGACCGTCGCGCTGGCGTTCGCCTCGCTGGGCCTGATGGGCATCGGCCTGGTCGCCTGGCTGTGGGTCAGGCCGCGCCTGGGCGCGGCGACGACCTGAAGCGCCTGCGCGGTCGACCCGGGTCCGCGCCGCCACGCTAAGCTTGCCTCCGCATGCGCTTCGAACACCTGCTCCAGGTCACCGATCCCGGCAATCCGCGGGTGCCGGCCATGAGCCGCGACGAACTGTGGCGCGGCCTGCTGCGGCGGGTCGAGTCGCCGCAGGACTTTCCGCTCGGGCCCGATCGCTGCGAGTCGCGTGCCGGCGCCCATGCCGACGAACGCCGGCGCAGCATCCACTTCGGGGCGCTGCGCTTCGACGACACGGTGCGGCTGGAGCCGCAACGGCGCATCGACTTCGATCCCGACCCGCACGAGGGCGCGGTGCCGGTGCGGCTGGCCATCGTGATCGAGGAACCGTCGCCGGGCGCGCTGTTCCTGCGCTTCGTCTACAGCGCCGACGACGATGCCGCCGCGACCGCCGACCGCGCGCTGCAGGGCTACCGCGAGCAGGCCTGGCTGGAGCTCGACCGCGACATGCTGCGAGCGCTGCGGGGCTGGCAGCAGGAAGGGCGGCTGTGAGGCTGCCTTGCGGGCGGGGCCTGGCCGGCGCGCGCCGGGCCGGCAGCCTGGATGCGCCAGCGGCGGCCTCCAGTGCAGGCGCCGCCGCACTCACAGGGTGCGGCGTGAAAGGCGTGGACCGCGGCCCCGCCGGAGCAGGGGGGGTCGGGATGCCCCGAACGGAGCCGACGAATCCACGGGCTCTAGCCTAGGGCCGGTCGCACGCCCGGTCTGTCGGGAAGTCTCGACGGGTCGCGTGGGGAGGCTTCATCACGGACTGTCGGTCGGCCGCGGCGGCGGCTGTCAGTGCTCCTGCGGGTCGATGAGGCCGCTGCGCACCGCAAAGCGCAGCAGCGCCGCCAGGTCCGGCACGCCCAGCTTGTGCATCAGGCGGCTGCGGTAGGTGTCGACCGTCTTGGGCGACAGGTGCAACTGCTCGCCGATCACGGCACTGGATGCGCCGCGCACCACCATCGTGATGATCTGCCGCTCGCGCGGCGACAGCGAGGCCAGCGGGTCGGCGCCCGGCGCGCCGCTGAGGGCCTGGACCACCAGCTCGGCGACCTCGCTGCCGATGTGGCGACGACCCTGGACGACGCTGTCGATCGCCTGCAGCAGCTCGGCCGAGGGCGAGCCTTTGAGCACATAGCCGGCCGCGCCCAGGCGCAGGGCCTCGGCCACGTGGTGGGGTTGGGACGACATGGTCAGCACGATGCAGCGCGTCGGCAGCTCGCGCTTGTGCAGCTCGGTCAGCAGCTCGAAGCCGGAGCGGTCGCCCAGGCTCAGGTCGAGCAGCAGCACGCCCGGCTGCAGGCGCTGCAGTTCGCCCAGGGCGGTGCCGGGGTGGTCGGACTCACCGACCACGTGGTGGCCCGCGGACTCGAGCACCGCGCGCAGTCCCTCGCGCAGGATGCGGTGGTCGTCGACCAGGTAGATGTTGCTCATGCTGCTGTCTCCCCGCGGCTCACGCGGCCTCCCATCCGAGCGTCACGCGCGTGCCCTGGCCGATCCCGGCCGAATCGATGTCGAGCCGGGCGCCGATGGCCAGCGCACGCTCGCGCATGCCCACCCTGCCGAGGTGTCCTGGCGCACTGTCCACCAGCCCGTCCGGCAGGCCGCAACCGTCCTCGTCGACCTCGACCTGCAGACGGTCCGCGTTGCCATCCATGGCGACGCGGACCATGCCGGGTCGTGCATGGGCGAGCGCATTATTGACGGCCTCGCGGGCCACCCTGAAGGCGGCGTACTCCGCGCGCGCGACGACCTCGCCGCGCAGGTCGATGGACCACTGCCGGCTCAGGCACGCCGCCAGCTTGGCGCGCAACCCGCCCGCGCCATCGCGCAGGGGCAGCGCGGTGTCCAGCCGCTCGGCGCTGTCGCCCGGCGGCGCGTCGAGCAGCCAGTCCGACAACGCCAGCACCATCGCCACGACCAGCAAGGCCGCCACCGCCGGCACCAGTGCGAGCTTCCATTGCAGCGAGAGCGAGGCGAACTTCACGGCCGTCGAGGGTCCCGGCTGGCGAACCCCAGTGTATGCAGCGCCTGGCTGCCGCTGCCATCAGTGTCCGGAGCGTCGCCTCGATCCGCGCGATTGCGCCGCAAACCCAGCGCTTTTCGACGCCAAGGTCCGCCGGCGATCTGGTCCACTTCGCTCGGGGGTTGAAGCGGAACGTGGCGCATCGACGGCGAACGTTCCACCCATGGAGGAGCGGCGCATGGCCGACCATCGACTTTCCCGAGCCGCGCCTGGCTGGCGCCGCCGCCCTGCGATCGGTCCCTTGCACGGCGTGGCCGCCGGTCTGCTGCTGACCACGGTCGGCCTGCTGGCCCCGGGTCGCGCGCTCGCCCAGACCGCCACCGGCAGCTTCAACGTCACCGCCACCGTGGGCTCGACCTGCTCGGTCTCGGCCAGCAACGTGGCCTTCGGGAACTACACGGCCAGCCAGCTCGACGCCAGCGGCGCCGTCAGCGTGACCTGCACCAACGGCACGGCGTATGCGGTGGGCCTGAACGCGGGCACGGGCACCGCCGCCACCGTGGCGACGCGCCGCATGACCGGCCCGTCCAGCCAGACGCTGATCTATTCGCTGTACCAGGATGCGCTGCGCACGCTGTTGTGGGGCAACACCGTCGGTATCGACACCGTGGCCGGCACCGGCAACGGTGCGACCCAGACCCTGACCGTCTACGGCCGCGTGCCGGCGGCGCAGCTGACGGTCGGGGCGGGCAGCTACACCGACACCATCACGGTTACCGTGAGCTACTAAGGCGGACCACGATGAAGCTCCTGCGCGCCATCTTCGCTCTGCTGTCGTCCGCGGTCTCGCTGGCCGGCGGGCCGGTGGCGGCGGCGACGCTCGACGTCGCACCGGTCAGCCACGAACTGACGGCTGCCCGGCCGGCGCTCGGCATGACGGTGACCAACCGCGGCGACGCGCCGGTCACGCTGCAGGTGCGGGGCTTTGCCTGGGACCAGGACGGGGGCGAGGATCGCCTGCTGCCGGCCACCGAGGTGATCGTCTCGCCGCCGATCTTCAGCATCGCGCCGGGGCAGAGCCAGGTGCTGCGCGCGCTCGTCCGGGCACCGGCCTCCGATCGTGAGCGCAGCTACCGGCTGCTGATCGACGAGCTGCCGGGGGCAGCCGACGGCGCGGCCGTGCGCATGACGCTGCGGCTGTCGGTGCCGGTGTTCGTCAAGCCGGCGCTCGAGCGGCCCGCGCAGCTGGACTGGGCGCTCGCCGCCGACGGCCGCAGCATCCGCGTCGCCAACAGCGGCGGCGCGCGTCAGCGCGTGCACCGGCTGGAGCTGGTGCGGGCCGACGGCCGGCGCCTGGCCGCGAGCGCCTCCGGGCCCTACGTGCTGGCCGGGGCGCAGCGGCGCTGGACACTGGACGAGGACGCGCGCAGCGTGATGCCGGGCGAGACGCTGCGGGTGTCGGCCCTGACCGACGCCGGCCGCATCGAGGTGCCCCTTGTGGTGGCACCGTGAGCGGCTGCTGCCCCTGACGTTCGCGGCTGCCCTGGGCGCGTCGCTGCCGGCGCGCGCCGACGACGTCGTCGCGCTGCTGGAACTGAGGATCAACGGCCGCGCCACCGAGCGCGTCGAGCGCTTCGTGCTGCGCGACGGCGTCCCGCATGCGACGCGCGCCGAGTGGCAGGCCTGGCTGGGCCGGCCGATCGCCGCGGCGTCGCCGGAGGCCCGGGACGGCGAGGCCGAGTCGCTCAGCGTGCGGCGCCTGCCGGGCATCGGCGCCCAGGTCGACCTGGCGCGCCAGGTCCTGGACATCGATCTGCCGCCCGACCCGTCGGTGCTGACGCTGATCGGCCGCACCGCCCCGGCGGTGCCCGAGTCCGCCAGTGCTCTGGCCGCCCTGCTGAACTACGACCTGAGCGCGCTGCAGACCGGCGGGCGCGGCTACTCGGCCGGCCTGCTGGAGGCGCGCCTCGTCGCACCGCAGGGCGTGCTGGAGCACGTGCTGCTGGCCAACGACGCGACCGCGCCGCAGGTGCAGCGGCTGCAGACGAGCTTCACCCACTCCGACCCGGCCCGGCTGCGCCGCCTGCGTGCCGGCGACCTGGTCAACGGCGGGCTGGGCTGGACGCGCCCCGTGCGGCTGCTCGGGGTGCAGGCGATCACCGACTTCGCATTGCGGCCCGGCATGGTGACCGCGCCGACGCCTCAGCTCGGCGGCCAGGCCGCGGTGCCCTCGACGGTGGACGTGCTGGTCAACGGCGTGCGCCAGCTCTCTCAGGCGGTCGAGCCGGGGCGCTTCGAGCTGCGGCAGATGCCCGTGGTGTCGGGCCTGGCCGAGGTCGCGGTGGTGGTGCGCGATGCGCTGGGGCGCGAGACGGTGCAGACGCTGGCCTTCTACACGTCCAACCGCCAGCTCGCGGCCGGACTCACGGCCTATGCCTTCGAGCTGGGCCGCGTGCGCCGCGGCGATGCGGGCAGCGCGAACGGCTACGAGGACCCGGCCGCGTCGGCCACCTGGCGGCACGGCCTGAACGATGCACTGACGCTCGAGGCGCATGGCGAGGCCACGCGCGGCACGGCCGTCAGCGGCGGCGGCGCGACGTGGAGCATGGACGGCCTCGGCCTGCTCAGCGCCGCACTGGCCGCGAGTGCTGGCGCCGGGCAGCGCGGCCAGCTGGCCAGCCTGGGCGCCGAGCGCCAGACGCGACGCTTCAGCATCAGCCTGTCGCACACGCGCGCGAGCGCCGGCTACCGCGACATCGCCACCGCCAGCGGTGATGCGGCGCTGCGGCGCAGCACGCAACTCGGCGCCGGCGTCGACCTCGGCGGGGTCGGCCGCTTCGGCCTCGCGGCCATCGACCGGCGCCAGGGGCCGTCGGCGGGCGGCTTCGGGGCGATGCACACGCGCCTGGTGTCGGCCACCTGGACGCGGCCGCTGGCCTTCGGCGCGCAGGCGCTGGTCAGCGGCTATCGCGACCTCGGCACGGGGCGGGGCTCCGGCGTCGCGGTCAGCCTGTCCCTGCCCTTCGGGCGTGCTGGCAGTGCAGCAGCGACGCTTGCGCACGACCGCCACGGCGCGCTGGCCTCGCTCCATGCCGGCGAGGCGGCCACGACGACCGGCGAGCTCGGCTGGCGCGTGCAGTCCGATCGCGCGCTGTCGGGCCAGGCGCCGACCCGCCAGCTGGCCCAGGCGGAGGTCCTGGCGGACCGCGCGCGCGCCAGCGTCGAGCTCGAGCGCGGCGGGCGCGGTCCGCACGCCGTGCGCGTCGGATTGCAGGGCGCGCTGCTGGCCTTCGACGGCGGCGTGCACGCGGCGCGGCGCGTCAACGACAGCGTCGCGGTCGTCGATGTCGACGGCCTGGCCGGCGTGGCGGTCCATCACGAGAACCGCTACGTCGGTCGCACCGACGAGCGCGGCCAGATCGTCGTGCCCGGCCTGCTGTCCTTCCAGCCCAATCGCGTGGCCATCGACCCGCTGGACCTGCCGCTGGACATCGACCCCGGCCAGCTGATGCGCGAGCTGCAGCCCGGCGACCGCAGCCTGGTGCCGCTGCGCTTTCGCTTCGAGCGCGCGCGGGCGGCGCTGCTGGAGCTGCGCGATGCGGCGGGCGAGCCGCTGCCGGTCGGGGCGCGCGCCGTGCTCGAAGGCAGCGAGGCCGCACCGTCCGTCGTCGGCCACGACGGCCTGGCCTACGTGCGCGGACTGGGCGCCGACAACCGCGTGCGCGTGGCCTGGGGCCGCGACGCGGCCTGCACGGTGCGCTTCGGCCTCGAGCGCCTGGACGCGCGCACCGGTCGCATCGGGCCGCTGTCATGCGAATGAATCCTCGCTTCGCGCGCCGGTTCGCACGCGCCGTTGCGGCGCTGGCGCTGGGTGCGCTGACGTCGGCGGCCCACGCCAGCTGCAGCGCCAGCGCGGTGCCGACGCTGTTCGGCAGCTACAACCCGCTGAGCGCGAGCGCCAACGACAGCACCGGCAGCGTGACCGTGACCTGCGGCATCAATGCCATCGCGATCCTGCAGAGCTACACCGTCGCGCTGTCGCCCGGCGCGTCGGGCAGCTACGCCGCACGCCACATGCGCGCCGGCGCCAGCACGCTGCAGTACCAGCTCTACCGCGATGCCGCGCGCACCTCGGTCTGGGGCGACGGCAGCGGCGGCACCGCCATCGTCTCGGGGGGCTTCCTGCTCAGCGTGCTGGTGCCGGTGTCGGCCACCCACACCGTCTACGGCCGCCTGCCCGGTCTGCAGACCACCGCGACGCCGGGGAGCTACGCCGACACGATCACCGTCACCGTGACCTACTGATCGATCGGCCGCCGGCTTGCCGCAAGCTGGCACCCAGTTCATCCTCAACTTCATGAGGATGGTGCAAGTCTTTCATTTAGAACACTATTTTTGCGCCATCCGTCACATTCGGATCGGCCGCTAAGTGCTTGATTTCATTGGAATTTGTTTCCAACTTCGATTGACCGGCCGCAACTGCTCCGTTAAAGTGGAACAAAGTGCACTTTAGTGGGATTCTGTGGCTCAGACGGTCTTTCAGGGGGCTTCGGCGCTCGCGCTCGACGCGAAGGGGCGGTTGTCCGTCCCGGCGCGCCATCGCGATGTGCTGTCCGCCCTGTCGCAAGGCCAGCTGACGCTGACCAAGCATCCCGAAGGCTGTCTGCTGATCTTCCCGCGGCCGTCCTGGGAGGTCTTCCGCGAGAAGGTCGCCGCGCTGCCCATGCAGGCCGCCGGCTGGAGACGCATCTTCCTGGGCAACGCGATGGATGTCGAGATCGACGGCTCCTCGCGCGTGCTGATCTCGCCCGAGCTGCGCTCGGCCGCCGGTCTGGTGCGCGACGTGATGCTGCTCGGCATGGGCAGCCACCTCGAGCTGTGGGACGCCCAGCGCTACGCCACGCACGAGGCCGAGGTCATGCAGCAGGGCCTGCCCGATGCGCTGCGGGACTTCTCTTTCTGAGCCGCCCCAGGAAATGACTGCGTCATGGCCGCCCCCAGGGGTCAAGCAAAGTGGCCCAGCCACATCGGCTTGACAGCCCTCATGCAACCGGGAGAAGCACCTTGGCAGCATCGCACCGTCCTGCTGCACGAGGCAGTCGATGCCCTGGTGACGCGGCCGGATGGCGTCTACGTCGATGGCACCTACGGGCGCGGCGGCCACTCGCGCCTGATCCTGCAGCGGCTGGCGCCTGCGGGACGGCTGCTGGCGATCGACCGCGATCCGGAGGCCGTGGCGCACGCGACGCACGGCGAGGCGCGGGTCACGGACCCGCGCTTCCACATCGAGCATGCGGCGTTCAGCGAACTGCCGGCGCTGCTGGCAGCGCAGGGCGTGTCCCGCATTGACGGCCTGCTGCTGGACCTCGGCGTGAGCTCGCCGCAGATCGACAACCCCGCGCGCGGCTTCAGCTTCCGCGCCAGCGGGCCGCTGGACATGCGCATGGACTCCACGCGCGGCGAGAGCGCGGCCGACTACCTGGCGCGCGCCGACGAGCGCGAGTTGGCCGCCGTCATCCGCGACTACGGCGAGGAGCGCTTCGCGGTCGCCATCGCCCGGGCCCTGGTCGCGCGCCGCGACGAAGGCCGGCCGGTGCGCGACACCGCCGAGCTGCAGCAGGTGGTGGCGCGCGCGGTGCGCACGCGCGAGCCGGGCCAGGACCCGGCGACGCGCACCTTCCAGGCGCTGCGGATCTTCGTCAACGCCGAGCTGTCCGAGGTCGAACGCGCGCTCGCCGCGTCGATCGAATGCCTCAAGCCCGGGGGGCGGCTGGCCGTGATCAGCTTCCATTCGCTCGAAGACCGCATCGTCAAGACCTTCATCGCGCGCCACAGCCGCGCGACGGTGGACCGGCGCGCGCCCTTCGCGCCCGCGCCCGAACTGCGGCTGCGCGCGCTGGGGCGCTTCAGGCCCGGAGCCGACGAAGTGGCCGCGAACCCGCGCGCGCGCTCCGCGATCCTGCGCGTGGCCGAGCGCACCGCGGTCGGGGTGAACCCATGAGCGCCGCCGCGCCGGGCCGCCCCAAGCAAGGCGCCACCCTCCCGGAGGGT
>CAZTTC010000098.1:0-11112 GCA_964616015.1 uncultured Methylibium sp. | reverse complement strand
ATCGCCTTCGACATGGACTCGACGCTGATCGACATCGAGTGCGTCGACGAGATCGCCGATGCGGCCGGCCGCAAGGCCGAGGTCGCGGCGATCACCGAGGCCGCGATGCGCGGTGAGATCGCCGACTACAAGGACAGCCTGCGCCGGCGCGTCGCGCTGCTTGAGGGCGTGCCGCTGGCGGCGCTGCACGAGGTCTATGAGCAACGCCTGCACCTCAACCCCGGCGCCGAAGCCCTGGTGCGCGCCTGCCAGGCGGCCGGATTGAAGACGCTGCTGGTCTCCGGGGGCTTCAGCTTCTTCACCGACCGCATCCGCGACCGGCTGGGCCTGGACTACACGCGCAGCAACGTGCTGGGCGTCGACGGCGACCGGCTGGACGGCCGCCTCGTCGACCAGCCCTGGGGCGACCTCTGCGACGGCGCCGAGAAGCGCCGCATGCTGCTGCAGACCTGCGAGCGGCTGGGCATCGCGCCGCGTCAGGCCATCGCGGTCGGCGACGGCGCGAACGACCTGCCGATGATGGGCGAGGCCGGGCTCAGCGTGGCCTACCACGCCAAGCCGGCGGTGCGCGAGCGGGCGATGGTCGGCATCGAGGCCGGCGGGCTCGACCGGCTGCTGGAGGTGGTGCGGCCCTAGGCGGCCCGGGCTGCGGCGCGCGTCTCGGCGAAGGCGCTCCGGCCCAGCCAGCGCCACAGCTCGCGCACGTCGCTCGCGCCACCGCGCACGCGCACCGCGCGGTGGTCGACCGCCTCACCCGCGTCGCGGTCGCCGGTCCAGATCTCGGTCAGCGCGAGCACGGTCGACTCGACCACCAGCGTGGGCTCGGGGCCCGGATCGTCGCGGCACAGCTCGGCGCTGCCGTTCTCGACCACCAGCCACCAGCGGCGCTCGCTAGCATGCGCATCGGTGAAGCGAAACTGGATCACGATCTGGCGCCCGCGCGGGAAGGCGTCGAGCCGCACGAAGCGACGGATGTCCCACATCAGGAAGCCGGCGTCGAGCTGACCTCGCTTCAAGCGGCTGCCGATCCATCGTGCGCCCCAGTGGCCCAAGGCCATCACGATGGGGCGCAGCTCCTCGCCCGCGCCGGTGAGGTGGTATTCGGCCGAACCGCCGCCCGGACCGGCCACGCGCTCGACGACGCCGATCTCCTCGAGCTTGCGCAGCCGCCGCGTCAGCAGCGATGCCGACATCCGCGGCAGGCCTCGGCGGATGTCGTTGAAGCGCGTGCTGCCACAGAGCAGCTCGCGCACGACCAGCGGCGTCCAGCGCTCGCCGAACACCTCGGCGCCGCGAGCCACGGTGCAGAACTGTCCGTAATCGATCATGGTGCGAGCCTAAGCCGGGACCGGCGGCGCAGCCAGTCCAATTTCTGGACTGGCGATGCGGCCCGCGCACCGCGAAAGTGATCCCATCCGCCGATCCCCGGCGGCGTGCCTCCGGAGACGCTCATGAACACTGCAGTGCAAGCCCCCACCCTGACAGCGATGCCGCCGAGCTTCGACGCCGCGAAGTTCAAGTCGACCACCCGCGCCCAGTGGCAGAACGCGGCCGAAGCCTGGCATCGCTGGGGGCCCTTCATCGGGCGGTGGCTCGGCAACGCCACCGAGACAATGTTCGACCTGGCCGGGGTCGCGCCGGGCACGCAGGTGCTCGACGTGGCCGCCGGGGCCGGCGAGCAGTCGCTGGTGGCGGCGCGCCGCGTCGGTCCGCGCGGCCACGTGCTGGCGACCGACATCGCTCCGGCGCTGCTGGCGCACGCCGAGCACGAGGCGCTGGCCGCCGGGCTGGCCGGCATCGTGACCACGCGCGAGCTGGACGGCGAGGCGCTCGACACGCTGCCGGCGGCCGGCTTCGACGTGGCCATCAGCCGCGTCGGGCTGATCTACTTTCCCGACCAGCAGCGGGCGCTGGCCGGCATGAAGCACGCGCTGAAGCCCGGCGGGCGCATCGCGGCAATCGTCTACTCGACGCCCGAACGCAACGCCTTCTTCTCCACGCCCGTGAAGCTGATCCGCGAGCGCGCGAAGCTGCCGCCGCCGCTGCCCGGCCAGCCCGGGCCGTTCTCCCTGGGCGGGGACGGCGTGCTGGAGGCCCTGTTCGCCCAGGCCGGGCTGACGCGCATCGAAGTGCGGCGCGTGCCATCGCCAGTGCGGCTGCCGAGCGCGGCCGAATGCGTGCGCTTCGAGCGCGAATCCTTCGGCGCGCTGCACCAGATGATGGCCGGCCTGACCGAGGCCGAACGCGACCAGGTCTGGCGCGACATCGAGACGGCGCTGTGCGCCTTCGAGACGCCCGAGGGCTTCATCGGTCCCTGCGAGATGCTGGTGGGCGTGGGAACGGTCTGAACGGGGTGCGCCGGGGGCTGGACCGGCCGCCGGACGTCCGTCTATTGGGCGCAGCGGCCGGCGATGTCATCCTCCGCCTTGGCGAGGCGATGGTTCGGCCCGCTGCGCTAGGCTGTGCCCGGCGCTCGCAGCCAGTGTGGCCACCCCGGCCAGAGCGCGCATCGTCCACCGTTCCGCGGGAGATTCCGATGACCCTTGTCCGCATCGTCGCCCTGGCCTGCATGGCCGGCCTCGTGAGCCTCAGCTCGGTCGCCACGGCACAGTCGCCGGCCGTCGTCGCGCTGCAGGACTGGTACGCCGGCGTCTCGGTCGAAGGCCTGACCGACCGCCAGGCGACGTTCCGCGCCTTCCACGGCAAGGACGGCAGCATCTCGGCGGTCGTCGACGGGCAGCACCGCAACAAGGGTCGCTGGCGGATCGTCGAGCCGGGCCATGTCTGCGTCACCTGGATGGATACCAGTTGGGGTGTCGACCCCTGCTGGACGGTCTTCAAGGACGGCGATCTCTGGAAGATGGCGCGGGTGGACGACCCCAGCAAGTTCGTCAGGGTGCAGCACATCGAAGGCAACGCTTTCGGGCTGTGAGGCCATCGCGGTGCCGCGGTCCCACTGGGTGGGTGTCGGGCACCACGGCGTCTTCAGCGGCCGGCGCTGGCCACAGCCGATCGACCCGCGGGTGCGCGAGCTCATCCACGTCAGCCGGTGACGACCGCGGCGCCCGGGATGCCGAGCCCGCGCACCACTGCCGGCCGTGCGACGAAGGCCGCCAGGACCCGTGCGACGTTCGGGAAGTCCGCAAAGCCCACCAGGTCGCCGGCCTCGTAGAAGCCGACCAGGTTGCGCACCCAGGGCCAGGTCGCGATGTCGGCGATCGTGTAGTCGGCGCCCATGATCCAGCGGCGCCCCGTCAGCCGAGCCTCCAGCACGCCCAGCAGGCGCCGCGACTCGGCCACATAGCGGTCGCGTGGGCGCTTGTCGTCGTAGGTCTTGCCGGCGAAGCGGTGGAAGAAGCCCACCTGGCCGAACATCGGCCCGACGCCGCCCATCTGGAACATCAGCCATTGCAAGGTCTCGTAGCGCGCCGCCACGTCCTGCGGCAACAACTGCCCGGTCTTGCCGGCCAGGTAGAGCAGGATCGCACCCGACTCCCACAGCGGCAGTGGCTGGCCGCCGGGGCCGTGCGGGTCAAGGATGGCCGGGATCTTGTTGTTCGGGTTGAGCGACAGGAACTCGGGCGAGAGCTGGTCGTCGCTGTCGAAGCTGACGCGGTGCGGCTCGTAGGGCAGGCCCGTCTCCTCCAGCATGATCGACACCTTGACGCCGTTGGGCGTGGGCAGCGAATAGAGCTGCAGCCGATCGGGGTGGCGCGCGGGCCACTTGCGGGTGATGGCGAAGGCGGAGAGGTCGTTGGCGTTCATGAACGAGGTCGGGCGCGGCGCGCCGGCAGGCCGGGGATGCGGACGATTCTGTGGCGCCGGCAACAGCCCTGCCGCGGCAGGCCCATGCGCTTTGCGCTACACCAGACCTGCTTCGACGGCGCACGACCCACCGCCGCGCCCATCCCGAGGAGACCGCCCATGCCCAGCCCCCGAGACAAGCGCGCCGCCTTCCGCGCGCTGCACACGCAAGGCTGCTTCGTGCTGCCCAACCCCTGGGACATCGGCAGCGCCCGCCTGCTGCAGGGCCTGGGCTTCAAGGCGCTGGCCACCACCAGCTCGGGCCACGCCTGGTCGCTGGGCCAGCACGACGGCGCCAGCTCGCGGGCCGAGGTGCTGGCGCACCTGCGCAGCATGGCCGCCGCCACCGACCTGCCGCTGAACGCCGACTTCGAGAGCGGCTTCGCCACCGACCCGCGAGGCGTGGCCGAGAGCGTGCGCATGGCCATCGACACCGGCGTCGCCGGCCTGTCGATCGAGGACTCGACCGGTGACGCGAACGCACCGCTGCGCGACCTGCCCGACGCCGTGGCCCGGCTGCGCGCCGCCCGCGCGGCGATCGACGAGGCCGGCGGCGACACCCTGCTGATCGGCCGCGCCGAGAACTTCTTCGCAGGCCGCCCCGACCTGGACGACACCCTCGCCCGCCTGAAGGCCTATGCCGAGGCCGGCGCCGACTGCCTGTACGCGCCCGGCATCCGCACGCGCGAGCAGATCGCAGCCGTGGTGGCCGCCGTGGCGCCCAAACCGGTGAACCTGCTGATCGGATCGACCAGCGAGTTCACGCTGCAGGACGTGGCCGCGATGGGCGTGCGGCGCGTCAGCGTGGGCGGCGCGCTGGCGCGGGCAGCGTGGGGCGGGTTCCTGCGTGCGGCGCGCGAGCTGGCGGACCACGGGCGCTTCGATGGGTTTGCGGGGGCGGCTGCGGGGAGTGAGCTCAACGCGTACTTCGAGAGGGATGCCACGCGGCGGGTCGGGCGATGAGTGTCGAGGGGTGGCTTCCGGCCCGCAGCTGACATCGGGAATCGCCACGAGCGGTCCATCGACGCGACTGCAGTCCCGTGCTTGTCATAGGTCATCGCGCTGCCACGCTGACGCGCTCCGCCGCTTTGTGCCTAGACGACAACCGGCGGAGCACAACTGCCCGTCACGGGACACGCTCCACCGCTGGCATGTTTGGTGCGGAGGTTTCAGCGACGGAGGGCCGTGGTGCTCACTCGATGACGACCTTGGCGTCCTTGACCAGCTTCGCGAACTTCTCGGTTTCGCTCTTGATCTGCGCGGCCATCTGTTCGGCACTGTTGCCGATGGGCTCGGCACCGATCTCCACCATGCGCTTGCGGAACTCAGGCGACTGGATGACCTTCACCATCTCGGTGTTCAGCCGGGCCAGGATGTCCTTGGGCGTGGCGACAGGCGCGAGCACGCCGAACCAGGTGCCTATGTTGAAGCCCTTGAGGCCGGCTTCGTCGAGCGTGGGCACGTCGGGCAGCGCCGACGAGCGCTTGGCAGTGGTCACTGCCAGGGGGCGCAGCTTGCCCGCCTTGATGTGCGGCAACACCGGCGTGATAGTGTCGAACGACATCGTGATCTGCCCGCCCAGTAGATCAGTTGCCAGCGGGCCGCTGCCCTTGTAAGGGATGTGGGCGAACTCGGTGCCGGTCATGTTCTCGAACTGCGTGCCGATCAGGTGCTGCGCCGTGCCGTTGCCGTTGGAGCCGTAGTTGTGCTTGCCAGCTTGTGACTTCAGCAGCGCCACCAGCTCTGCCACGTTCTTGACTGGCGTGCTGGCGTTCACCACCAGCACGTTGGGCACCAGCGCAATCTCGGTGATCGGCGCTAGGTCCTTCTGGAAGTCGTACGGCAGCTTCTTGTAGACGCTGGATGCGATGGTGTGGTGCACGGCACCCACCAGCAGCGTGTAGCCGTCGGGTTTGGACTTGACCACGTAGTCGGCCCCCAGCGTGGCGCCAGCACCAGGCTTGCTTTCCACGATCACCGGCTGGCCAAGCGCCTGCTGCAGCTTTTCGGCCAGTGCGCGGGCCAGCACATCGGTGGTGCCACCGGCCGGGAACGGCACGACCAGACTGATCGGCTTGGCCGGCCAAGCCTGCGCCATGGCGCTGCCGCTGGCCAGCGCGGCGGCCATGGCCAGCGCCTGGATGACGTGACGGCGGGTGAAACTTTGGGTGGTGTTCATGCTTGTCTCCTGAGGGGCTTCAATGAGCTGGGGTGCGAGGAATGTAGGTTTCGGGGGTGGCGTTGAATCACTGCGGAAGTGAATCCGGCATTAACCTGAGTTCAAGACTTCAAGTGGCGCGCAGGGATCGGATTGCGGCCCGCCCGGCATAGCGGGCTGTGGCGCCCAGCTCCGCCTCGATCAGCAGCAGCCGGTTGTACTTGGCCATGCGGTCCGAGCGGCACAGTGAGCCGGTCTTGATCTGCGTGGCGGCGGTGCACACGCTGAGGTCGGCAATCGTCGTGTCCTCGGTCTCGCCGGACCGGTGCGAGACGACAGACGCGAAGTCGGCCGCTTCGGCCATCGTGATGGCGGCCAGGGTCTCGGTCAGCGTGCCGATCTGGTTGGGCTTGATCAGGATCGCGTTCGCGGCGCTACGTTCGATGCCGTGGCGCAGGATCTCGGTGTTGGTCACGAACAGGTCGTCGCCGACGAGTTGCACGCGGCTGCCCAACCGGGCCGTGAGCTGTTCCCAGCCGTCCCAGTCGCCTTCGGCCATGCCGTCCTCGATGGTGACGATGGGATAGGCATCGACCCAGCGTGCCAGGTGATCCACGAACTGGCTCGAGTCGAACCGCTTGTCCTCGGAGGCCAGCACGTAGTGGCCCGCGTGATGGAACTCCGAGCTGGCGACGTCCAGCCCGAGCGCGATGTCGGCACCGGGCTTGAAGCCTGCGTGCTCGATGGCGGCCAGGATGACCTCGATCGCCGCTTCGTTGGACGGCAGGTCGGGTGCGAAGCCGCCTTCATCGCCGACCGCGGTGGACAGGTTGCGGCGCTTGAGCAACGCCTTCAGTGCATGGAACACCTCCACGCCCCAGCGCATCGCTTCGCCAAAGCGCGGCGCCCCTACCGGCAGGATCATGAACTCCTGCATGTCGACGTTGTTGTCGGCATGCGCGCCGCCGTTGATGATGTTCATCATCGGCAGCGGCAGCCGGGGCTCGGCCGAGCCACCCAGGTGGCGGTACAGCGGTTGCCCGGTCGAGGCTGCAGCCGCCTTGGCAAGTGCCAGCGAGACCGCGAGGATCGCATTCGCGCCCAGGCGCGCCTTGGTCGGCGTACCGTCCAGCTCGATCATCAGATGGTCGAGCGCGGCCTGGTCCACTGCCGGCCGGCCGACGAGCGCGCGGACGATTTCGCAGTTGACATGACCCACCGCTTTCGTGACCCCTCGGCCGAGGTAGCGACGCGCATCGCCGTCGCGCAGCTCCAGCGCCTCGCGCGAGCCGGTGGACGCGCCGGATGGCGATGCCGCGAAGCCGCGTGCGCCGTCCGACAGAAGCACCTCTGCAGCGACCGTGGGGTTGCCGCGCGAGTCGAGGAACTCGAACCCGCGCACCTGTTGAATGTTTGCCATGACGGTCTTTAGTCGATCTGCGCGATGCGCAGCAGGTTGGTGGAGCCGGGCGTGCCGAAAGGCATGCCGGCAGCGATGACGATGGTCTGGCCGGGCTGGGCGAAGCGCAGGCCTTTGGCGGTCCGCACGGCGCGGGCGGTCATGTCGTCGACGTTGACCACGTCGTCACAGACGACAGGGTTGACGCCCCACACGAGGGCCAGTCGCCGGGCGGTGGCCCGTTGGGGCGTCATCCCAATGATGGGAGCCCGCGGACGCTCTCGCGCCATGCGCAGCGCTGACGAGCCCGAGCTCGTATAGGCCACCAGGGCCGCCACATCGAGCAAGCCGGCCACCGAGCGCGCCGCCCAGCCGACGGCATCGGCGGTGTTGGCGGCGGGTTGCGTGTGCGAGGCATCGATCGCCTCGCGGTACTGCGGGTCGGCCTCGGTCTGCGCAATGATGCGGTCCATCATCGCCACGGCCTCGACCGGGAACTTGCCCGACGCCGACTCCGCAGACAGCATCACCGCGTCGGCGCCGTCGTAGATCGCGGTGGCCACGTCCGACGCTTCGGCACGCGTCGGCACCGGCGCGCTGACCATCGACTCCAGCATCTGCGTGGCCACGATCACAGGCTTGCCGAGACGGCGGCAGGCGCGGACGATGCGCTTCTGGATCGCCGGCACCTGCTCGGCGGGCATCTCGACCCCCAAATCACCCCGGGCCACCATCACCGCGTCGGTCACGGCGAGGATCTCGTCCAGGCAATCGATGGCCGCGGGCTTCTCCAGCTTGGCCACAATGCCGGCGCGGCCCTGGATGATGGCCTGGGCCTCGACGATGTCGGCGGCACGCTGCACGAACGACAGCGCGATCCAGTCGACGCCGAGCGTCAGGCCGAAGTCCAGATCGGCGCGGTCCTTGTCGGTCATCGCCGACAGCGGCAGCACCACCCCCGGCACGTTGACGCCCTTGCGGTCCGACAGCATGCCGCCGTTGACGACGCGCGTTTCGGCGAAGTCCGGCCCTGATGATTCCACCCGCAGCCGCAGCCGGCCGTCGTCGAGCAGCAAGTCGGCGCCAGGTTGGAGCGCGGCGAAGATCTCCGGATGGGGCAGCGGTACCCGGGTGACGTCGCCAGGGCAGCTGCGGTCCAGGTCCAGCCTGAACGCCGCCCCCTCGACGAGCTTCACCGGCCCATCGGCGAACGTGCCGACACGCAACTTCGGGCCCTGCAGGTCGAGCAGCACGCCGATGGGTCGGCCGATGTCGGCCTCGATGGAGCGAATCAGGGCCAGGCGCTGCTGGTGGTCAGCATGCGTGCCGTGGCTGAAGTTCAGCCGGAACACGTCGGCCCCGGCGTTCACGAGCGCCTCGATGGTGGCGCGGTCGGCGCTCGCCGGACCGAGGGTGGCCACGATCTTGGCGTTGCAAGGACGGTTATTCATGGGGGGTTCCAGTTGAAGAGCCGTCGATGACGATGGCTCGAAAGTCGTTCACATTGGTCAGCGTCGGGCCGGTCACGACCGCATCGCCCAGCGCCTCGAAGAAGCCGTGCCCGGCGTTGTCGTCGAGGCACTCGCGCGGCTTGATGCCCAGCGACCACGCGCGACTCAGCGTGTCGGGCGTGATCAGTGCACCGGCAATCTCTTCCTGGCCGTCCACACCGTCGGTGTCGCCGGCCAGCGCATGCACGCCGGGCTGCCCGTCGAGTGCGATCGCCAGGGACAGCAGAAATTCGACGTTGCGGCCACCTCGGCCCTGGCCTCGCACCGTGACCGTGGTTTCGCCGCCGGACAGCAGCACGCAGGGCGTCTCGAAGGGTTGGCCTCGGCGGGCCACCTGCAGGCTGATGCCGGCCAACGTCTTGCCGACGTCGCGTGCCTCGCCCTCGATCGCATCGCCGAGGATGTGCGGCGTGATACCGGCGTCTCGTGCCACCGCAGCCGCGGCCTCCAGGGCCATCTGCGGTGTGGCGATGAAGTACGTCTCGATGGTCGGCAGCCGAGGATCCCCGGGCTTCAGAGACTCGCCCTCGCCGCTTTCGAGTAGCCCGAGCGCTCTGGGCGGCACACCGATGGCGTAACGGTGCAGGATGTCGAGGGCATCGCTGCAATGTGTCGGGTCTGCAACCGTGGGCCCGGAGGCGATGTTGATCGGGTCGTCACCGGGCACATCGGAGAGCAGCAGGTTGACCACCCGGGCCGGTCGGCATGCCGCCGCCAGGCGCCCCCCCTTGATGGCCGACAGATGCCGCCGCACGCAGTTCATCTCGCCGATGCTGGCGCCGCTGGCCAGCAGGGCGCGGTTCAGCGCCTGTTCGTCGGCCAGCGACAGACCTGG
Source organism: uncultured Methylibium sp. (assembly GCA_964616015.1). Taxonomy (GTDB): domain Bacteria; phylum Pseudomonadota; class Gammaproteobacteria; order Burkholderiales; family Burkholderiaceae_C; genus Methylibium. The sequence continues at coordinate 1,405 of CAZTTC010000098.1, read as the reverse complement.
CAGCGGCAGGGGCAGCAACGACGAACCGCCCCCCGAAATCAGGCACAGCACCAGGTCGTCGGCCGTCAGCCCCTCGACCGTCTGCAACAGCCTGCGGGCGGCGGTCTCGCCGGCCGCGTCGGGCACCGGATGGGCGGCTTCCACGATCTCGATGTGGCGGCAAGGCACGGCGTAGCCGTAGCGCGTGACGACCAGGCCTGACAGCGGCCCCGGCCAGTGGTCTTCCACCGCCTTGGCCATCGCCGCTGAAGCCTTGCCGGCACCGATCACCACCAGCCGACCCTTGGGCGCGGCCGGCAGGTGGCGGGGCACGCACAGCGCCGGCTGCGCGGCGGCGATGGCGGCGTCGAACATGCGCCGCAAGAGTGCCGAGGTCATGGCGGAGTTCATTGCAGCGTTCTCGATCGAATCCAGGGTGCGGTCCGGCAGGCGCTCAGGGCGTGGCTGGCCGACCCGGCAGCGCATGGCGGCTGTTGCGGTGCTCGGCGCCTGCGGCGCCGAAAAGAAGTCGAGGTGTCTGGCCCGGCGGCCCTTCCGGGCCGGCCGGGCAAGGATCGACTTACGCGGCCAAGCGGCGCGCGCCTGCGGTCAGCAGTTCGCAGACGGCCTGGGTGACCTGGGCGGTCGTTGCCTTGCCGCCAAGATCGCCGGTGTGCAGCTTGGGATTCGCGGTGACCTGCTCGATGGCGCTCATGACCTGCTTCGCCGCCTCGAATTCGCCCAGGTGCTCCAGCAGCATCACGACCGACCAGAAGGTCCCCACCGGGTTGGCCAGGCCCTTGCCCATGATGTCGAAGGCCGAGCCATGGATCGGCTCGAACATTGACGGGAATCGGTGCTCGGGGTCGATGTTGCCGGTCGGCGCGATGCCCAAGCTGCCGGCGAGTGCCGCGGCCAGGTCGCTCAGGATGTCGGCGTGCAGGTTGGTCGCGACGATGGTGTCCAACGTGGCCGGCTTGTTGATCATGCGGGCGGTCGACGCGTCGACCAGTTCCTTGTCCCAGGTGACGTCGGGGAACTCCTTGGAGATCTGCAGCGCGATCTCGTCCCACATCACCATCGCATGGCGCTGGGCGTTGCTCTTGGTGATGACGGTCAGCAACCTGCGGGGGCGCGACTGGGCCAGCTTGAAGGCGAAACGCATGATGCGTTCGACGCCGGCCCGGGTCATCATCGACACGTCGGTCGCGGCCTCGATCGGGTGGCCCTGGTGCACGCGGCCGCCGACGCCGGCGTACTCGCCTTCGGAGTTCTCGCGCACGATGACCCAGTTCAGGTCGTCCGGGCCGCAGCGCTTGAGCGGGCCGTCGATGCCGGGCAGGATGCGCGTCGGGCGCACGTTGGCGTACTGGTCGAAGCCCTGGCAGATCTTCAGGCGCAGGCCCCACAGCGTGATGTGGTCGGG
>CAZTTC010000097.1:0-11164 GCA_964616015.1 uncultured Methylibium sp. | reverse complement strand
CAGTCGGTAGAGCAGCGGACTTTTAATCCGTTGGTCGCAGGTTCGAATCCTGCACAACCCACCACCGGGTACGACTTCCCGGGCTCTTAGCTCAGTTGGTAGAGCAGCGGACTCTTAATCCGTAGGTCGAGTGTTCGAGTCACTCAGGGCCCACCAGAACGAAAGGCCTCGCACGTCGTGCGAGGCCTTTTTCTTGCTGCTCTCGGTTGACCGCGCATGCCCAAGGCTCAGGCTCTGGTGAACTCGATCGCGCCTTGAGGCAACAGGTAGAGAACCAGCGCGCGACCACCCCCGACCGTGGGCCGGTGCGCGGTGCCAGGGCCGTAGACCACCCAGCCAGCCGATGCACCGTCGAAGCGCGCGTCGCCTTCCAGCGGCATCACGAGGTCGATCTCGCCATTGGGATGCACGTGGTGCGGGCCGACGCAGTCGTTCATGTCGACGACATCGACCGAAAAGCCGTGCGTCGCCGGCGTGGGCTTGATCACGCGACCGTAGCGGATGCCAGCGCCCTCGCGCTCGCACATCCAGCCGGCGGCGATGCCGCCGCGGCAAGCGTCGAAGAGCGCTTGGTAGGTGGTGCTGGCCGGCCCATGGCCACGGTTCAAGTCAGCGGCCAGATCGGCGTTCAGCGCCCGACCGGCCAAGGTAGCCGTCAGGGAGGCGATCAAGGATTCGAAGTGCTTCGGCGTCATGACGGTCCTCGCTAGCAGTTGTGGAGGCGATAAAGTTCGCCAGTAAAAGCACTATAGTGCATATCAGTGCTTCCGCTTGGCGTTTGCCTGGCAGCAGACATCCGGCCAGTGGTCCAAAATTAGCGCTTGATCTCCTGATTGTCGTGCACTATGATGCAGAAACTCTAATGAAGTGCATGATGTTGCATGTTCCTTGAGTTTCAACCCAGCCAGGAGTCTTCATGACCGCCATGCACCCCGCCGAGCAGGCTGCCGTCGTCGCGCCGCCCATCGTCGACTACCGCACCGAGCCCTCGCGTTACAAGCACTGGAAGCTGGCGGTCGACGGTGCGATCGCGACGCTCTCGATGGCGGTCGCCGAGGACGGCGGCATTCGGCCGGGCTACAAGCTCAAGCTCAACAGCTACGACCTCGGTGTCGACGTCGAGTTGCACGACGCCGTCAACCGCCTGCGCTTCGAGCATCCGGAGGTGCAGACGGTGGTGCTGACCGGCGGGCGCGACCGCATCTTCTGCTCGGGCGCCAACATCTTCATGCTCGGCTTGTCGAGTCACGGGTGGAAGGTCAACTTCTGCAAGTTCACCAACGAGACGCGCAACGGTCTCGAGGATTCGTCGCGCAACGGCAGCCTCAAGTTCCTGGCTGCCGTCAACGGCGCGTGCGCGGGCGGCGGCTACGAGGTCGCGCTGGCCTGCGACGAAATCCTGCTGGTGGACGACCGCTCGTCGGCCGTCTCGCTGCCCGAGGTGCCGCTGCTGGGCGTGTTGCCCGGGACCGGCGGCCTGACCCGCGTGACCGACAAGCGCAAGGTCCGCCACGACCTGGCTGACATCTTCTGCACCAGCGTGGAGGGCGTGCGCGGTCAGAAGGCGGTGGACTGGAAGCTGGTCGACGCGATCGCCAAGCCGGCCGCGTTCGCGCAGGCGGTGAAGGACCGCGCGCTCGCCTTGGCGGCCCAGAGCCGGCGGCCGGGCCCGGGGCAGGGCGCGAAGGGTGTCGCGCTGGTGCCGATCGAGCGCACGGTCGATGCGGGCGGCATCCACTACCCGACCGTCGACGTGCAGATCGACCGCGCCCGGCGCACTGCGACGATCGTCGCCAAGGCACCCACGGCGACGCCGCCGCAGGACATCGCCGCGATCGTCGCGGCCGGCGCCGGCTGGTGGCCGCTGCAGTTCGCGCGCGAACTCGACGACGCGATCCTGCACCTGCGCACCAACGAGCTTGACATCGGCACCTGGTTGCTCCGCACGAGCGGTGAGCCCCAGGCCGTGCTGGCGGCCGACGCGAGCCTGCTGGCGCACCAGGACCATTGGTTCGTGCGCGAAACCATCGGCCTGCTGCGCCGCACGTTCGCACGGCTCGACGTGTCCTCGCGCTCGATGTTCGCCCTGATCGATCGCGACACCTGCTTTGCCGGCAGCCTGGCCGAGTTCGCTTTCGCGGCCGACCGCGCCTACATGCTGGCCCTGCCCGACGAACCGGAGGCGGCGCCGAAGCTCACGCTCGGCGAGGCCAGTTTCGGCCTGCTGCCGATGATCACCGGCGAGAGCCGCCTGCACCGCCGCTTCTACGGCCTGTCGGCCGCGCTGACGGCGGCCCACGAGGCGATCGGCCGGCCGCTCGATGCCGACACGGCTGTCTCGCACGGTCTCGTGACGGCTGCGCCCGACGACATCGACTGGAACGACGAGATTCGCATCGCCATCGAGGAGCGCGCGGCGCTGTCGCCGGACGCATTGACCGGTCTCGAGGCCAACCTGCGCTTCAACGGTCCCGAGACGATGTGGACGCGCGTCTTCGGGCGTCTGTCGGCGTGGCAGAACTGGATCTTCATCCGCCCCAACGCCGTCGGCCCCAAGGGCGCGCTCAAGGTCTACGGCACCGGAGAGAAGGCCTTGTTCGACTTCAACCGCGTGTGAGTCGTGGGGCGGTGAGCAGTGATCGCTGATCAGTGATCCCACCGCCCCGAACTGCTGCACGTCCTTGCGATCACGGATGACGGATCACGGATCACTACACGGATCACTACCCATGAGCATCAACTACAGCGAGAAGATCCCCAACAACGTCAACCTCGCCGAGGACCGCACGCTGCAGCGCGCGCTCGAGCAGTGGCAGCCCAACTTCATCAACTGGTGGGACGACATGGGCCCCGAGGGCACGACCGACCACGAGGTCTACCTGCGCACCGCCGTCAGCGTCGATCCGCAGGGGTGGGCGCAGTTCGGGCACGTGAAGATGCGCGACTACCGCTGGGGCATCTTCCTGAATCCGGGCGATGCAGAGCGCCAGGTGCACTTCGGTGACCACAAGGGCGAGAAGGCCTGGCAGGACGTCCCCGGCGAGCACCGCGCCAACCTGCGCCGCATCATCGTCACCCAGGGCGACACCGAGCCGGCCTCGGTCGAGCAGCAGCGCCATCTGGGCCTGACCGCGCCGTCCATGTACGACCTGCGCAACCTGTTCCAGATCAACGTGGAAGAAGGCCGCCACCTGTGGGCGATGGTCTACCTGCTCCACAAGCACTTCGGCCGCGACGGACGCGAGGAAGCCGAGGCGCTGCTGCAGCGCAACTCGGGCGACGCCGACAACCCGCGCATCCTCGGCGCGTTCAACGAGAAGACGCCCGACTGGCTGGCCTTCTTCATGTTCACCTACTTCACCGACCGCGACGGCAAGTTCCAGCTCGCCGCGCTGACCGAGAGCGCCTTCGACCCGCTGGCCCGCACGACCAAGTTCATGCTGACCGAGGAAGCGCACCACATGTTCGTCGGCGAGTCGGGCGTGTCGCGGGTGATCCAGCGCACCTGCCAGGTGATGAACGAGCTGAAGACCGACGACGTGCAGAAGGTGCGCGCAGCCGGCGCGATCGACCTCGCAACGATCCAGCGCTACCTCAACTTCCACTACAGCGTGACCATCGACCTGTTCGGCGCCGACCAGTCCAGCAATGCCGCCACCTTCTACAGCTCGGGCCTCAAGGGCCGCTACGAGGAAGGCAAGCGCAGCGACGACCACGTGCTCAAGGGGCAGACCTACAAGGTGCTGGAAGTGCAGGGCGGGCAGCTGGTCGAGAAGGAAGTGCCGATGCTCAATGCTCTGAACGAAGTGCTGCGCGACGACTTCATCAAGGACTCGGTGGCCGGCGTCGAACGCTGGAACAAGGTCATCGACAAGGCCGGCCTACCGCACCGCCTGAAGGTGCCGCACAAGGCTTTCCACCGGCAGATCGGCGCACTGGCCGGCATCAAGGTCGCGCCCGACGGCCGGCCGGTCAGCGAGGCGGAATGGGCTGCCAAGGAGGCCGAGTGGCTGCCGACCGCCGAGGACCGCGCCTTCGTGGCATCCTTGATGGGCCGCTGCGTCGAGCCCGGCCAGTTTGCCCACTGGATCGCGCCCCCGGCAATGGGCATCAACCGCCAGCCGATCGACTTCGAGTACGTCCGGTTCGGCTGATCGAAACGAGTTGCGAGACAAGCCGATGGACATGGCCGCCGATGTGCGGGTGATCAAGCAGCACCTGATCGACCCTGAGCTCTGCATTCGCTGCAACACCTGCGAGGCCACGTGCCCGGTCGGTGCAATCACGCACGACGATCGGAACTACGTCGTCAAGGCCGACGTGTGCAACGCTTGCATGGCCTGCATTTCACCGTGCCCCACCGGGTCGATCGACAACTGGCGCACGATGCCGCTGGTGCGGGCCTACTCGGTCGAGGAACAGCTGACCTGGGACGAGCTGCCGGCCGAGCTGCCCCCCGAGCAGCTCGCCGCCGACGGGCAGGCCCCGTCGGCAGCGACGGCGATCGACGAGGTGGTCCCGGTGCCGGGGGCCGATCCGAGCGGCGCGACACCCCTCCAGTCGGCCAGCTGGGGCGCGACCCTGCCGCCCTGGTCGGCAGCCCACGCCTACACCAACCTCTACGGCCCCAAGGGCCCCACGACCGCCACGGTCGTCGGCAACTTCAATTGCACCGAAGCCGGTTTCGCCAGCGAGACGCATCACGTCGTGCTGGATTTCGGGGCGATGCCCTTCCCGGTGCTGGAAGGCCAGTCGATCGGCATCGTGCCGCCCGGCTTGGATGCCCGCGGCAAGCCGCACACGGCGCGGCAGTACTCGATCGCCAGTCCGCGCAACGGCGAGCGGCCGGGCTACAACAACGTCTCGCTCACGGTGAAGCGTGTCACCGAGGACCACCAGGGCAAGCCGGTGCGCGGCGTGGCCTCCAATTACGTCTGCGATCTCAAGGTCGGCGATACGGTCCAGGTGATTGGGCCGTTCGGCAGCAGCTTCCTGATGCCGAATCACCCCCGATCGAACATCGTGATGGTCTGCACCGGCACCGGCAGCGCGCCGATGCGCGCGATGACCGAATGGCGGCGTCGTCTGCGCCAGAGCGGCAAGTTCGAGTCCGGCAAGCTGATGCTCTTCTTCGGCGCGCGCACGCCGCAGGAGTTGCCGTACTTCGGACCGCTGCAGAACCTGCCCAAGGACTTCATCGACATCAATCTCGCCTTCTCGCGCCAGTCCGACCACCCCAGGCGCTACGTCCAGGACCTGATGCGCGAGCGCGCGCTGGACCTGGCCGCGCTGCTGAAGGACGTCAACACCTTCATCTACGTCTGCGGCCTCAAGAGCATGGAGGAGGGCGTGGTGCTGGCGCTGCGCGACATCGCCGAGCAGGGGGGGCAGTCCTGGGACACGCTCGGCAGCGCGCTCAAGCGCGAGGGCCGGCTGCATCTGGAGACCTACTGAGCCGATGAGCAGCGACCCGCAGACCCTGCCGAGCGTCTTCGTGGTGGGCGCCGGCATCATGGGTGCCGGCATCGCCCAGGTGGCCGCGCAGGCCGGCCATGCGGTGCTGCTGCACGACAGTCGCGATGGCGCGGCGACGCAGGCCAGGCGCAAGCTGGCGGACACGCTGGCCGGCCTGGTCAAGAAAGGCCGCCTGGCCGAAGCGGATGCCACGGCGGTGCTGGAGCGCATCCGTCCCGCGACGCGCCTGGCCAACGCGGCCGGCGCCGGCCTGGTCGTCGAGGCCATCGTCGAGAACCTCGAGATCAAGCGCGGCCTGTTCCGCGAGCTCGAAGCGATCGTCGGCGACGATTGCCTCCTCGCGTCCAACACCTCGTCGATCTCGATCACGGCGCTGGCCCATGGCCTGACGCGCCCCGGGCGCTTTGTCGGCATGCACTTCTTCAACCCGGTGCCCTTGATGAAGCTGGTCGAGGTCGTCTCGGGGTTGCAGACGGATGCGCCGGTGGCCGAAGCCATCTTCGATCTGTCCAGGGCCTGGGGCAAGGTGCCGGTGCATGCGCGTTCGACGCCGGGCTTCATCGTCAACCGCATTGCGCGGCCCTACTACGCCGAGACGCTGGCCCTGCTGCACGAGCGCGCGGCCGAGCCGGCGGAGCTGGACGCCTGCCTGCGCGGCGCGGGCTTTCGCATGGGGCCCTGCGAGCTGATGGATCTGATCGGCCACGACACCAACCTCGCGGTCACCGAGTCGGTGTTCCAGGCCAACTTCGGCGACAAGCGCTACCAGCCGTCGCTGGTGCAGCGCGAGATGGTCGATGGCGGTCTGCTCGGTCGCAAGTCAGGCCGCGGCTTCTACGACCACGCCACGCCGCGGCCGGCGCCCGCGGAGACACCGCCGCGCAACGCCGGCCCGATGGCCGAGACGGCATCGTTCGGTCGCACCGACGGCCGCACCGCCATGCAGCGGGCCGTCGATGCCGGGCAGCGCGACGGCGCCGTGTTCGACTGGTCCACCGGGCCGAACGCCGGCGTGCTGGCCTATGCCGTGAGCGCGACGGCGAGCGAGGGCTTCGCGGCCCAGGTCGCTCAGGCGATCGCCGCGGCCGGCTACGAGCCGCGGCGCATCGCCGACACACCCGGCCTGGTGGTCGCGCGCACAGTGTCGATGTTGGTCAACGAGGCGGCCGATGCCGTGCAGCAGGGCGTGTGCAACGAGGCCGGTGCCGACCTCGCAATGAAACTCGGCGTCAGCTATCCGGCCGGCCCCTTCGAGTGGCTGGCGCGCTTCGGTGCGCCCGACATCGTGCGCCTGCTCGATCGCCTGTCCGACCACTACCGCGGCGAGCGCTACCGTGCGAGCCCCTGGCTGCGCCAGCGCGCCTGGGCCGCAGCGGTGTGAGGTTCGCGGACTTCCACGCCGGGCAGGTGATCGAGGCCGGGCCTTGCGAGGTCGAGGCCGGGGAGATCCTGGCCTTTGCCCGTGCCTACGACCCGCAGTGGTTCCACACCGATGCCCAGGCCGCGGCCGGCGGCCGCTTCGGTGGCCTGATCGCCAGCGGCTGGCACACCTGCGGCATCGCCATGCGGCTGGTGGCCGACGCGGCGCTGCAAGGTTCCGAATCCTTCGCCAGCCCGGGGCTGGCGTACGTGAAGTGGCCGCACCCGGTGCGGCCCGGCGACCGGCTGACGCTGCGCGCCGAGGTCATCGAGACCCGCACGGCGCGCAGCCGCGCCAGCCTCGGTATCCTGCGCTGGCGCTGGAGGCTGTTCAACCAGCGCAGGATCGAGGTGCTCGACCTCGAAGCGACCAGTCTGTTCGATCTGACTTCCCGAAGCGAGTCCTCATGAGCCCACACGCCTACATCGTCGATGCGATCCGCACGCCCTTCGGCCGCTATGGCGGTGCACTGTCGTCGGTGCGCACCGACGACCTCGGCGCGATCCCGCTGAAGGCCTTGATGGCGCGCCACCCGCGCCTGGACTGGGAGGCGGTGAGCGACATCCTCTACGGCTGCGCCAACCAGGCCGGCGAGGACAACCGCAACGTCGCGCGCATGAGCGCGCTGCTGGCCGGGCTGCCGGTCGGCCTGCCGGGCGCCACCATCAACCGGCTCTGCGGATCGGGGCTGGATGCGGTCGGCTCGGCGGCGCGCGCGATCAAGGCCGGCGAGGCCCAGCTGATGCTGGCCGGCGGCGTCGAGAGCATGAGCCGGGCCCCCTTCGTGATGCCCAAGGCCGAGTCCGCCTTCAGCCGCAGCCATGCGGTCTACGACACGACCATCGGCTGGCGCTTCGTCAACCGGCTGATGAAGGATCAGTACGGCGTCGACTCGATGCCCGAGACGGCCGAGAACGTCGCCGCCGACCACGGCATCGAGCGCGAGGCGCAGGACCGCATGGCGCTGGCCTCGCAGCTCAAGGCCGTGGCGTCGCAGAAGAGCGGCTACTTCGACGCCGAGATCACGCCCGTGAGCATCGCGCAGAAGAAGGGCGATCCGGTCGTCGTGGTCCGCGACGAGCATCCCCGCGAGACCAGCCTGGAGGCCCTGGCGAAGCTGAAGGGCGTCGTCCGGCCGGACGGCAGCGTCACCGCCGGCAACGCCAGCGGCGTGAACGACGGCGCCTGCGCGCTGCTGCTGGCCAGCGAGGGCGCGCTCAGGACGCACGGACTGACGCCGCGTGCGCGCGTGCTGGGCATGGCGACCGCCGGCGTGGCGCCGCGCGTGATGGGCATCGGGCCGGCACCGGCGACGCAGAAGGTTCTGGCGCTCACGGGCCTCGGGCTCGAGCAGCTCGACGTGATCGAGCTGAACGAGGCTTTCGCAGCCCAAGGCCTGGCCGTCCTGCGCCAGCTGGGGCTCGGGGACGACGACCCGCGCGTCAACCCCAACGGCGGCGCGATCGCCCTCGGTCATCCGCTGGGTGCCAGCGGCGCGCGGCTGGCGACCACCGCGATCAACCAGCTCCATCGCTCGGGGGGTCGCTACGCCTTGTGCACCATGTGCATCGGTGTCGGCCAGGGCATCGCGGTGGTGCTGGAGAGGGTCTGAGCGGTGCTGGGACGCGCCGCGTCGTTGCTGATCGGGGGCGCACTGCTCGCGGGCTGCGCGAGCTACGGCCCGTCCAGCCTGCCGGTCGGTACCTCCAGCGCTGCGGTGATCGAGCGGATGGGACCGCCGACGGGGCGCTACCGCGGACTCGCCGGCGGCGCGCCGGGCGAACGCCTCGAGTTCGCGCGCGGGCCTTTCGGCCAGCACACCTACATGCTCGACTTCGACGCCGACGGTCGCCTGCTCCGCTGGGAGCAGGTGCTGACCGAGGCCAACTTCCTGAAGCTGGAGCCGGGCATGGCGCGCGACGAGGTCCTGCGTCGCATCGGCCATCCGTCGAACGTGCGCTACCTGCCGCGGCAGCAGCACCAGCTGTGGTCCTACCGCTACGAGACCCCTTTCTGCATCTGGTTCCAGGTCAGCCTGGACACGTCGAACCGCATTGCCGAACTCGGCCACAACGTCGACCCGATGTGCGAGCGAGACGACCGCGGGCGGTGAATTGACGCATCTCTACGGCATCCCGAACTGCGACACCGTCAAGAAGGCCCGCGCCTGGCTCGACGCTGCAGGGGTCGATCACCTTTTCCACGACCTGCGCAAGCAGGTCGTGCCGCTGGATCACCTCGAGCGATGGGTGGACCGGCTGGGTTGGGAGACCGTGCTCAACCGCAGGGGGACGACCTGGCGGCAGCTCGACGCCGCAGAGCGCGACGGCGTGCGGGATGCCGCTTCGGCGATGGTGCTGATGCGCGCTCACCCGACGCTGATCCGGCGGCCGGTCGTCGAGTGGCCGGATGGCCGCCTGACGATCGGCTTCGACGTCAGCACATTCACGGCCGCTGGATCCGGCTGAGTCGACCGTTCGCCTCACTTGGGTGCATGCAGAGCACCCCGATAGAGCGCAACGCACGACTTATGGGCGATCTTCGCGCCCGCATCGTGTCCATGTCGCACCGAACAAGGCATTCAACTTGCTAATGCGGTGCGCAACCGTTCGCGCATGGTGCGCGACGGTCGAGAACCAGCCCGTCCACGGGCGCAGGAGACAGCATGGAACAGGTCAAGCAGGGCACGGATGCCCTGTTCATCTTGCTCGGCGCGATCATGGTGTTGGCCATGCACGCAGGTTTTGCCTTCCTGGAACTGGGCACGGTTCGACAGAAGAACCAGGTCAATGCGCTGGTCAAGATCCTCGTGGACTTCGCCGTCTCGACGGTCGCCTACTTTTTCGTCGGCTACACGGTCGCCTACGGCGTCGACTTCTACAGCGGTGCCGACGTCCTGGCCGACAAGAACGGCTACGAGCTGGTCAAGTTCTTCTTCCTGCTGACCTTCGCCGCGGCGATTCCCGCCATCGTCTCCGGCGGCATCGCCGAGCGGGCGCGCTTCGGGCCACAGCTGATCGCCACTGCGGTGCTGGTCGGCGTGGTCTATCCGCTGTTCGAGGGCGTGGTCTGGGGTGGGCGCTTCGGCGTGCAGGCCTGGGTCGAGGCGACGGCCGGCGCGGCCTTCCACGACTTTGCCGGCAGCGTCGTGGTCCACGCGGTCGGTGGCTGGATCGGGCTGGCCGCGGTGCTGCTGCTCGGCGCGCGCAGCAACCGCTACCGCAAGGACGGTGCGATCAGCGCTCATCCGCCGTCGAGCATCCCCTTCCTGTCGCTCGGGGCCTGGGTCCTCGCGGTCGGCTGGTTCGGCTTCAACGTGATGAGCGCACAGACCATCGACAAGATCTCGGGCCTGGTGGCGGTGAACTCCCTGATGGCGATGGCCGGCGGGACGCTGGTGGCGGTGCTGATGGGACGCAACGACCCGGGCTTCGCCTACAACGGCCCGCTCGCCGGGCTGGTCGCCGTGTGCGCCGGCTCGGACGTCATGCATCCCGCCGGCGCGCTGGTCGTGGGCGGCGTGGCCGGCGCGATCTTCGTCTCGATGTTCACGCTGACGCAGAACCGCTGGAAGATCGACGACGTGCTCGGCGTGTGGCCCTTGCACGGGCTGTGCGGGGCCTGGGGCGGCATCGCCTGCGGGATCTTCGGCAGCACCGCGCTCGGCGGGCTCGGCGGCGTGAGCATGACGGCGCAACTGCTCGGCACGCTGGCCGGCGTGCTTTGGGCGATGCTGGCCGGGCTGGCCGTCTACGGTGGGTTGCGCGCCGTGATGGGCCTGCGGCTGTCGCAGGAGGAGGAGCACAACGGCGCCGACCTGTCGATTCACCGCATCGGCGCGACGCCGGACCGCGAGGTGAGTTGGTAGCGAGCCCCAGCGGCCAAGAGGGGCCCCGGCCAAAGGCCGGGGATCGACAGCAGAGGTTTGCGGTGAGTGAAGCGGGCTCGAAGCCCGCTTCACGAGCTGACCCAGGCGGCAGAGCGCCCGCTGTCAGGCCGCCAGCAATTGCCGCAGCACGAAGGGAAGAATGCCACCGTGCTTGTAGTAGTCGACCTCGATCGGCGTGTCGATGCGCAGGGTCAGCGACACGCTCTGCTTCGAGCCGTCAGCGCGGCTGATCACCAGCGTGGCGTCGCTCTGCGGCTTGATGTCGGCGCCGAGCACGATGTCGATCTGCTCGGAGCCCGTCAGGCCCAGGCTTTCCCACGAGTCCCCGGCCTTGAACTGCAGCGGCAGCACGCCCATGCCGACCAGGTTGCTGCGGTGGA
>CAZTTC010000096.1:0-11220 GCA_964616015.1 uncultured Methylibium sp. | reverse complement strand
ACGCACGAGCGCACGGTGCGCGACCTGCGCGAGACACAGCGCCAGCTGCGCGTGCTGGCCGACATCGACATGCTGACGCAGGTGCCGAACCGCCGCCACTTCGAGGAGCTGGCCACCGCCATCGTCGGGCGCAGCGGTGCCCCTTCGGCCGTGCTGGTGCTGTTCGACATCGACCACTTCAAGCGCATCAACGACACGCTGGGGCACGCCGTCGGCGACGACGCGCTGCGCCTGGTCGCACGCTGCACGCGCGAAACCCTGCGCACGCGCGACGTGATGGGGCGCGTCGGCGGCGACGAGTTCATGCTGCTGCTGCCCGGGGCCAGCGTCGACGACGCGCTGCTGGTGGCCGAGCGCATCACGCGCCGCCTCGATGCACGGCGTGGCACCCCGCCGCTGCCGCTGAGCCTGAGCTTCGGCGTCGTGCAGATCGAGCGCGGTGAAGCGCTCGAGTCGGCCCAGAACCGCGCCGACCAGGCGCTCTACGAAGCCAAGCGCCAGGGGCGCCGCCGCGCCGTGCCGGCCGCGCTGCACGGACCGGACACGGTGTTCGGCGAGAGCCGCTCGCTCGGCTTCGAACCCCAGTGACCGGGCTGCCCGGTCAGGCGCGCGCCAGCTCGCTGCGCCTCACTTCGTGCCCGCGTTTGGGAAGAACAGCTGCTGCCCGCCGATCCGGTAGCTCGCGATCGTCGCCTGGCCTTCGGCCGAGACGATCCAGTCGGCAAAGGCCTGTGCCAGCGCTGTCTTGGTGTGCGGATGCTTCGCGGGGTTGGCGACGATCACACCGTACTGGTTGAACAGGCGCTGGTCGCCCTCGACCACGATGCCCAGCTCGCCGCGATTCTTGAACGACAGCCAGGTGCCGCGGTCGGCCAGCGCGTAGGCACCGCTCGAAGCCGCGATGTTGAGGGCCGGGCCCATGCCGCAACCGCATTCCTGGTAGCCGGCGTAGCTGCCTTTCGGCGAGTCGAAGCCGGCGGCTTTCCAGTAGCGCAGCTCGGCTGCGTGGGTGCCGCTCTTGTCGCCGCGCGAGACGAATGCCGTGCCGCTCTTGCCGAGCCTGCCCAGCGCCGCGACGATGTCCGCGCCCTTGACGCCCGCCGGGTCGGCCTTGGGCCCGATCAGCACGAAGTCGTTGTACATGACCGCCTGGCGCTTGATGCCAAAGCCGTCGGCGACGAACTTCTCCTCGGCCGCCTGATCGTGGACGAACAGCAGGTCGGCATCGCCGCGCCGGCCCATGTCGAGCGCCTGGCCGGTGCCCAGGGCGACCACTTTCACGTCGATGCCGCTGGCCTTCTTGAAGGCCGGCAGCAGGTGCGCGAACAGACCGGACTGCTCGGTGGAGGTGGTCGACGCCATGACGATGCTCTTGTCCTGCGCCCAGCCCGCCCCCGACAGCGCCAGGCCCGCCAGGGCCACACCCAGTGCGCGCCACATCGCACGCCCGCTCTCGTTCACCATGGCAACTCTCCCTTGAGAAACAACTTGGCTTCGGGCGGCAGCACCGCCCCGTCGAAGAACTGCGCGGCCGGCACGTCGGCCAGCACCCGCCCCTGTTCGAGGTAGACGACCCGCCGGGCCAGACGCTTGACCTGACCGAGGTTGTGCGAGGCGATCAGCAGCGCGAGGCCCTGGTCAGCGAACTCACCGAGCAGGTGCTCGACCTCGCGCTTGGCGCTGGGGTCCAGGCTCGCGGTCGGCTCGTCGAGCAGCAGCACGTCGGGTCGCAGCGCCCAGGCCCGCGCCAGGGCCAGCCGTTGCTGCTGGCCACCCGACAGCACACGGGCCGGCCGCAGCGCCTGGTCGGCGAGCCCGACGCGATGCAGCGCCTCCGCGCAGCGCGCCCGGGCCGCGTCGCCGCGCACGCCGGCCAGCCACAGGGCCAGCGTGACGTTGCCCTGCACCGTGAGCCGCAGCAGGAAGGGCCGCTGGAACAGCATGGCGATGCGCAACGGCCGGCCCTCGACGCTCGCCACCTGGCGCCGCTCGCCGCTGGTCGGCGGCAGCAGGCCGTGGAGCACACGCAAGAGCGTGCTCTTGCCCGATCCGTTGGCGCCGATGAAGGCGATGCGCTCGCCGGCCTCGATGCGCAGGTCGACCGAGCGCAGGGCGTCCAGCGTGCCGTAGCGCAGGCCGACGGCGTCGAGCACGATCAGCGGCTCAGCCATGCGCCGCCCCGCCCGCCGCCGGCTCCGCGTCGGCCGCCGGCCCGCCCGCGCCCCCCGGATGGTGCGTGGCCCACCAGCGCACCAGGGCAATCAGCAGGTTGAGCAGCAGCACCACCCCCAGCAGGACCATGCCCAGCGCCAGGGCCAGCGGCAGATCGCCCTTGCTGGTCTCGAGCGCGATGGCCGTGGTCATCACGCGCGTGTGGCCGTCGATGTTGCCGCCGACGATCATCACCGCGCCCACCTCGGAGATGGCGCGCCCGAAGGCCGCCAGCAGCACCGTCAGCAGCGCCAGCCGCTCGTCCCACAGCAGCAGCAGGGCGGCGGTCCAGCGACTCGCGCCGAGCGAGCTGAGCTGCTCGCCGTTGTGCTTCCAGCTGTCGGCGATGGCCTCGCGCGTCAGCGCCGCCACGACTGGCACCACCAGCACCGTCTGGGCGATCACCATCGCACTCGGCGTGAACAGCAAGCCCCAGGACCCCAGCGGGCCCGAGCGCGACAGCAGCAGGTAGACGACCAGCCCGACCACGACCGACGGCAGCGCGAGCAGCGTGTTCAGCACCACGAGCACGCCGCGTCGGCCGCGAAAGCGCGCCACCGCAAGCGCCGCACCTCCCGCCAGACCCAGACCGGCCGCCAGCAGACAGGCCGTGCCGCTGACCCCGAGCGACAAGCCGACCACCCGCAGCAATTGCGCATCGGCGTGCAGGATCAGCAACCAGGCGGTGCGCAGACTCTCGACAAAGGCATCCATTCCAGGAACTCGACTCGCAGACTTTCGCGGGCTGGCCTTTGCGGCACACTGCGACGCCCGCGATGCTAGAGAGCCCGCCGAGCGCCGGCGATATGAACCGACATGCATAGCGACGACTCCCATCCGCCCCTGCCGCTGCGCGGCCGCCCCGCGCACCGCGTCCAGCTGACCTACACGCTGGGCAGCGACGGCCGCCAGCAGCCGGTCCACCACCCGCTCCTCGCGCTGCTGGGCGCGCTGCACGACGGCGGCTCGGTGCTGGCGGCGGCCAAGGCGCTCGGCCTGTCCTACCGCCACGTCTGGGGCGAACTGCGCCGCTGGGAGACCGCGCTGGGCCGCTCGCTGATCGTCTGGAGCAAGGGGCAGCGGGCGCTGCTGACCCCCTTCGGCGAGAAGCTGCTGTGGGCCGAGAAGCGGGCCCAGGCGCGCCTGGCGCCACAGATCGACGCCCTGCGCATGGAGCTGGAGCGCGCCTTCGCGGACGCCTTCGACGATCGCATCGACGTGCTTTCCGTCTGCGCCAGCCACGACCCGGCCCTGCAGCAGTTGCGCGAACTCGCACTGGACGAACAACTGCACCTGGACATCGAGTTCGCCAGCAGCCTGGACGCCCTGCGGGCGCTGGACGGCGGGCGCTGCCTGCTGGCCGGCTTCCATGTCCTCGATGGCGTGGCGAGCCGCTCGGTCAGTGCGCGCACCTACCGGGCCCGGCTGCGGCCCGGTCATCACAAGCTCATCGGCTTCGCGCAGCGCACCCAGGGCCTGATGGTCGCGCCGGGCAATCCGCTCGGCCTGGTGGCCCTGGCCGACTACGTGCGGCCGGGCCTGCGGCGCATCGGCCCTCGCGGCATCGGCACGCGGGTGCTGCTGGAAGAGCTGGCCGAGCGCGACGGCGTGGGCCTCGGTGCCGACGACGCGCTGAGCGAACCCTCCCACGTCGCCGCTGCGCAGGCGATCGCCAGCGGCGCCGCCGACGTGGCCTTCGGCCTCGAGGCCGCGGCCCGCAACGCCGGCCTGGACTTCGTGCCACTGGCCCACGAGCGCTACTTCCTCGTCACCCTCAAGAGCAGCCTCGAACTGCCTGCCGTGCAGCGACTGGTCGCTCTGCTCGGCTCGAGCGCCTGGGCGCAGACCCTGGCGGCCTTGCCCGGCTACCAGGCCACCGAGCCCGGGGCCGTGCTGGCGCTGACCAAGGTGCTGCCCTGGTGGACCTATCGCAGCGCGCGCCCGAGCGCCGGCGCCACCCCTCGCAGGAGGTCGGCATGAAGTGGTTGCGCTTTCGGCACGGGGCGCGCGTGGGCTTCGGTAGGCTGGACGGCGAGCAGGTGCGCGTCCACGAGGGCGCGCTGTTCGCCGCGCCGCGCGACACCGGCGAGCGCCTCGCGGTGTCCGACATCGAGTGGCTCACCCCCTGCATCCCCGGCAAGATGATCGGCCTGTGGAACAACTTCCAGGCACTGGCCGACAAGAACGGCTGGGCGCGACCCGCCGAGCCGCTGTACTTCCTCAAGGCCTCCAGCAGCCTGGCGGCGCACGGCGCCACGATCCGGCCCCCGGCCGGCGACGTGGGCCGCATCGCCTACGAAGGCGAGCTCGCGATCGTCATCGGCCGGACGGCGCGCGCCGTCTCCGCCGACGCCGCGCCCTCGCATGTCTTCGGCTACACCTGCGCCAACGACGTGACGGCGATGGAGCTGATCGGCCGCGACCCCGGCTTTGCGCAATGGGCACGTGCCAAGAGCTTCGACGGCTTCGGCGTCATCGGGCCGGTGATCGAGACCGACTTCGACGTCGCGCGCGCGACGCTGCGCACGCGCGTGGGCGGCCGCGAGCGCCAGAACTACCCGCTGTCGGACATGCTCTTCCCGCCGCACGAGCTGGTGTCGCGCCTCTCGCACGACATGACGCTCGAGCCCGGCGACGTGATCCTGTGCGGCACTTCGCTCGGCGTGATGCCGATGAAGGCCGGCAGCCAGATCGAGGTGGAGATCGACGGCATCGGCGTGCTGAGCCACCTCTACGGCTGAGCGTCGCCTCGAAACTAGGGGGTCGAAGGAACGCGTCGGGCGGCCGCCCGCCCCCTCATCGGGGGCAGTGATCGTCCCCCCTAGGGACGATTGGTTCCTGCGGCCCAGCCACTAACCTGCATGGTGATGGAGCGAGATGCTCCGGGAGACACTGACCATGCGACTCGTTGCCCTGCTGCTGTCCGCCATGCTCGCTTGGGCCGGGCCCGTGGCGTCGGACGCGGCCACGCCCGCCGCCGCACCGATCCTCACCATCGTCGACGGCGAGGCCCAGGTCATCCGCGAGTCGGTGCGCTTCGCCGCGGTCGAGGGCCTGCGGCTCGAGCCCGAGGACATCGTCCACACGACCGACGGCACCCGCGTCGTTCGCATCGAGCTCGGCGACGGCGCCGCCATCGACCTCGGACCCGGCACCCGCCTGCAGCTGCAGCCGCGGCTCGCGGCGGAGAGCGGCGCCGATCGGCCGTCGCGCCTGTATGCGCACAGCGGCTGGTTCAAGCTCACGGGCGCTGGCCTCGGCGTGACCTCGCCGCGCTTCGACGCGACCGACATCGGCGGCGCCGTGGTGCTGCGTGTCACCGACGAAGCGACCCAGGCTTTCGTCGAATCCGGTGGCCTGCGCCTGGTCGAACGGGCCGCGTCGCGACCGGCGCTGGCGCACGCGCTGCGCGAAGGCGAGGCCTATGTCCGCCATGGCGACGACGCCGGCGCGACGACGCCGCGGCCGGACGCCGCGATGCTCAAGGCCCTGCCGCGCGCGTTCACCGACTCGTTGCCGCTGCGCGCAGCGCGCTTCCAGGACCGGCTGGTCGCACCGCCCGCGCCGACCGAGATCGCCTACGCCGATGTGGCACCGTGGATCCACGGCGAACGCGCGCTGCGCTACGGCTTCGTGCAGCGCTGGCGCGGCAAGGCACGCGAGCCGCAGTTCCGCGGCGCGCTCGTGGCCGAGCTGGCGGCGCACCCCGAGTGGGACCGCACCCTGTTCCCCGAGAAGTACGCGCCGCCCAAGCCCCGTCCCGTGGCCCGGGCGGCGACGACCGCAGCGGCGCACCCGCCGATCGCGAGCACGCTGCGCGCGCCCCTGTTCGCGCCGGAGCTGCTGCCGCTCACCAGCGCGGCGACGCCCGACCGCAGCCCGCGCGTGTCGGCGCTGCCGCGCCTGCCCTGAACCCGCTGCTCCCGAGCCAAGGACGTCCCCATGAAGCTGCTGCTCAAGTTCAACCTCGTCTTCATCACCGTGTTCCTGCTCGGCCTCGGAGCGACCGGCTTCGTCACCCGCGAGCTGCTCCAGCGCAACGCCCAGGAGGAGGTGCTGCAGCACGCGCGCTTCATGATGGAGAAGGCCCTGGCGGTGCGCTCCTACACATCGACCCAGGTGGCGCCTCTGCTCGAGACGCAGATGAAGTACAGCTTCCTGCCGCAGTCGGTGCCGGCCTTCTCGGCCACCGAGGTGCTGGCCAAGGTCCAGAAGAACTATCCCGAGTACAGCTACAAGGAGGCCACGCTCAACCCGACCAACCCTCGCGACCGCGCGGTGGAGTGGGAGGTCGACGTGATCTCGGAGTTCCGCAAGTCGACCGCGATCAAGGAGTTCGTCGGCCAGCGCGACACGCCGGCAGGCCGCTCGCTGTACATTGCGCGCCCGATCCGCATCACCGACGGTGCCTGCCTGCGTTGCCACAGCACGGTCGACGCGGCTCCCAGGACCCTGGTCGAGAAGTACGGTCCTGCCAACGGCTTCGGCTGGCATGTCGACGAGATCGTCGGCGCCCAGCTCGTGTCGGTGCCGATGGCCGTGCCGCTGCAGCGCGCCGAGCGCGCCTGGGGCGTCTTCATGGCGCTGCTGAGCGCGGTCTTTGTCCTCATCGCACTCACGCTCAACGGCATGTTGTGGTGGATGGTCATCCGCCCGGTGACGCGGCTCTCGGCGGTGGCCGACCGCGTCAGCCGCGGCGACCCGTCGGCCCCGGCGCTGGTGCCGGCGAGCCGCGACGAGATCGGCGTGCTGGTGCAGTCCTTCGCCCGCATGCGCAAGAGCCTGGTGCAGGCGATGAAGATGCTCGAGGCCGCATGAGACCGCTCCCACCCATCGACCGGCCACGCCTGTCCCGGCGTGCCGCCTGGGGCCCGTCGTGAACGCCCGCGCCGAGCTCTTCGAGTCCGCCACGCAGCGCCAGGAGCACCCGGCCCGCCTCGGCAAGTACGTCCTGACCGGCGTGCTCGGCGAGGGCGCGATGGGCACGGTCTACAAGGGCGTCGATCCGGTGATCCACCGCGCCGTCGCCGTGAAGGCGATCCGGCGTCAGCTGTTCGACGTGCCGTCCGGCAGCATCTCGGCCGCGCAGCGCTTCCGCAACGAGGCCCAGGCGGCGGGGCGGCTCTCGCACCCCGGCATCGTCTCGGTCTACGAGTACGGCGAGGAGGCCGGCACCGCCTACATCGCGATGGAGTACGCGCAGGGCTGCTCGCTCGGTCAGTACCTGGCGCTGCCGCAACGCCTGCCCGAAGCCGACGTGCTGAGCCTGATGGTGCAGCTGCTCGAAGCCCTGCACTACGCGCACGAGCAGGGCGTGTGGCACCGCGACATCAAGCCGGCCAACCTCATCATCACCTCGGAGGGCCGGCTCAAGGTCACCGACTTCGGCATCGCCCGCATCGAGTCGAATGCCCTCACGCAGCTGCAGCACACGCTGCTGCTGATCGGCTCGCCGGGCTACATCGCGCCGGAGCGCTACACCGGCGAGGCGCCCGACCAGCGCGTCGACCTGTTCTCCTGCGGCGTGCTGCTGTACCAGATGCTCACCGGCGTGCCGCCCTTTGCCGGTACCGACTCGGAGGTCATGTACCAGGTGCTGCAGCACGAGCCGGTGGCGCCCTCCGGCGTCGAGGGGGCTCCGTCGACCGAAGCCTGCTACGACGCAGTGGTCGCGCGAGCCCTGGCCAAGCGGCCGGCCGATCGCTTCGCGAGCGCGCTGGAGTTCCGTGACGCCCTGCTGGCCCTGGCCTCCCGGCCGGTGAACCGCCGCCTGTCGACCGCGCTGATCCGGGGCATCGCAGCGGTCACCGATGCGCGTGCCACCACGCCGGTCGGCCCGAGGCTGCCGATGCAGTCGCAGCCCCAGCCCCAGCCGGCGTGGCGGGCCGACAGCCTGCCGGTCGCCGGGCCCGCAGCAGCGATGACCTGGGATGCGTCCCAGCTCGAGGCGGTCGAGGCCCTGCTGGCCGAGCACCTGGGACCGCTGGCGCGCGTGCTGGTGCAGCGCCAGGCGACCGTGACACCGGCCGGGGACGTCGCGACCCTGACCGAGGCCTTGGCCGCGACCGCGCTCGCGGCTGACGATCGCCAGCTCTTCCTCGCGGCGACGGCCCGCCTGCGACCCGGCCCGGCCGTGGCGGCTCGACCCACACCGCGTCCGGCGCCGCCGACGCTGGTCCTGGAAGTCACCGGCGCGCAGGCGCTGCAACCCGCCACGCTGGAGGCGGCGCAGGCCCTGCTCGCGGCGCACATCGGCCCGATCGCCCGGCTGATGGTCAGGAACGCGCTGTCCGTCGCCGGCGATCGCGAGACCTTCTTCAAGGTGCTGGCCGACCTGGCCGCCGATTGCATCGACCGCCAGCGGCTGCTCGACGAGCTGGCGCGCCTGCCGCGTTGAGCGCGGCGCACGTCGCGGCCGGCGGCGTGCAGGGCTGCTCGCTTCCTGCCCCTCACCCCCCGAAGCACGGCATGGAAGCAGCGGGCTGCACCGCTTAGCTTCACCTCATGCCGCCAGACCTTGATCGGAGCCTCGCCATGATCGCCGCCACGACGCCCCAGCCCCACCCGCGCTACGAACTGCGGTTCCGCTCGCTGTTCGACGAAGGACGGGCCTACGCCTTCCCCTGCGACGCCGCCGGTCATGTCGACATGGACGGCCTCAGCGAGCGGGCGCGCCTCAACTACCTGTACGCCCGCACGGTGATCGGCCGCGAGCTCGCGATGCCAGCGGTGCAGCCGAGCGCGACGCACTGACGCGCCAGCGCAGCGCGATCCGCGCGTCAGCCGATCGGCTGGACGGCGAGCCGGCCCTTCGCGTCGCCCAGGGTCCTGCCCAGCAGGCTCGTCGCCGCGTAGATCGCGTCGATCGTCGGCGTCGGCGTCCCGGTGATGCGCGCCAGCTCGACGACGCTGCCGACCAGGGCCTGCAGCTCCAGCGCACGGCCGGCTTCCACATCCTGCAGCATCGAGGTCTTGTGCGCGCCGACCGCCTCGGCGCCTGCGATGCGCTGGTCGAGCGAGACCTTGAACTGCACGCCGAGCTTCTCGCCCACCGCCTGCGCCTCGCGCATCATGCGGGCCGCGAGCTCGCGCGACAGCGGATAGCGGCAGATGTCCTCCAGCGTCGCGTGCGTCAGCGCGCTGATCGGATTGAAGCTCAGGTTGCCCCAAAGCTTGACCCAGATCTCGCCGCGGATGTCCTTGCTGACCGGGCTCTTGAAGCCCGCCTTGATCATGGCCTGCGACAGGGCCTCGATGCGCGGGCTGCGCGTGCCGTCGGGCTCGCCGAGCGTGAAGCGATTGCCCTCGATCACCCTGACCACGCCCGGCTCGACCAGCTCGGCCGCCGGATAGACCACGCTGCCGATGACGCGCTCGGGCTCGATGTGGGCCGCGATCGCTCCGTCCGGGTCGACGCTCGCGAGCGCCCGCCCCTCGTAGGGTCCGGCGAGCTTGTGGAAGTACCACCACGGCACGCCGTTGATCATGGACACGACCAGGGTCTGCGGACCGAAGAGCTCGCGCAGCTCGGGCAGCAGGTCGCGCACCTGGTGCGCCTTGACCGTCAGCAGCACGGCATCCTGAGGACCGGCCTCGGCCATGCGTTGCACGGCCTTCGCGGTCGGGGCGTGCTGCTGGCGGCCGTCCTCGAGGATCAGCCGAAAGCCGTTGGCCTGGATCGCCGCCAGGTTCTTGTTGCGCGCGATGAAGGTGAGGTCTTCGCCGGCGATGGCGAGCCGGGCGCCGAGGTAACCCCCGATCGCGCCGGCGCCCACGACCGCGATCTTCATCGCGGGCGCTCCTGGGACACGGCGATCCTCATGATGCGTTGCGGCCGGTCGCCTCGCGCGCCTTGTAGTGGGCGCGCGCGCGGCCCAGCAGCGGCCACAACAGCATCAGGATGGCCAGCCCGACGATGCTGCCCACCAGCGGGTTGGACCAGAAGATCGACAGGCTGCCCTGGCTCAGCAGCATGGACTGCCGGAAGCTCGCTTCGGCCATGTCGCCCAGCACCAGCGCCAGCACCATCGGCGCGAGCGGGTACTTCAGCTTCTTGAACAGGTAGCCCACGACGCCGAAGACCAGCATCAGCCAGACGTCGAACATCGAGCTGTGGACCGTGTACGCGCCGATGGCGCAGATGACGATGATGACCGGCGCGATCACCGAGAACGGGATGCGCAGGATCGAGGCCCAGAACGGCACCGTCGTCAGCACGACGATCAGGCCGGCGATGTTGCCGAGGTACATCGACGCGATCAGGCCCCAGACGAAGTCCTTCTGCTCGACGAAGAGCATCGGTCCCGGTTGCAGGCCCCAGATCAGCAGGCCGCCCAGCAGCACGGCCGCGGTCGGCGAGCCGGGGATGCCCAGCGTCAGCATCGGCAGCAATGCGGAGGTGCCGGCCGCATGGGCCGCCGTCTCGGGGGCCACCACGCCTTCGATGTTGCCCTTGCCGAAGCTCTGCGGGTCCTTCGCACTGCGGCGCGCGATGCCGTAGCTCATGAAGGACGCCGGCGTCGCCCCACCGGGCGTGATGCCCATCCAGCAGCCGACGGCGGTCGAGCGCAGGAAGGTCAGCCAGTAGCGCGGCAGTTCCTTCCAGGTCTGCCAGACGACGGCCGGGTTGATCCTCGCGGTCTTGCCCTTGAAGGCCAAGCCCTCCTCCATCGTCAGCAGGATCTCGCCGATGCCGAACAGGCCGATCACCGCGATCAGGAAGTCGAAGCCGCCGAGCAGCTCGGTGAAGCCGAAGGTCAGGCGGAGCTGCCCGGTCACCGTGTCGGTGCCGACCGCGGCGAGCGCAAAGCCGATCATCATGGCGGCGATGGTCTTGGTCGGCGGCTCCTTGCCCATGCCGACGAAGCTGCAGAAGGCGAGGAAGAACACCGAGAACTTCTCCGCCGGCCCGAACTGCAGCGCGAACTTGGCGACCAGCGGGGCCACCAGCGTGATGACGACCACCGCGACCAGGGCGCCGACGAAGGACGAGGTGAATGCCGCGGTCAG
>CAZTTC010000095.1:0-11258 GCA_964616015.1 uncultured Methylibium sp. | reverse complement strand
GCGATGCCGACTTCCTGGACCGCCACGTCGCCGACGAGAACGAGAACCCGCTCGCCCGCCTGCAGGACCAGCGCATGCGCCTGGCCCTGATCGAGGCGATCAAGACCCTGCCCGAGCGCGAGCAGTTCGTCATGAGCATGTATTACGAGCAGGACATGAACCTGAAGGAGATCGCGGCCGTGCTGGGCGTGACCGAGTCGCGCGTGTGCCAGCTGCACAGCCAGTCGATCGCCCGCCTGCGCGCCAAGCTGCGCGAGCACTGATCCACCGAGGAAGCACTGCGATGCTCAAGCTGCTTGCCAGGAAGAAGGCCCCGACCGTCGAGACCCCTGCCGCCGCCGCGCCGCCCGCCCCCGACGTGACCAAGGTGCTGCGCAGCATCGGCCTGCAAGCCTCGCGGCTGGGCCGCGACGCCGCCGAGGTGCGCGGCGAGATGGAAGACACCAGCGCCGTCAACGAGCGCCAGACCCAGGCCGTGCAGGCCCTGGGCAGCCAGCTCACCGAGGTGCAGCGCGCCCAGGCCAGCATTGCCGGCACCACCACCGACAGCCTCCAGGCCGTCGAGCGCGCGCGCGCCGCGGTGGCCCAGGTCGGCAACGAGGTCGGCGGCATCGTCGAGACCCTGCGCCAGGTGGCCGCAGCCGCCGGACAGATCACCCAGATCGCGCTGCAGACGCGGCTGGTCGCCTTCAACGCGTCGGTCGAGGCCGGCCGGGCCGGCGAGGCCGGCCGCGGCTTCGCCGTCGTGGCCGATGCCGTGAAGGACCTCTCGGCCCAGGTCGAGGCGTCCTCCAAGCAGATCATGAGCACCGTGGCCGAGCTCGACACGCGCGTCGGCGCCCTGGCCCGCGAGATCCAGGTGCGCGACGGCGGCGAGCCCAGCGCCTTCCACCGCGCGCTGGCCGAGGTGCAGGGCGGCGTCGGCAGCATCAGCGCAGCGGCCCAGCAGAGCCGCGCCATCTGCGACGGCCTGACCGAGCAGATGAACGCCATCGACCGCGAGATGCAGCGCGCCAGCCAGACGCTGGGCAGCGCCACACGCCGCAGCGAGGCCTTCCTGAAGGTCAGCGAGACACTGATCGAGGTCGTGGCCGACAGCGGCATCGAAACCGAGGACACGCCCTACATCCGCCTGGCGCAGGGCACCGCCGACCGCATCTCGGCGCTGTTCGAGGACGCCGTCAAGACCGGCGCGATCGGCATGGCCGACCTCTTCGACGAGGCCTACCAGCCCGTCGCCGGCAGCAACCCGCCCCAACACCTGACCCGCTACAACGCCCTGACCGACCGGCTGCTGCCCGCCGTGCAGGAAGCGGCCCTCGAGGCCCTGCCCAAGATCGTGCTGTGCTGCGCCAGCGACCGCAACGGCTACATCCCCACGCACAACCGCAAGTACTGCCAGCCGCAAAGGCCGAAGGACGTGCTGTGGAACACCGCCAACGCGCGCTGGCGGCGCAAGTTCGGCGATCGCACGGCGCTGGGCTCGAGCCGCAACACCCGGCCCTTCCTGCTGCAGACCTACCGACGCGACATGGGCGGCGGCAACCTGATCGTGATGAAGGAAGCCGCCGCGCCGATCACGGTGAACGGGCGGCACTGGGGTGGGGTGAGGCTGGCGTTCCAGTTCTGACACGGTTTGGCGTTCGATCGTCGAAACGCCGTTCGGGCTGAGCTTGTCGAAGCCCCGCGCCAGCGCTTCGACAGGCTCACCGCGAACGGTCGGTTCTGATCGGTGGGATGCAAGTTCGCAGGCGTGCCCGCTGTCAGCCCGGAATGTCGGGCTCGACCAGCTGGGCCAGTTGCGCCAGCGACTCCTGCCAGCCCAGGTAGCACATCTCCAGCGGAATCAGCGCGGGGATGCCGGCCTGCTCGATCCAGATCGCCGTGCCGCAGGACACCGCCTCCAGCTTCACCGTGACCTCGATCGTCCCCGGCAGATTGGGATCGTCGAAGCGGTCGGTGTAGCGGATCAGCTGGCCGGGCTCGAGCGCGAGGTACTCGCCGCCGAACGAGTGGCCGTGGCCGGTCGAGAAGTTGTGGAAGGCCATGCGGAAGCTGCCGCCGACGCGCGCCTCCAGATGGTCCACCTTGCACGTGAAGCCATAGGGCGGCAGCCACTTGGCCATCGCATCGGCCTCGGTGAAGGCGCGGTACAGCTTCTGCGGCGTGGTGCGCAGGACGCGGTGCAGTCGCACGGTGCGGTCGGACATGATGGGTTCTCCTGAGTGCAGAGGGTGGGATCGGGGGGCGGTCTCGGCAACAGCTTTCTGGCTGCTCCTGATCCCACGACGATCCACGGCGGGGCGGATCGACACGGGTGGCGCCAGGGATAACCCGTGGTCGATGGTCGATCAGGATGCAATCCGGGCCGGCGCCGATGGTCAGCGCCGACGGCGTCGTGCAGTTACAGCGTGGCGTCTCCCTCGCGGGGCCGTGGCAAGAGCGAAACGCAGCAGACAAGCCGTACGACTCGACATCCGTGCATGCAGCGATGCATGCATCGGACTATCGCTCAGCGCCTCCTCAACCGTCTTTCGCCCAGCTTCGGCGGGCAAGTGCAGCAATCTTCGTGAAGACGTCCGGGTTAGCGGTGACGGTGGCTACACGGGCTTGGACAAGCGAGACGAGATCAAGGCTGCGCAGGCCGAAGGCCGGCTGCGCAAGGACATCGACTGGCGCATCGCCATGAAGCGCGGTCAGATCCAGGCCATGCCCGAAGGTCCCGCCAAGGCGCTGTACGAGTGGTTCGAGAGGCGCAAGGCGCAGGTGCGGGCCATCGTCGAACATCCGTTCCACGTCATCAAGAACCTGTTCGGCTACCGCAAGCTCAGCTACCGCGGCATTGCCAAGAACCAGGTTCGGGCGAAGGCACATGCGGCGCTGGCCAACCTGTACATCGCCAGGCGCCGATTGATGGCCCAAGGGGTCAGTGCGTCCGCAGCATGAGCAAGGGCCGCAGAGCGGGCCTCCAAACGCATCAATTGGTCTTGCAAGGCGCCAGTTGCGCGATCAGCAGGCTCATGAACACCTCGTGCTGGCCAATTGGCCGCCGCGAAGGGCGTTGATCAGCGCTTCCCTAAGTCGCCGAGACCAAGCGCCGAGGGGTTGGCCCAGATTTGATCCTGGAGCCAGTACTCATCAAAGCCGGCGTCGCGAATGGACGTGGAATGCGCAATAAGGACTTCGTCAGCCATGTCTGGGATGGTACCGGTTGAGGGACCGGCTCGGCCGACGATGCAGCAGTGGCAACATCCTCCGCGCACCCACCGCCAGCCAGCCGCGCGTCATGCCCTCACTTCTCGCCATCGCCGTCCTTCTTCTCGCCGTCCCGGCCGTCGCCCTCGCCGCCCCCTTCGCCTACATCACCAACCAGGCCGACCACACCGTCACCGTGATCGACCTGGCCTCCGACCAGGCGGTGGCCACGGTCCCGGTCGACAAGTCGCCGGCCGGCGTGGTGGCGGTCAGCGGGGCCGGCAAGGTCTTCGTCACCGCGCCGGACAGCAACGCGGTGTCGGTGATCGACATGACGACGCAGCGCACCGTCGCCACGCTGCCCGCAGGCCAGGGCGCGGTGGGGATCGACGCCGCGCCGGACGGCCGGCGCGTCTACGTGGCCGACTGGTTCGGCCAGCACCTGCTGGGCTTCGACACCGGCACGCACGCCGAGGTGCTGCGCGTGAAGCTGGGTCGCGCGCCCGCCGGCGTGGCGGTGTCGGGCGACGGGCGCCACGTCTACGTGGCCGAGCGCGACGACGACGTGGTGGCCGTGGTCGACGTGGCCGCGGCCGCGGTGGTGGCGCGCGTGCCCACCGGCGCGCATCCGTTCGCGCTGCTGGTGGATAGGCCGCGCCGGCGCCTCTATGCGCTCAACGTCTACAGCGACGACGTCTCGGTCATCGACGTGCGCGACCCGGCGCGCCCGCAGCGTGCGGGCACGGTGAAGGTGGGAAAAGCGCCCTACGGCGCGGCGCTGGCCGCGGGCGGCCGGCGCCTGTACGTCACCAATCAGCGCGACGACAGCGTGTCGGTGGTCGATCCCGACACACTGGCGCTGGTGCAGACCCTGAGGGGTTTCGGCTACCCCGAAGGCGTCGCCTCGGTAGGCGACCGGGTGCTGGTGGTGAACTGGATGGACGAGAATGTCTCGGTGCTGGAGGCGCAGACCGGCCGCGAGCTCAAGCGCGTGGACACCGGTCGCAACCCGCGCGGCTTCGGCGCCTTCATCGGCACGCCCGGGCCACGCTGACCCTGGGCCTCGCGGCCCGGCCCTCGTCGTCATCGATCACAGGAGACTTTCCGATGCTTTCACGTCGTCTCGCCGTCGCGGCGCTGACCCTCTTGGCTTGCGGCGTGGCGCTGGCGCACGGCCCGACGCGGCAGAAGGTGGTCGAGAAGATCGCCATCGACGCCCCGGCCGATGCAGTGTGGGCGCAGGTCAAGAACTTCGACGCGCTGGCCAAGTGGCATCCGGCGGTGGCCGAGAGCCCGGCCGACAAGGGCAATGCCGAAGGCTCGGTGCGGCAGCTCAAGCTCAAGGGCGGCGGCGCGCTGACCGAGACGCTGGAACGCTACAACGAGGCCGGCAAGTCCTACACCTACCGCGCCAAGGATGGCGGTGCGCTGCCGGTCACCAACTACACGTCGACGATCACCGTCAGCGGCGACGGCGCCAAGTCCACGGTGGAATGGCGCGGTGCCTTCTACCGAGGCTTCCCCAACAACGACCCGCCGCCGGACCAGAACGACGAGGCCGCGGTGAAGGCGATCACCGGCGTCTACCAGTCGGGGCTGGCCAACCTGAAGAAGCTGGTCGAGAAGAAGTAGGAAACCGCGTCCGGTCGGCGCAGAATCTCAGCCCCGTGTCGACACCCGGAGGCCGCGATGCTGACCGACGCCCCGCTCACCACGCTGCTGCCCGTCGTCGACGTGCAGCGCGCCCGCGACTTCTACGAGCGCAAGCTCGGCCTGCAGCACGTGGGCACCAAGCCCGACGGCAAGCTGCTCTACCGCTGCGGCGGCGGCGCGCTGCTGGCGCTGTTCCCCAAGGAGGCCGGCACGAAGGCCGAGCACACGGCGGTGAGCTTCCAGGTGGCCGACATCGGCCGCGAGATCGCCGCGCTCAAGGCCGCCGGCGTGGTGTTCGAGGACTACGACTTTCCCGGCCTCAAGACCGTGGGCCATGTCTGCGTGCTGGGCGCCGAGAAGGCGGCCTGGTTCAAGGACACCGAGGGCAACTACCTCTGCATCCACGAAGACCTGGCCTGAGCGGCGTCCGCGCTGGCCGGCACCCGCGATGACGACGCCCGACTGGAGCATCCACGACGACCCGGACGGCAGCGACCGCGACGCGGCCGTCATCGTCGGCCAGGGCCTGGGCGACTTCAACGAGGCGGCCGCGCCGCTGCATCAGGTGCGGCCGCTGGCCTGCCATGCGCGCGACGCGCAAGGCACGGTGATCGGCGGCGCCCTGGGGCGCACCTGGGGCGCCTGCGTGGAGCTGCAGCAGCTGTGGGTCGGTGCCGCGTGGCGCCGGCAGGGGCTGGGCGCGCGACTGGTGCTGCGCTTCGAGGCGCTGGCGATGCAGCGCGGTTGCCGGCTCGCCTACCTCGACACCTTCAGCTTCCAGGCGCCGTCGCTGTATGCGCGGCTGGGCTACGTGAAGGTCTCGACGATCGCGGGCTTTGCGCCGGGGATCGAGAAGTACGGGATGCACAAGGTGCTTGGCTGAGTTTCGACAGCGTGTGCAGCGAAGCCGACTGCGGGGCTGCACCGCGCTCATGTCCTCCGGCACGGGCTGCGCCCATGCCTCCCCCTTTGCTTGGCTTCGTGCAAGCCCACCGCCGGCTCCGCTGCGGCAACGCTCTGCCATGCGGCCAGCAAGAACCAGCGGTGGGATGGCAAGGGCGATGGGTGACCGGCGGAGTGAAGTCAAGGAGGAGGCCAGCCACAGGCTGATCGGGGGGACATGAACGCAGCCGGTCGCCCGTCGCACTTGCCTCGCGCAAGAACCCGCCGTCAGAACAACAGCCGACTCACTCCGTAGGCCGTCGCCGCCATCAAGGCCGACGCCGGGATCGTGAAGATCCAGGCCCAGACGATGGTGCCGGCCACGCCCCAGCGCACGGCCGACATGCGCTGGGTCGATCCGACGCCGACGATGGCGCCGGTGATGGTGTGGGTGGTGGAGACCGGGATGCCCAGGCTGGTGGCGAGAAAGAGCGTGATCGCGCCGCCGGTCTCGGCACAGAAGCCGCCCACCGGCTTGAGCTTGGTGATCTTCTGGCCCATGGTCTTGACGATGCGCCAGCCGCCGAACATCGTGCCCAGGCCGATGGCGATGTAGCAGGACCAGATCACCCACCACGGCGGCGCCGCGTCGCCGGCCGCGACGTAGCCGCTGGCCACCAGCAGCATCCAGATGATGCCGATGGTCTTCTGCGCGTCGTTGCCGCCGTGGCCCAGGCTGTACAGGGCCGCCGACACCACCTGGCCGCGGCGGAACAGCCGGTCGACGCGCAGCGGCGACTTCTCGCGAAAGAGGTGCGCCACCGCCACCATCAGCAGCGAGCCGAGCAGGAAGCCCAGCAGCGGCGAGACCAGGATGAAGGCCACGGTCTTCATGATGCCGGCGCCGATGAGCGCACTGCTGCCGGCCTTGGCCAGCGTCGCGCCGACGATGCCGCCGATCAGCGCGTGCGAGCTCGACGAGGGGATGCCGAACCACCAGGTGATGACGTTCCAGGCGATCGCGCCGACCAGCGCGCCGAAGACCACGTGCGCGTCCACCACGCCCGGCTCGACGATGCCCTTGCCGATGGTCTTGGCCACCGACAGGTGGAAGATGAAGATCGCGATGAAGTTGAAGAAGGCCGCGAACACCACCGCCTGCTGCGGCTTGAGCACGCCGGTGGACACGACGGTGGCGATGGAGTTGGCCGCGTCGTGGAAGCCGTTCATGAAGTCGAACAGGATCGCCAGCAGCACCAGCAGCACCACGACCCAGAAGCCGAGCTGGACCGATTCCACGGTCGGTGCCCGGCTTACGAGTTTTCGAGGACGATGCCCTCGATCAGGTTGGCGACGTCCTCGCAGCGGTCGGTGACCTGCTCGAGCATCTCGTAGATGGCCTTGAGCTTGATGAGTTCGCGCACGTCGGGCTCGTCGCGGAAGAGCTTGCTCATGGCCGAGCGCATCACGCGGTCGGCGTCGCTCTCCAGGTGGTCGATCTCCTCGCAGGTCTTGACGGCGGCCTCGACCGTGCTGGCGTCCTTGAGCTTGGGCAGCAGCGACACGGCGTGCTGCACGCGCTCGCAGCAGCGCGCGCTCAGCTGGCCGAGCTGCAGGGTCTCGTCGGTCATGCGGCGCACGTCGTAGAGGCTCATCGTCTCGGTGGTGTCCTGCAGCAGGTCGAGGATGTCGTCCATCGCGTTGATCAGCGAATGGATCTGTTCGCGGTCCAGCGGCGTGATGAAGGTCTTGTGCAGCAGGCGGTTGACCTCGGCCGTGACGCGGTCGGCCTTGTGCTCGGCGTCGTCGACCGCGGCGGCCTGGCGTTCGCGCTCGGCCAGGTCGCCGTAGCGCTCGATCATCGCCATGAAGGCGCGCGAGCCCTCGACGATGTAGCCGGCGTGCTGATCGAACAGCTCGAAGAAATTGCCTTCACGCGGCAGCAGCTTGCCGAACACCATGGACGCTCCGGATGCGAGGGCGGCGCCAGGACGGCGCCGCTCGGGCCGGATTGTCACACTGTTGTCACGAACCGCTGCCCAGCCCGATCAGCCCACCGGGCACGGTCGTCGGCGGGATCAGGCCCTCGGCGGCGCGGCCGGGGCGGTCGGGCGGGTCGTAGAACTCGAACGGGCCCTCGAAGGCGTCGATGCGCTCGAGCAGGCGCCGGAAGTCGATCGCGTCTTCGCCCGGGTGGAAGGCCTCGGTGTTGACGGCCAGCACCGGCGCGCCGCGGTGGCTGGCGAAGTAGCGCTGGTAGCCGTCGTTCAGCGCGCGCAGGTAGTCCTCGGAGATCGCGGTCTCCATCGCCAGGCCGCGCTTGCGCACGCGCGCCATCAGCACGTCGGGTTCGGCCTGCAGCCAGATGATCAGGTCGGGTTCGATGGCCTGGGCGCTGTGGCGCTTGTAGATCTGGCGGTACAGCGCCAGATCCTCGTCGCCGAGGTTGAGCATCGCGAAGATGGCGTCCTTGGCGAACAGGAAGTCGCTGACGACGCCGCGCTCGAAGACGCCGGGCTGGCCCAGCTCCTTGAGCTGCTCGACGCGCTGGAACAGGAAGTTGAGCTGGGTCTGCAGCGCCAGCGGATTGCCGCGCGGCTGGGCCGGGTGCGCCGCCATGTGCTCGTAAAAGCGCGCCAGGTAGGGGTTGTCGGCCGGCTGCTCCAGCACGAGCTTGGCGCCCCAGTGGCCGGACAGCGCCCGGGCCAGCGTCGTCTTGCCGACGCCGATGGCACCTTCGAGGACGACGTGGTGGAAGCGCATCGGCGGCGGCTCAGCGGGCGGTCGGGCGGCGGCTCATCCGCTTCATTGTGCCGGGAGCCCCGCGCCGCACTTCCCCGTTTCGCGGGGTGAGGCGACAACGCCACTCATGAGGAGCGGAACATGAAGTAGACCGCGCCAACCAGGCACAGCCCGGCCCACAGGTAGTCGAGCTTCAGGGGCTCGCGCAGGTAGAAGACCGCGAAGGGCACGAAGACCGACAGCGTCACGACCTCCTGGATGATCTTGAGCTGCCCGACGCTGAACTGCTGCACCCCGATGCGGTTGGCCGGCACCATCAGCAGGTACTCGAACAGCGCGATGCCCCAGCTCACCAGCGCCGCCACGTACCAGGGCTTGTCGGCCAGGTTCTTGAGGTGGCCGTACCAGGCGAAGGTCATGAAGACGTTCGATGCAGTCAGCAGCAGGATGGTCTGCAGGGGGATCGGCAGGTTGAGGTTCATCGCGGGCTCGCTCGACGAGATGGGGGCGGCTCGCTCAGCCCGGGCAGGCGACGCGGCGCATCGGGAAGTCGACCGCGCGCGCCTGGCCCTTGGAGACGCCCTCGATGCGCGCCAGCAGCGACCCGTCGGCCTGGCGCTGGTAGCTGACTCTTTGCGGGAAGTCGTGCGCGCGGTTCTCGAACACGATGCCGGTCTCGCTGAGCGACACCGCCAGGAAGGACGCCTGCTTCTGGCCGGAGGGCTGGGCGATGAAGACCAGGCCGCCGCCCTCGTCGCGGATCGCCATGAACTCGTAGCTGCCGAGCGCGCCGCCATTGAGCGTGCGGCCCATGCCGAGCATGGTGTTGGCGCGCGGGGCCATCCACTGCTCGTCGAAGCGGCGCTCGCCGCTGCCGCCCGACCAGCAGCCGGCCAGCCAGGCCAGGTTGTCGATGGGGGCGCCGGACTGCGCCGGGGCGGCGGTGCTGCCCAGGGCGGCCGCGGCGGCCAGGAGCCAGTGGGGGATCGTCTTCATGGTCGGTTCTCCTTCAGGGGACGGAAGCCCAGTCCGGGCCGGCGCAGCGCTCGATGCGCTGGTCGGCGACGGCGGGCAGCAGGGCATCGAGGCGGCCGCGGCCCGGCAGCAGCAGGCCCGGCGCCAGCTCGGCCAGCGGCTGCAGCACGAAGGCGCGCTGCGCGATGCGCGGATGCGGCAGGGTCAGCGCCGGCGTGTCGAGGATCGCGTCGCCGTGCAGCAGCAGATCCAGGTCCAGCGTGCGCGGCGCGTTGCGGTAGGGGCGCTCGCGGCCGTGCGCCAGTTCGATGGCCTGCAGCGCCTGCAGCAGCGCCGGCGGCTCGAGGCCGGTGTCGAGCGCCGCGACGGCATTGACGTAGTCCGGGCCGCTGGAGTCGATCGGCGCCGTGCGGTACAGCGAGGACAGCGCCACCAGCCGCGTGCCGGGCAGCGCCGCCAGCGCCTGGGCGGCCGCGCGCAGCGCGGCGCGGGCGTCGCCGAGGTTGGCGCCGAGGCCGATGTAGGCGCGTTGCGGCGCCTGCATGCTCAGTCGGCGGGATCGCCCTGGGCGCCCGGGGCCGGCGCCGGGGCCGCGCCGCCCTCGCCGGCCGGCTTGCGACGGCGGCGGCGGCGCTTCTTGGCGGCCGGCTCGGCGGAGGACGACGAGGACGGCGCGCCGCCGGACGCGCGGCGCTCGTGCTCCTGCTCGCGCGCCTGGTCCAGCAGCGCGCGACGCTCCTCGTCGTCGCCGAGCGAATAGTCCTCCCACCACTCGGCGAACTCGGCCTCGACCTCGCCGGTGTCGGCCCGCAGGCGCAGGAAGTCGAAGGCGGCACGAAAGCGCGGCTGCTCGACCAGACCGGCCGGCGTGCTGCCGCTGCGGCGGTCGAAGCGCGGCTGCATCATCCAGATCTCGCGCATGTCGGCGCCCAGCTTGCCGCGGCCGGAGATGTCGCCGATGCGCGCGTCGAAGACCGCGTCGATGGCCTGCTGCAGCGCCGGGAAGGCCGGCTCGCCCTGGGTCTTGAGGCGCTGCCAGCCGGCCAGCACCTCGTGCCACAGCAGGCAGGCCAGCAGGAAGCTGGGCGCGACCGGCTTGTCCTCGGACACGCGGCGGTCAGTGTCGGCGAGCGCGGCGTTGATGAAGGCCTCGCGCGCCGGGTTCTTGCGCGCGTCGGCCAGCACCGCGTCGAGCAGCGGAAAGATGCCGGGCTGCGCGCTCCCCAGCAGGCCCATCTTGCGCAGCTGCTCGATCGAGCGGATCGCATGGCCGGTCTGCAGCAGCTTGATCATCTCGTCGAACAGCCGCGAGACCGGCACCGCCTCGAGCAGCGCCGCGCACTCGCGGATCGGCTTGAGCGTCTTGGGCTCGATCTCGAAGCCGAGCTTGGCGGCGAAGCGCACGACGCGGATGATGCGCACCGGGTCCTCGCGGTAGCGCGTCACCGGGTCGCCGATCATGCGCAGCAGGCGCTTCTTGGCGTCGCCGATGCCGCCGTGGTAGTCGACGACGATCTGCGTCTGCGGGTCGTAGTAGAGCGCGTTGACGGTGAAGTCGCGCCGCGCCGCGTCCTCGACCTGCGGGCCCCAGACGTTGTCGCGCAGCACGCGGCCGCTGGCATCGACGACGTGGGTCTTGCCGTGCAGCTCGGACTTGCTGGTCTTCTCGTTGCCGGCGACCTGCTCGGCCGCCGCGGCGTCGAGGTAGGCGCGGAAGGTCGAGACCTCGATGACCTCGTGCTCGCGCCCGCGCCCGTAGACCACGTGGACGATGCGGAAGCGCCGGCCGATGATGAAGGCGCGGCGGAACA
>CAZTTC010000094.1:0-11269 GCA_964616015.1 uncultured Methylibium sp. | reverse complement strand
ACGCTGCGCAGATGGCCGAGCTCCGGCGTCAGGCCCGGCGTCGAACCGGCCGCATCGGTGTCCTCGGCGCTGCCGCCGGCCGCGAAGCTGCGGCTGCGCTCCGGGCTCAGCGGCGGAGGTGCACTGCCACCCAGTCGCACGCCGACGGCACCGGCCGCGGCGGCCAGGATGATGCCGTCGTTGCCCGATCGCCAGAGCCCGGCGTCGCGCCGCCAGCAGGCGATGGCTTCCTCGAAGTCACCGACCACCGCAAAGCCGAAGGCCGTGAGCCGCGCCGGCGCGTGGTCGATCCAGGTGAACAGCTGCTGCGAGCGCTGCATCAGCCGCTCGTTGATCGGCACGCCGACGGTGCGGCTGCGAAATGCCCAGTAGCGGCTGGAGAACTCGGCCAACCGGTACAGCACTGCGCCGGCCGGCCCGAGGCCGAGTGAGGACAGCAGCACGAACCAGAAGAACACCCCGAAGACATGCCGGTGGGCCGCCAGCAGGGAGTGCTCGATGACATGGCGCAGCAGCTCGGTGCGTGGCAGGTCGCTGGCATCGAGCTGGCGCCATTCGGCCAGCAGGCGGCGCGCCTGGATCTCGTCGCCGCGCTCCAGCGCGCTGCGGATGTCGGTGAAGTAGTGGCTGAACTGGCGGAAGCCGAGAGTCAGATACAGCACCACGATGTCCCACCCCAGAGCCAGCAGCAGGTTCAAGCGCGACAGCAGCAGGTGCACGACGAACACCAGCACCGCCGGCAAGGCCACGTTGATCGTCCACACGACCCACGCATGGTGATCGCGGCCGGCGTCGAAATTGCGCCCCGTCCAGCGGGTCCATGCCACCAGGGCGTCGTGGATGCGGTTCTGGCGCGGCAGCGGCCTCAGTTGCTCGATGACGAGGGCCAGCAGGACCGCGAAGAAACTCATGCAGCGATGATAGCGAGCGCCCTCCGGCGGGCGGTCCGCTCAGGCGCTGAGGAAGCGATAGAAGTTGCGCAGCATCGCCGCGGTCGCGCCCCAGATGAAGTACTCCGACGCCTGCGGGTGCGGCCGCCACGGCATGGAATAGAACTCGCGCCGCCCACCGCTCCAGTCGACGGCATGACGCTGATGGTGAGCCGGATTCATCAGGAACGCGAGCGGTACCTCGAACACCTCGGCGACCTCGAAAGGGTCGGGCCGTGCGGTGAACCCAGGCTCGATCAGGGCGACGACCGGCGTGACGACGAAGTTGGTCACCGTGGTGTAGGTCGGCAGCTGGCCGATGACCTCGACGTGGTGGCGGGGCAGGCCGACCTCCTCTTCGGTCTCGCGCAGCGCGGTGGCGACCGCATCGTCGTCGTGCGGCTCGGCACGCCCCCCGGGAAAGCTGATCTGCCCGGCGTGATCGTGCAGGTGGTCGGTGCGCTGCGTCAGCAGCACCGACAGTTCACCCCCACGCATCACCAGCGGCACCAGCACCGAGGCGTCGGCCGGCTCGCGGTCGATCAGGCGCCCGTCTCCGGGAAACTCGAGCTGCCAGGCGGGCGGCGCACGGAATCGCTGGCGCAGCGCCGCAGCGGTCAGTCGCTCGGCGGCGACGGCGGGCAGCTGCGCGTCGTTGCCGATCACGGGCACGCCGCGGGGGTCGAGGATGGGCACGCGTTGCATCGTCGGCAAGCTTAGGCGCTCCGAAACGACAAAGCCGCCCGAAAGGCGGCTTTGGATCGAGCGCTGGACCGGGGCTTCAGGCCAGCTTCTCCTTGATGCGCGCCGACTTGCCGCTGCGGCTGCGCAGGTAGTACAGCTTGGCCCGGCGCACGTCGCCGCGGCGCTTGACCTCGATCGAGGCGATCAGCGGGCTGTAGAGCTGGAAGGTCCGCTCGACGCCCTCGCCGCTGGAGATCTTGCGCACGATGAACGAGCTGTTGAGCCCGCGATTGCGCTTGGCGATGACCACGCCTTCGTAGGCCTGAAGGCGCTTGCGCGTGCCTTCGACGACGTTGACGCTCACGATGACCGTGTCGCCGGGCGCGAACGCCGGGATGGTCTTGTTCAGGCGAACAATTTCCTCTTGCTCGAGGGTCTGGATCAGGTCCATGGAGTCTCCAAGTGATCGTGCCAGCGCGGCCGTCCCGGTGGGGAAGCCTCGCGCACCGGAACGGCGGGCGAAGCGAGGGCCTGGCAGAGGATCGAAAAGCCGCAGATTATAGGCCATGCGCGCCGAGCGAGCCCAGGTAGCGCTCGTCGGCGGCCGACAGGCGGCCCGCCGCCCGGGCTGCCGCGATCAGGTCCGGCCGACGCCGGCTCGTCAGCTCGAGCTGACGCTCGCGCCGCCAGCGCGCGATGTCGCCATGGTGACCGGATAGCAGCACGGCGGGAACGTCTCCGGCCGCATCGGCACCGGCCAGGCGCTCCGGCCGGCTGTAGTGGGGACAGTCGAGCAGCCCATCGGAAAAGCTGTCCTGCTGGTGCGAGGCCTGGTCGTTCAGCACGCCGGGCTGCAGGCGGGCGACGGCATCGAGCAGGGCCAGGGCCGGCAGTTCCCCGCCGGACAGCACGAAGTCGCCGAGGCTCAGCTCGCCGTCGACATGGCGGTCGACGAATCGCTGGTCGACGCCCTCGTAGCGCCCGCAGACCAGAACGGCCCCCGGGCCTGCGGCCAGTTCGGCGATCCGCGCCTGGCTCATCGCCCGGCCTGCCGGGCTGAACAGCAGCACCGGCGTCCGCGCCGCCCCGGCTTCGGCCTGCGACGAACGGACGGCGGCGAGCGCACGCTCCAGCGGCTCGGCCAGCATCACCATGCCGGGGCCGCCGCCGTAGGGCCGGTCGTCGACGCGCCGGTAGGCGTCATCGGCGAAGTCACGCACCGGCCACAGCCGCAGGTCCACGAGCCCCGCATCGAAGGCACGCCGTGTCACGCCGACCGAACGGAACGGTGCGAACAGTTCCGGAAACAGAGTCAGGACGTCGAAGCGCATCCGGGGCGCTCAGTAGTCCAGGCCCCAGTCCACCGTGATCCGGCGTTGGGTCAGGTCCACGTCGTCGACGTAGGCCGCCACGAAGGGAATGAGTCGTTCCTCGGTGTCGGTCTCCCCCGTGCCCGCAGCCGCGACAACGCGCAGCACACTGTGCGCCCCGGTGTCGAGCAGGTCGGCGACCTCGCCCAGCGCCTCACCCTGGCGGTTCACCACCGCCAGTCCGATCAGGTCGACCCAATAGTATTCACCGACGTCGGCCGTCGGGAAGCTCGCACGGGACACGAAGACGCGGCAGCCGCGCAGTGCTTCGGCCGCAGTGCGGTCGGGCACATCGTGCGCGGTGGCGACGATCACGTCACCCTGCTCGCGCGCATCGGTGATCCGCAGGGACGCCGGCAGAGGTGCAGCCCCGGCGGGACCGCGCTTGTCTTCAGGCGCCTTCAGGAACCAGCGCCGCGTGGAGAACAGCGCCTGCGGATCCGAGGAGAAAGGCAGGACCTTGATCCCGCCCTTGATGCCCCAGGCATCGACGATGCGCCCGACCTCGATCGCGTCTTCGGGCCAGGCGACGATCTCGCCCTGCACGGTCACACGCTCGAGTGCGTCGGACGCCCCGCGAGGCCTCAGGCGGCCGGAGCGGCCTTCGCCTTGGCGTCCTTCACCAGCCGCGCCACCGTCGGCGACAGCTGGGCGCCCAGGCCGACCCAGTGGTCGATGCGGTCGAAGGCCACGCGCAGCGGCTCCTCGCCACCGGCGGCGACCGGGTTGTAGAAGCCCACGCGCTCGAGGAAGCGGCCGTCGCGACGGTTGCGCTGCGGAGCGGCGACGATGTTGTAGAACGGGCGCTTCTTGGAGCCGCCGCGTGCGAGTCGGATCACGACCATGATGTTTCCTTGCGTCGTATTCAGGATCCACGTCGCCCGGGACACGCGGGCCAGCGAATCAGTTGCAGCCAGAAGCTGCCGGGCCGGTGTCGTAGATACGCCGCGGACCCGAGTCCTGGCCGCCACCGGAGCCTGCGATTATAAACTCGTCGCCCATGCCTGTCGCCCCGCCCCCCACCGGCCCGCTGCTGCGCCCCAGCGCGCTGCACGATCTTCCCGCGATCACGGCGATCTACGCCTGGAACGTGGCGCACGGCAGCGGCACCTTCGAACTCGATCCGCCGTCTCTCCCCGAGATGACGCGGCGGCGCGAGGATGTGCTTGCCAAGGGACTGCCCTGGCTGGTGGCCGAACACGCGGGCACGGTGCTGGGCTATGCCTACGCCAACCACTTCCGCCCGCGGCCGGCCTACCGCTTCGCGCTCGAGGATTCGGTCTACCTCGCCCCCGCGGCGCGCGGGCAGGGCCTGGGCCGGCTGCTGCTGGCCGAGCTGCTGGCACGCAGCGAGGCGCTCGGCGCCCGCCAGATGTTCGCCGTCATCGGCGACAGCACCAATGCTGCATCGATCGGCGTGCACCGTGCGCTCGGCTTCGACGACGTCGGCGTCATGCGCAGTGCCGGCTGGAAGTTCGACCGCTGGCTCGACGTCGTGATCATGCAGCGCGCGCTCGGCCCGGGCGCGTCGGCTGCGCCGACCGAGTACGCGACCGCCAGCCCGCCATGAACAGCCGCTCCAAGACGCTGGCCACCTGGCTGGCCTTCGCCGGCGGCTCGCTCGGGCTGCACCGTTTCTACCTGCACGGGACTCGCGACCTCTGGGCCTGGTTGCACCTGCCGCCGACGCTGCTGGGCGCCTACGGCGTGCACCGCATGATGAAACTCGGCCAGGACGACCGCGTCGCCTGGGCACTGATCCCGCTGCTCGGCCTGTCGCTCGCTGCCAGCATGCTGGCCGCCATCCTGTGCGGGCTGACGCCCGACGAGCGCTGGAACGCACGCTTCGCCCCGGCCGCACCCGCGGCGCGCAGCGGCTGGCTCGCGGTGCTCGGCGTGATCGCCGCGCTGGTCGTCGGCGCGACGGTGCTGATGGCGACGATCGCTTTCGGCACCCAGCGCTACTTCGAGTCGCAAGCCGACGTCGCCGGCTCGCTCAGCCGCTGAAGAGGGTGCGCTGCTGCTCGCGCAGCAGGTTCTTCTGGACCTTTCCCATGGCGTTGCGCGGCAGGTCGGGCACGACCAGCACCCGCTTGGGCACCTTGAAGCCGGCGATGCGGTCCTTCAGCCCAGCCGTCATCGCTGCCGCGTCGAGCGCCTCGCCCGGCTTGCCGACCACCACCGCCACGACCGCCTCGCCGAAGTCCGGGTGCGGGACGCCGATGACCGCCGACTCCGCGACGCCGGGCATCTCGTTCAGGTAGCCCTCGATCTCGGCCGGATACACGTTGTAGCCGCCGCTGATGATCAGATCCTTGCTGCGACCGACGATGGTCAGGTAAGCGGCGGCATCGAAGCGGCCGACGTCGCCGGTCCGGAACCAGCCGTCGGCCGTGAACTCCTCCGCGGTCTTCTCGGGCATGCGCCAGTAGCCGCCGAAGACACCCGGTCCGCGAACCTCGACGTTGCCGATCACGCCGGCCGGCACGATCGCCCCGCCCTCGCCCGTGATGCGCAGTCCGACACCCGGCAGCACCTGGCCGACCGTGCCGCCGATGCGGCCGCCGTCCTCGGCCCGGCAGGGGTTGGAGGTCAGCATCACGGTCTCGCTCATGCCGTAGCGCTCGAGGATGGTGTGCCCGGTGCGCTCCTGCCAGTCGCGGAAGGTCTCGATCAGCAGCGGCGCCGAGCCCGAGATGAAGAGCCTCATCGCCGCACACGCCTCACGCGTCAGCCCGGCCTCCTGCAGCAGGCGCACGTACAGCGTCGGCACGCCCATGAAGACCGTCGCGCGCGGCAGGCGCTCGATCACCGCACGGGGGTCGAACCTGCCGAGCCACAGCATCGTGCTGCCGTTGATGAGCGCGCCGTGGGAGGCGACGAACAGGCCGTGCACGTGGAAGATCGGCAGCGCGTGGATCAGCACGTCGCCCGGACGCCAGTCCCAGTAGCGCTGCAGGGTGAGCGCGTTGCTGAGCAGGTTGCCGTGGCTCAGCATCGCGCCCTTGCTGCGGCCGGTCGTGCCCGAGGTGTAGAGGATCGCGGCCAGGTCGCCGGCGGCGCGCGTCGCCGCCGTGTGGCGATCCGCGTGCTGTGCAGCGCGCTCGAGCAGCGAACCGCTGCGGTCGTCGTCCAGCGTGAACACGTGGCCAACGCCGCGCTGGAAGGCCAGCTTGCTGACCCAGTGGAAGTTGCGGCGGGCGCAGACCACGACGCTCGGCTCCGCGTTGGCGATGAAGTACTCGAGCTCGGCCTGCTGGTAGCCGTTGTTCAGCGGCAGGTAGACATGGCCGGCGCGCAGCGTCGCGAGGTAGAGCAGCAGCGCCTCGACCGACTTGTCGGTGTGCGCGGCCACCCGCGCCCCCGCCGGCAGGTCCAGCGAGTCCAGCAGGTTGGCGATCATCGCCGTCGCCCGGTCGAGGTCGCGCCAGCTGTAGGTCAGGCCGTTGTCGGTCTCGATCGCGATGCGGTCCAGGTCGGCCGGGAATCCGGCGCGCAGGGCGACGAAGAGGTTCTCGTTGGGGGCGCTCATGACAGGTCTTCGGGTTCGAAGTTCGGGGGACGCCGTGCGATGAAGGCGGCAATGCCTTCGCGGTGCGCGGCGCTGTCGGCATAGCCGAAGTGGGCGTCGAGTTCGGCGGCACCCGGACCCCCGGCCATCAGCTGGCGCAGGCTGCGCTTGTTGGCGCGCGCGACGCTGGCCGGCAGCGCGGCGATGCGCTGGGCGCTCGCCTGGGCCTCGGCGACGGTGTCGGCCACGACCCGTTGCACCAGGCCGCGCTGCAGCGCCGTGGGCGCATCGATCAGCCGCGCCTCCAGCAGGAACTCGGCCGCGCCGTCGCGCCCGGCCACAGCCAGCACCACGGCCAGTTCGGCCGGCGCCATCGGGAAGCCGAGCTTGGCGATCGGCACCCCGAAGCGCGCGCCGTGCTGCGCGATGCGCAGGTCGCAGCAGGCCGCGATCTCCAGGCCGCCGCCGACACAGGCGCCCTCGATCTGCGCGATCAGCGGCACATCGGTCGCGCGCAGCGCCTGCAGCGCCGGCGCGACCAGGCCTTCGTGGTAGGCACGCAGGCTGCCCGTGGCGAAGCGGAAGTCCGGGAACTCCTCGATGTCGGCGCCGGCCGCGAACTCGTGCGCCTCGCCGCGCACGATCACGGCGTGCAGCGTCGGTGTCATCGCGTTCAAGCCCGCCGCGATCTCGCGCAGCTCCCGCCACATCGCGACGCTGATCGCGTTGTGCTTGCCGGGATTGGACAGCGTCAGCAGCCCGATGCGCGCATCGTGCGCATCGCGCTCGAAGCGCAGGTGCCCGGACATGGCTCGGCTCCGGCTCAGCCGCCGCCGGGCCGCCTCGAGGCGGCTGAGCGCCACCTCGGGGGGCCGGAGCGGAGCGACGTGGGGGCGGTCATCGCTCAGTCCAGCTTGGCGCCCGAGGCCTTGACCACGTCGGCCCAGCGGGTGATCTCGGCGTTGACGAAGTCGCCGAAGGCCACGCCGGTGAGCGTCGGCGTCTCCGAACCGATGCCGGTCCAGGCGTCCTTCAGGTCCGGCGAGTTGAGCGCCTTGGTGACCTCGGCCGTCATGCGGTCGATCAGGTCCTTGGGCGTGCCCTTCGGTGCCCACAGGCCGTACCAGGTCGAGACCTGGTAGGTCGGCACACCGCCGTCGATGCTGGTCGGGATGTTGGGGAAGCCCGGTGCCGGCTTCTCGGCCGCCACCGCCAGCGCCTTGATGCGGCCGCCCTTGATGTGCGCCGCCGACGAGCCCAGTCCGTCGAACATCACGTCCACCTGGCCCGCGATCAGGTCCTGCAGCGCCGGTCCGGCCCCGCGGTAGGGAATGTGGGTGATGAAGGTCTTGGTCTGCATCTTGAACAGCTCGCCGGCCAGGTGGTGCGAGGTGCCGTTGCCCGCCGAGCCGTAGTTGACCTTGCCCGGGTTGGCGCGCACGTAGGCCAGGAACTCCTTCAGGTTGTTCGCCGGAACCTTGCCCGGGTTGACCACCACCACCTGCGGCACCTTGGAGATCAGCGCCACCGGGACCAGGTCGGTCTGGATGTTGTAGTCCAGCCTGGGGTAGACCGAAGGCGCGATCGCGTGGTGCACGGCGCCCATGAACCAGGTGTAGCCGTCGGGCGCCGCCTTGGCGGCGATGCC
The DNA here is from genome assembly GCA_964616015.1 of uncultured Methylibium sp. Classification (GTDB taxonomy): domain Bacteria; phylum Pseudomonadota; class Gammaproteobacteria; order Burkholderiales; family Burkholderiaceae_C; genus Methylibium. The sequence goes on along the minus strand of CAZTTC010000094.1, from coordinate 3,127 downwards.
GGCGCCCAGCGTGCCGCCTGCGCCGCCCTTGTTGTCGATGATCACCTGCCGGCCGAGCTGCCGGGTCAGCACCGCCGACAGCGGGCGCGCGAAGGCGTCGGTGCCGCCGCCCGCGGGGAAGGGGACGATGACCGTCACCGGCTTGCTGGGCCAGGCCTGCGCCGCCGCCCAGGGCGCGGCCAGGGCGCCGGCCAGCGCGACCAGGGTGTGCAGGGTCCCGCGGCGACCCGCGATCGTCGGCTTGCTCATGGACTCGTCTCCGTTGTTGTCGTGAAGGACTGCAGCCGGGGCTACAGCTTGCGCGCCACGCGCCGTGAACTGACCACCTCGCCATGCACGAAGCGCTCATGCTGGAGTTCGACCTCGTCGAGGTTGTACAGGTAGTTGACCATCATGCCCAGCGACTGCTTCAGGCCCTTGGCGCTGCGGTCGCCGGCCCAGTTGAGCCGTTCGAGCCGCGCGCCGTTGTTGAGGTGGAACTTGGCCACGGCGTTGCCACCGGGCTCGACCGACTCGTGGGCCAGGTAGTGGGCCGCCAGCCGCTCGATCGCCTCGCGCCCGGCCGGGCTCGCGCGATCCGGCGAAAAGCCGCTGCCCAGGCCTGCCAGGTCGGTGCCGAACTCGGCACGCAGCGCCGCGTCGGCCTCGGCCACCCGTGCGCGCCGGCGGGCCGTCAGTGGCTGGCGCGGCGCCCGGCCGCCGCTCTTGCGCAACCAGTCCGCGAAGCCCGGCATCGGCGACAGCGTGCAGAAGGTCTTGAGCTGCGGCAGCTCGTGCTTCAGTTGCTCGGCCACGCGCTTGATCAGGAAGTTGCCGAGCGACACACCCTTGAGCCCCGGCTCGCAATTGCTGATCGAGTAGAAGGTCGCGACCTTGAACTCGCTCGGCGGTCGCGGCTCGGAGCCGGGATCGATCAGCGGACCCACCGCGTCGGGCATCTCGGGCAGCAGCGCGACCTCGACGAAGATCAGCGGCTCGCCCGGCAGCTGCGGGTGGAAGAAGGCGAAGCAGCGGCGATCCGGCTGCAGGCGGCGGCGCAGGTCGTTCCAGCCGTCGATCGCATGCACGGCCTCGTGCTCGATGATGCGCTCGAGCAGCGCTGCGCTCGAGCCCCAGTCGACGCGCTCCATCTGCAGGAAGCCGGCGTTGAACCAGGACGACAGCAGGTGCTGGAAGTCGGCCTCGACCGCCGCCAGCTCGGGCCGCGCTTTCAGCACCGCCAGCAGCGAGCGCCGCAGCGCCACGATCGCCGCGATGCCGCCCGGCACGCGGCTCAGGCGCCGCAGCAGCTCCTGGCGCGGCGGCTCGGCGCGCGCGGTCAGCTCGATGAGCCCGGCCGCCGTCGGCGCCGCGGCGTAGCGCTGGGCGGCGTCGAGCACCGCCTGCGGATCCGGGCCGAACTGCGACTCCAGCAGCGCGAACAGCTCGCCGTGCTGCTCGGTCGGCAGCGACTGCAGTTCCTCCAGCAGGTCGCCGGCGATGACGAAGCTGTTGGCCTCGCCGGGCTCTGACAGCAGCCGCCGGCTCGTGCGGGCGATGCGCTCGAGCCGCTTCGGATCGCTGCGCGGTGCAGCGCGGCGGCGCGGGGCCGGCGCCTGCGGCCCGCGGCCGCGCGAGTTGTGCGTCGACAGCGCCCACAGGTTCACGGCCGGCTCCCGGTACGGCGCGTCCGGCGCGCCCGCACCGCAGCCTGGCGCTCCGCCGCGCGCAGCGCCTTCAGTGCGTCCAGTTGCGCCATCAGGTGGCCCTGCATCACGTGACCGGCACGCTCGGCATCGCGCGCCAGCAGGGCCTCGATCAGCTCGCGGTGCTCGCCGATCGAATCGTCGATGCGCCCGGGCTGCTGCAGCTGTCGCCCGCGCAGCAGGCGCATGAAGACACGCAGCTGGTCGGTCGCCCGGCCCAGCCAGGGATTGCCGGCCAGCGCCTGCACGCGGCTGTGGAAGACGTGGTTGGCGCGGTAGTAGGCCTCGATGTCGCGCGCCGCTGCATGGCGCTCCAGCACATCGTGCAGCTGCGCCAGCTCCTGCAGCTCGGCGTCGCTGGCGTGCAGGGCGGCCTCGTGGGCACAGCGCCCCTCCAGCAGGGCCATCACCGGGAACAGCCGCTCGGCGTCGTCTTCCGAGACCTCGGTGACGACGCAGCCGCGGCGCGGCGTCAGCGTGACCAGGCCCTCGGCGACCAGCACCTTGAGCGCCTCGCGCACCGGCGTGCGGCTGATCGCCCAGTCGCGCGCCAGGGCCTGCTCGTCGACCCACTGGCCGGGCGCGAGCTGGCGCTCGAAGATCAGCGTGCGCAGGCGCGAGGCGACTTCCTCATGCAGCGACACCGGGCGGATCGCACCGGTCAGGGGCTGGAGGTCGCTGAGGTCGGCCATGGCAAGGCGTGGGATGGTCGGAGACTAGCCGACAAAATTCATAATTACAAGTACGGCGAAGACCCGTACCGACCGCGACCCCTGTGCACACGCTCAGCCGCGCAGGCCGTCCCACAGCAGCTTCACGCCCGTGAGGAGCATCCCGATCGACACCAGCCGGTAAAACAGCGTCGGCTGCATGCGCCGCGCCAGCCGCACGCCGATCAGCACGCCAACCGGGGCCAGCGGCATCAGCAGCAGCGAGGTCGCGAGGTTGCGCCCGTCGATCAGTCCGAGCCATGCATACGGGATCCACTTGGACGCATTCACCGCCGCGAAGAACACCGCCATCGTCCCGGTGAAGGCCATCGGCCGCAGCCTGAGCGGCAGCACGTAGGCCATCACCGGCGGGCCGCCCGCATGGGCGACGAAGCTGGTGTAGCCGGCGGCGATGCCGAGGCCGAAGCCCAGCCAGCGCGGCGGCGCCGGCGCGTCGGCATGCGGCGGGAAGAACAGCCGCTGGGCCAGGAACAGCAGCGTCAGCGCACCGACGATGCCGGCCACCGCATGGGCCGGCAGCAGGCCGAAGCTGATCGTCCCCAGCACCGTGCCCAGCAGGCCGGCCGGCAGCAGCAGCTTGAGCAGCGCGCGATCGGCCTCGCGCCACAGCGCGGTCAGCCCGAAGGCGTCCATCACCGCCAGCAGCGGCAGCATGATCGCCGCCGCCTGCGGCACCGGCAGCGCCAGCGCCATCAGCGGCGTGGCCAGCGC
>CAZTTC010000093.1:0-11354 GCA_964616015.1 uncultured Methylibium sp. | reverse complement strand
GCACCACGCCCTTGGGGTTGCCGGTGGTGCCGGAGGTGAAGAACATCGCCGCCACATCGTGCGGACCGGCCTTCGCGGCTTCGGCCTCGACCTGGCCCGGGCGCTGCGCGTTGAAGACGCGGCCGGCCTCGATCAGCGCGTCCAGCGAGGCCAGTCCCGGCTGGTCGTAGTGACGCAGGCCGCGCGGGTCGTCGAACCACAGGCGCGTGAGCTGCGGGCACTGCTCGCGGATCTCAAGCAGCTTGTCGACCTGCTCCTGGTCCTCGACGATGGCAAACGCGACCTCGGCGTTGTTGATCGGGAACACGAACTCGGCGCCGACCGCGTCCTGGTACAGCGGCACCGGGATCGCCCCCAGCGACTGCGCGGCCAGCATCGACGCGTACAGCCGCGGCCGGTTCTCGCCGACGACGACCAGATGCTGCCCGCGCTGCAGGCCGGCCGCCGCCAGACCGCCGGCGAGATCACGCACCAGCTTGGCCAGGCTGCCCCAGGGGATGGTCTGCCAGATGCCGTACTCCTTCTCGCGCAGCGCCGGCGCGTCCGGACGCTGGGCGGCATGCTCGGCCAGCAGGCGGGGGAAAGTCGTCTCCAACACACGGTCTCCTTCGCGGCAGCTGTCGCCTGGGTGACGCAGCAGCTCTGAAAGTCGGGATGCTAGGGGTTGGTTTGACGCCTAGCTGTCGTTGTGACGACAATCCTAGGGTCAGCCCCGCCCCGTACTTTCCCTTGTCGAGCCCATCGTGCATGCACCAGCTACCCTGCGTGAGCGCGCCCGCGCCGCCCAGCCCGCCGAGCTGGCCGGCATCCCCTGGCTGGCCGTCCTGGATCCGCCGCAACGCGCGCGCGCGGCGGCGGCCGTGGTGGTCGCCGAGGCCGAGGTCGGCGACCTGCTGTGTCGCATCGGTCGCCCGGCCACCTACTGGTTCGGCGTGATCGACGGCCTGCTCAAGATGAGCAGCGACACCGAGCACGGGGCATCGATCACCTTCACGGGCGTGCCGCCGGGCGCCTGGTTCGGCGAGGGCACGCTGCTCAAGCGCGAGAGCTATCGCTACAACATCGAGGCGCTGCGCAAGAGCCTGGTCGCCGGCCTGCCGATCGAGAGCTTCCACGAGCTGCTGGAGACCAGCCTGTCGTTCAACCGCTACGTGCTCAACCAGATCAACGAGCGGCTCGGCCAGTTCATCGCCGCGCGCGAGATCGACCGCATGACCGATCCCGACACCCGCGTCGCGCGCAGTCTCGCGTCGCTGTTCCATCCGGTGCTCTACCCGGGCGTCGGCTCGCTGCTGCGCATCACCCAGCACGAGCTGGGCTACCTGGTCGGCCTGTCCCGGCAGCGCGTCAACCTGGCCTTGCGGTCGCTGCAGGCGCAGCAGCTGATCCGCATCGAGTACGGCGGCGTTCGGGTGCTGGACCTCGCCGGCCTGCAGCGACGGCTGGTCAGCGCACGCCGGGCCGCGGGTAGGCCGGCGGCTGCGCCTTCGGCAGCGGCTGCGCCGCCAGCCGTTTGAGCAGCAGGTCGACGGCCGCGTCGAGCTGGGCGTCGCCGCCGCCGAAGGTGGCGCGCGGCGGGTTGTCGATCTCGATGTCCGGCGCCACGCCGGTGCCTTCGATCAGCCAGCCGCGGTCCAGCGTGAACTGCGCGGATTCCGCCGCGCGCACCAGGCCGTTGTCCTGCAGCCGGTTGCGGTCCGACAGCCAGACGCCGGCGCCGGCCGTGCGCTTGCCGACCAGCGTGCCGAGCTGCAGGCGGCGGATGCCTTCGGCGAAGGTCTCGCCGTCGGAGTAGGTGTTCTCGTCGATCAGCACCGCGACATGGCCGCGGAAGGTCTGCTGCATGTTCGAGAAAGGCGGCGTGCCGGCCGGCGAACGCGTCTGCCACCAGGCCCAGGTGCGGCGCATCAGCTTCTCGATCACCCAGCTGTCGATGCTGCCGCCGTTGTTGCCGCGCACGTCGATGACCAGGCCGTCGCGCTCGATCTGCGCGTAGAACTCGCGCGCGAAGCCCGCGATGTCGTCGGCGCCCATCGCACGCAGGCGCAGGTAGCCGACGCGGCCCTCGCTGCGCGCTTGCACGCGCTCGGCACGGCCGCGCTCCCAGTCGCCGGTGCGCAGCGCGGTCTCGCGCATCGCTTGAACGGGCGTCACGACGACCGCGCGCTCCTTGCCGTCGGCCGCCCTGACAGCGAGCAACACCTGGCGGCCAGCCTGGCCGCGCAGCAGCTCGGCGAGGTCGGGCACGCCGTCGACCGGCCGGCCGTTGACGGCGACGATCAGCTCGCCGCGCGCCACGCGCGCCGCGGCCAGCGGCGCGGCCTCGGACGGCAGCTCCGGGTCGCTGCGGTAGACCTGCTCGACGCGAAAGCCACCCGCCACCTTGGCCAGCCGCGCCCCCAGGCCGGCGGCCGCGATGTCGTCCGGCCCGCTGCGCAGGTCCGGCGTGAAGACCTGGCTGTGCAGCGTGCCCAGCTCGGCGACCATCTGCGCCAGCAGCTCGTTGAGCTCGGCGCGGTCGGTCACGCGCGGCAGCAGGGGCTCGTACTTGCGGCGCACCGCGGCCCAGTCGACGCCGACCATGCCGGGGTCGTAGAAGTGGTCGCGCTGCAATCGCCAGGCGTCGGCGAACATCTGCCGCCATTCGGCGCGCGGGTCGACGGCGAGCTGCCAGTCGCTCCAGCGCACCTGCAGCTTCGCGGTCTCGGTCGGCAGCTTCGCTGCCGCCTCCATCAGCAGGATGTCGCCGGCGTCGTCGCCGTCGCCGCGCTTGACCAGCATCAGCTTCTTGCCGTCGGGCGTGAGCGCGAAGTCGCGCACGTCGGCGCTGAAGAGCTCGGGCTTGAGGTCGGCGTTGTCGATCGCCAGCGTGCGCAGGCTGGCGCGGCGCTCGGGCGTGCTGTCGGCCTCCAGCAGGTAGAGGCGCTTGCCGTCGGTGCGCAGCTTCTCGTAGTTGCCGGGGGGCAGCGGCACCTCGTGCAGCCGCGCGGCGAGGCCGGCGGTCGCGATCGGCGGTGGCCGGGGCGCGGCGGGTGCGCTTGCGGCACGGGCCGGCGCTGACGCAGCCGCGGCGCCCGACGCCGCCGAGAGGGCTGCCACCGCAGGCTCCGCTTCGAGCTCGTCGCGCGCCTGGAAGGGGAAGCGCAGCCCGGGCTGCAGCGCCAGTGCATAGACGCGCCCGCGGCGGTCGAAGTAGGGCCCCATGTTGCGATCGCCCCAGGGGCTGCGGTTCAGCGACGCGAAGTGCCGGTCCGACAGGAAGTAGAGCCACTTGCCGTCGGGCGTGAAGGCGGGCGAGCCGCTGTCGTAGCGATCGCTGCTGAGCGTGTGCAGCTGGCCGTCGTCCAGCGTGTACAGCAGCAGCTGGTCGCGGTAGGCGTGCACCTGCGGGCGCACGATCGCCAGGGCGCGACTGTCCGGCGACCACTGCACCGTGGGCTCGGCCGAGCGCAAGCGCGCCGCGTCGATCACGCGGCTCGCGCCACCGCCCGCCGCGGTGATGGCGGTCAGCGTCAGCCGGCCTTCCTTGTCGGCATGGGCGAGCCACTGGCCGTCGGGCGAAGGAAAGATCGCCAGCCGCAGCGCGCTGGCGTCGCGCGTGATCTGCAAGGGGCTGCCGCTGCCGTCGGCGGCGAAGCGCCAGATCTCGACCTCGCCGCTCATGTCGCACAGCGCGTAGACGTGGCGGCTGTCGTAGCCGAACACCGCGTTGCGACAGCGCCCGTCGGTCGGGATCGGCAGCTCGGCACGGCGCAGCGGGCCGGTGCCTTGCGTGGCGACGCGGCCGCGCACGGTGAGCGCGACGCGCTCGCCGCCGGGCGCCAGGGCGGCGCTGCCGAGGTAGGGCTGCGGCCGCTTGATCCAGCGCGTGCGCTGCTGGTCGAAGTCGCCGCCCAGGGTGATCGCGAGCGCCGTGTCGGTGTCGCTTGCCAGGTCGAGCAGGCGCAGGTCGGCGCCGATCGCATAGACCACGCGCGAGCCCGAGATCGATGCGTGGCGGATGTCCCAGCCGCGGTGGCGCGTGTGCTGGCGCGCATCGCCGCCGCTCGCGTCGACCGACCACAGGTTGACCGTGCCGTCCTGGTCGGACAGGTAGGCGATGCGCGGGCCGCGTGGCGTCGCGTACGGCAGGGGTCGCTGCAGGTTGGCGGCGACCGCCTCGCGCAACAGCGGCCGGGCCTCGGCCTGGCCGGCCAGATCCATCGCCCACAGCCGCGCCATGGCGCCGCCGCGGTAGCCGCGCGCGTTGTCGCCACGCAGGCCATTGCGGGTGAAGTAGAGCGTGCGGCCGTCGGCCGACACGGCGCCGTCGCTGGCCTGTGCCACCGGCAGCGGGCGGCGCTGCAGCGTGGCCGGGTCGATCGCGACGAGCTGACGCTCGGGCTGGCCGCTCTGCGAGGGCAGCGTGGCCAGTACTTCGCCGGCCGCAGTCCAGCCCCAGACCAGCGGGCGCTGGCCGTCCCAGGTCAGGCGCTTCGGCAGCCCGCCGCCGACCGGCATGACGTGGACCTCGGCCGGGCCTTCGTAGGCGGCGACGAAGGCGAGCTGCCGGCCGTCGGGCGAGACGGCGGCATGGGTCTCGTAGCCCGGGTGCGTGGTCACGCGCTCGGCCGGGCCGCCGGCCACGCCGACCCGCCACAGGTCGCCTTCTGCGGTGAACCAGACCTGCGACCCCTGCAGCGCCGGGAAGCGGTAGAAGCCGGTGGACTGGGCGGCGGCCATCGGCGCCATCAGCGCCAGAAGCGGTAGCAGAGCGCAGCAGCGGAACAAGAACAGCATAGGGGAGCTTGTCACGCGCCTCGTGAGCGTAAGCCTGGGCGCGACAATTCTGTCCGCGCCGCGTCGAACGAAGCTTCCATCAGCGTTCAGGGCGGCGTGGCGCCTTCGCTAACCGCGGTCGAGGGCTTCGGCGGGCAGACGGGACAGTAGACCTTCACCGTTGGATTGTCGTCGGCCTTGATCGGCTCCCGTTGGGCCGAGTACAAGTAGGCGGCCCCTCCGACGAACAACGCGGCAAACAGCAAAGCCGTGCCCGGCAACAACAGGCGGTGCTTTCCAAGCCTGAGATTGCGGGTGGTCGCTATGGAGCGCAGGCTTTCGGGGTAGCCGCTTTCGTGCTTCGGACTCAAGAGGATGCCGGTCACGACACCCGATGTCTGCGTGAACAACACCTTGCCTTCCAGATCCTTCAGCACTTCCTCCCCCAGACGCTCGAGATCTCGGTTGCGGCGGTCGAGCAGTACGAAGACGAGAGCGAGCAAGGCTGAGAAGATGCACAGCACGACGGCAATGCCGGTGCGCCCTTTGTCGATTGCCGTCACGATGGCTGCAACGAGAAACGCCAGAGCGGCAAGCATGAAGTTGTAGACCTTGATGCGCTGATCAGCGTGGAAGCTGAACCAGTTCCAGGCGTAATCCAGCTGCAGCTTCTGCAGTTCCGTTGGACTGCACTGGCCGGCGTTGGTCCCATCACACGGTGGGGGTGTACTCATCGGGTTCGCTCCTGCGTGAGGCGATGCTCGGTGGCTGTGGACTTCGGCCCAGACCCAGGAATGTCAGGAGCCCGCCAGCGCCTCCGCCAGTGCCGACACGGAATCCACAGTATCGAAGCGTTGGTCGCCCGGCGCTATCCCCCAGCCGTACGTGACGCCGATGAAGGGTAGACCGGCGTCGCGTGCCGCCTGAGCGTCAGCCGGCTGGTCGCCAACATAGACACAGACGTCGGGAGTCAGGCCGAAGCGCCGCACGCACTCGGCGAGCCACCACGACTTGGGTTGCGGGGCGGCTTCGCGGTCGAAGTAGAAGCGGGCGTCCGGCTCGAAGCGAGACAGGGCGGGACCGAGTGCTGGAGCTACGTTGCCGGCGGTGTTGGAAGTCACCAAACCCAGTCGCAGGCCGGAGCGACGCAATCGATCAAGCATGTGGTCGATTCCAACGAACGGTGCAGGTCGGTACTGCGCAGCGAAGTCGCGCTCGTAGTCTGCGACTGCTCGATCCGCCAGCGCGTCTGGAAAGCCGACCGCGAGAAAGAACGCCTTCATGGGACTGATCCGCAGTCCGGCCGAGACGCGATGCCGAAACGCCGTGGTGTCCGGGATCTCCAACCGAAGGCCGAACTCCTTTGCCTTGTCTTCGCAGATCCGCAGGTGCTGCGGCAGGGAGTCGAGCAGCACGCCGTCGACATCGAAGATGGCGGCTCGCAGCGGTTTGTACATGCTCATGCGGCAGGTCAGAGGTTGGTGATGCCCGACGCGACGTGGCCGGCCGGCACGTGCGGCGCGGCGGCGTCGACATGGCGGGTCTGGTCGTCGAAGAAGAAGTCGGGCTCGAACTCGCGCAGGAACCGGCCTTTGGGCAAGCCGCCGAGGAACATCGCCTCGTCGACCTCGATCTGCCAGCCCATCAGCGTGCGGATCGCGCGCTCGTGCGCCGGAGCGCTGCGCGCGGTGACCAGCGCCGTGCGCAGCCGCATCGAGTCGGTGCCCTCGCGCTGCAGGCGTTGCAGCGCCTCGAGCAGCGGCTTGAAGGGCCCCGCCGGCAGCGGGCTCGTGGCGCGCTCGCGCTCGTGGGCCTGGAAGGCATCCAGCCCGGCGCTCTGGAACACCTGCTCGGCCTCGTCGGAGAACAGCACCGCGTCGCCGTCGAAGGCGATGCGCACCTCGTGCGGGTGCGCGTCGGAGGCGCGTGCCGAGTGCGTGGCCACGCGCGCGGCCGGCACGCCGGCCTCGAGCGCGCCGCGCACGTCGGCCTCGTTGGCGCTGAGGAAGAGGTTGGCCGCCAGCGGCCGCAGGTAGCGCCAGGGCGCCGCGCCGCGCGTGAACACGCCGCGCTCGACGGCCAGGCCGTAGTGCTGGCAGGAGCGGAACACGCGCATGCCGGAGACCGGGTCGTTGCGCGACAGGATCACCACCTCGACGCGCGCGGTCGTCGCGTCGTTGAAGGCCAGCAGCTTTCTCACCAGCGAGAAGGCCACGCCCGGCTGGGCCGGGGCATCCAGCCGGTCGAGCTGCAGCTGCATGTAGGCGCGGTCGTCACTGGATTCGAAGAGCTTGTTCTCCTCCTCGAAGTCGAACAGCGCACGCGACGAGATGGCCACGACCAGCTGGCCGGCGAGGGAAACGGGCATGCGACCATGATAGGGTCCGCTGCAGCCGGATGCGGGCGGCTCAAGTTCCGCGGCGGTGCACCGATACTGACTGCAGGCCGGTCGATGCTCAGGGCCTCTACCGCCATGCCGCCCCTCCTCCTTCGTTGCCTGTTCCTGATCGCGCTGTGTGCGGCCGGGATGGCGCGCGCCCAGTCCACGCCCTTGTTGCTCGACGGACGTCAGGCCGTGATCGATGCGTGGCCGGCTGTCACCTCGCTGATCGACCCCACGGGCACCCTGGACGTCGCCCAGGCGCGGGCCCGGGCGCAGGACTTCGCGCCGCCCACCGCGCCCCATGCGAACCTCGGGCCGCGCCGTGATGTGGTGTGGCTGCGGCTGCAGGTCACCGTGCCCGCGGGAGCACCGTCGCGCTGGCTGCTGTCGGCCGACTACGCCTCGCTGGATCGCGTCGACCTGCACGTCAACCCGGGGCGCGAGGACGCCGCGCCGCCGCGGGTGCTCGGGCGCCTGGTGCCCTACTCGCAGCGCGCCTTCCCGAGTCCGTGGCACGTGGCGCCGATCGAGCTGGCGCCCGGTCGTACGCACGAGCTGCTCCTGCGCGTGCAGACCACCAGCACGATGATCGTGCCGCTGACCCTGGCGACGGCCGAGGGACTGCATGCCCGCGAGGCGAGCCTGCAGATGCTGCAGGGCCTGATGGCCGGCGCTGCGCTGTGCCTGCTGCTCTACTCGTTGGCCCAGTGGATGTCGTTGCGCGATTCGATGTTCCTCGCGTATGCGCTGACGCTGGGCGGCACCTCGGTCTTCTTCATCAGCTACTACGGGCTCGGCTCGCAGCATCTGTGGGGCGACCACCTCTGGTTGACGACGCACATGGCGCCGCTGGCGGTGCTGGTGGGCCTCGTGGGGGGTTTCCTGTTCATCGACCGCGTGCTGGCGGTCCGCGACATGCAACCGCGCACCTCGGCCGCGCTGCGCGTCGGGGCGCTGGCGGCGGTGGCACTCGGGGTCGCGTTCGCGGTCGGTGTCGTCGACTACCGGACGGCGCACACCGGCGCGACCGCCCTCGGGCCGCTGCCGATGCTGCTGGCCATCCCGGTGGCCTTCCGGCGGGCCCGCCGCGGCGAGAGCATCGGCCTGTACATGTTGATCGGCTGGGGAGGCTACGCGCTATCGACGCTGGTGATGGTCGGGCTGCTGCGCGGGGTCGTGCCGTCGAACTTCTGGACGCAGCATGCCTTTCAGTTCGGAACGATGTTCGAGATGGTCGTCTGGATGCGCGTGCTGGGCGTGCGCATCGAGGACCTGCGCGCCTCCGCCCGACGCGCGCACCTCGAGCGCGACGCGCTGCACTCGCTGGCCCACACCGACGCGCTGACCGGCTTGCCGAACCGGCGGGGCCTGACGGACGCCTTGCAGCGCCTGCTGCCGATGGCCGCGGCCGATCGCCTCACGGCGGTCTACCTGCTCGACCTCGATGGCTTCAAGGCGATCAACGACAGCCTCGGCCACGAAGCCGGCGACCGACTGCTGGTGCAGGTCGCCCAGCGGCTGGCCGCGCAGCTGCGCGCCAGCGACGTGGTGGCGCGCCTGGGGGGCGACGAGTTCGTCGTCGTGGCGGCCGCGCTGCGCGGCGATGCCGAAGCCCGGGCGCTGGGGGGCAAGCTGCTCGATGCCTTCGCCGCGCCCTTCGAGGTGTCGGGCCAGGACTGCCGCGTGGGGCTGACGATCGGCTACGCGCTGGCCCCGATCGACGGTCGGGACGCCGGCGATCTGCTCAAGCGGGCCGATGCGGCCATGTATGCCGGCAAGCAGGCGGGCCGCAACTGCCTGCGGCGCGGCGCGGCGTCGGTCGGGCTCGACGGCCGTGACGACGCGCCGGCGCCCGGCTACTGAACGAAGCCGATCGGCAAGCGCCGCGCGTGCTGCTCGGGCAGGTCGCGCACCTGCACCTCGTCGCGGCCGGCGAGCTTGGCGTTGCCGAAGGCCGTCATCCAGGCGCGGCGCATCTCGCGCGGCGCCAGTTCGGCCATCGCGTCCAGCACGTCGGACGGCGCCTCGGGCGCGAAGCGCTTGCCCCAGTCGTGCGAGGCGCGGATGCCGGCGTAGAGCTTGCCGGCGATCCTGCGCGCCGCGTCGCGGTCGGGCACCTGCACCTCGAACACGTTCATGCGGTTGAGGATGGGGTCGGGGATCGCGCGCGCGTCGTTGGCGGTGGCGACCCAGATCACCTGACTGGCGTCGATCGGCACCTCGGCGTACTCGTCGGTGAAGGCGCCTGCCGTGTCGTGCTCGAGCAGGCTGTACAGCGCGCCGAGCGGGTCGTAGGCATGCTCGCCGCCGGTCTTGTCGATCTCGTCGACCACCATCACCGGGTTGGCGTACTGGCCGTCGACCAGGGTCTCGAAGACCTTGCCGGGGCGGGCGCCCTTCCACTGGCTGCTGGCACCGCTGAGCACCCAGCCCGCAGTCAGCGAACTCATGCTGAGGAAGCCCATGCCGGTGCCCAGCAGATGCGCCATCTCGCGCGCGAAGTGGGTCTTGCCGACACCGGGCGGGCCCAGCAGCAGCATCGGCGTGATCTCGAGCGCATCGCGGCTGTCGGCGCACAGCGCGAGCTGTCGCTTCACGTCGTCGAGCACCTCGTGGAAATTGGGCAGATCGTCGTAGAGCGGGTCCATCACCGGGATGCCCGAGGGCTTGACCTGGAAGCGCTCGGGGCCCTTCTCGAGCATGCGCTCGTAGGTGGCGCGCAGGCTTTCGTGCTCCTTGGTGGGCAGTTTCTCCAGGCGCCGTTCGACGTCGTGCAGCCGGTAGACGTTGCGCATGTGGGCGATCGGCAGGCCCATGCGCGGCGACGGCGGCACGGTGACCAAGTCGGTGGCGGTGGACGTCATGCAAATCCTCCAGACGGCGAACCCAGCGAGTCCATTGCAGCAAACGGGGCGCACGCGCGAATGTCGGATCAACGCGGCAAAGCCCCGCCTGTTGACCGTCTGTGTAGCACGCGGCGTGCCATTGCCGCACCCCCCGCCCCGGGGCGACCGGCCGTCCAGCGTGAACTACTTGACCCAGGTGTTGAGCTGGATGATCGGCAGCAGCACGGCCAGCACGATCAGCATGACCACGGCACCCATCACGACGATCAGCAGCGGCTCGAGGATGGTCGCGAGCGCCAGCGCCCGGCGCTGCACCTCGGCGCCCAGCTGATTGGCCGCGCGCTGCAGCATCACCGGCAGCTGACCGGTCTGCTCGCCCAGCCGCGCGAACATCGCCAGCAGCCCGGGGAAGCGCCGCTTGCCCGACAGCGCCGACGCGAGCGGCGCGCCTTCGCGCACCTGCACCAGCGCGGCCATCGCATCGGCCCGCATCGCGCGGTTCGACAGCGTCTCGGCCGCGGCCTGCAGGGCCTTGAGGATAGGGACGCCGGCGCCGGCCAGCATCGCCAGCGTGCCGGCGAAGCGGGCCGCGTTGTAGCCGCGCGAGAGCCGGCCGACCAGCGGCAGCGTCAGCCAGAAGGCGTCGAAACGTTCGCGGAAGGCGTCGTTGCGGCGCATCCACAGCAGCGTGCCGACGGCGCCGCCGATCGCCAGCGCCAGCAGCCAGCCCCAGCTGCGCAGGAAGGCGCTGATGGCCAGCATCGCGCTGGTGAGGAAGGGCAGGGCGCGCTTGCCGCCGGCGAACACGCTGGCCACCTGCGGCACGACGTAGGTGACCAGGAAGACGACGATCACGATCGCCACCAGCGAGACGATCGCCGGGTAGAGCGCCGCGCCGATCAGCTTGCTCTTGAGTTCCTGGCGCTCTTCCAGATCGTCGGCCAGGCGGTCGAGCACGACGCCGAGCTGGCCGCTCTGCTCGCCGGCGCCGACCACGGCGCGGTAGACGTCGTCGAACTCGCGCGGCGCGCTGGCCAGCGCGCGTGCGAACGGCGAGCCGGCGTTGACCTCGGCCCGCAGGTGGGCCAGCAGCTCGCGCTGGCGCGGGTCTTCGGCCTCGTCGGTCAGCGCGGTCAGCGCGCGTTCGAGCGGCAGGCTGGAGCCGACCAGGCCGGCCAGCTGTCGCGTCCAGATCGCGAGGCTGGTGCTGGTGAAGACGCGGCGCCCGAAGCGGAAGCTCCCGGTGTTGGCGGCCTGCGACATCACCTGCGTGACGTCGAGCGGCACCAGTTGCTGCAGCCGCAGCTGCGCCCGCGCGGCGCGGGCGTTGTCGGCCTCGAGCAGGCCGCTCTTGGGCTTGCCGGCGG
>CAZTTC010000092.1:0-11437 GCA_964616015.1 uncultured Methylibium sp. | reverse complement strand
CTTTGGCTCGAACGGCATCCGGTACCCCGCTGCGCTGCCGGCGACGACCGCGTCGTTGACGACCTGGCCGAAAGGCGTGCGCTGCTCCGCCGTCGGCACATAGTTGAGGGCACCGCGCAGATAGACGCCGCTCGTGCGTCCGAGGCGCCCGGAAAGCTCCGCGCCCTGGAAAAGCGCCTCGCCCTGGGCGAGCGGCGTGCTGCCACCGGCGATCGAACCCACGGCGATCAGGCGCTTGAAGTCGTTGCGGAACACCGTCGCTTGGACGCTGGTCCCGGCGGCCGGCTCGGCGCGCAGCCCGACTTCCCAGTTGGTGGACAGCTCCGCACCCACCTCGGTGCTGGTGCCGGTGCCGGTGATCACGTCCTCGGTGCGCGGCGGAGCGAAGCCGCGGTGCACGCCGGCGAAGACGGTCATGGTCTTCGTTGGGTTGTAGGTCGCACCCAGGCTCCGGATCCATTGCGCAATCGAGTCGGTTCCCGTGCGGCCGGTGAGGTTCTCGATGCGCCTGTTCTTGATGCGCTCGCAACGCACGCCCAGCGTCTTGCAGCGGACATAAGATTCCTTCTCGTGGTTGATCTGCCATGGCTGGCTGAACCCGAGAAGGTTGGCTGGCTGCGTTTTGCAGGGTATCACAAAGCCTTAGATTGAAGCGTTCCGCCACGGTGGGCACCACCGTGGCCGGGACCGAGACTGATCGACGCACGACGGGCAGCCGATCGCCACCTTCATCGATGCTCGTGAACTGGCGCTTCTCAAGCCGATGGCCGCTCGCGGCAGCGGCGTGCGCGCCGCGCCGGTTTTGGTAGGCAAGGTAGGCGCAGCCACGCTGCGCGTGCATTGGATGCCGGATCTGCAGCTGCCCGCGCTCGCCGAGCGCCGGGAGGCGGACGGCAGCCGTGTGCGACTCGTCCTCAAGCAGTCCGCCTCGCGGGCCCCCGCCGAGTGGCCGCAACCCGGCGTTCGCGGGGCGGACTACCTGCGCATCGATGCCGCGGACTTCGGCGACATGGCGCAGGACACGACGGTTCGCAAGGCCGAGGCGATGGACGCCAGTATCGGGTGGCGCAGCTCGCAACACCGCCACTAACGATACGCTATACGGGCGCGTACCGCCGCCGCTAGGATCGGCGGCGTCGGGCCATGGTCACCAAGACCAAAACCAAGACCAAGTTCGATCGCAGTTTCGCGTGCCCGTGGTGGTGCTGCTCGCGCGGGTTGTGGTCGACGAGCGGCTCGCCGCTGCCGTCCGCGGTGTGCCTGTCGCGCAGCACCAGCCGCGTGATCAAGCAGAACCTGTGGGTTAGCCTCGGCGTCGTGGCGATGCTGATCCCGGCCACGATCCTCGGGCTCGGTATCGGCACCGCGGTGCTGTTTCACGAGGGCTCGACCCTCGTCGTGGTGATCAACGCGCTGCGCCTGCTGGCCTGCCGCGCGCCGACAACGGCCTCAGCGGCCTCAGCCGCCTCAGCGGCGCGGGTCGGATGAGGCCATCTTGAACTCCTTCCACTCGTCATCGAGCGACGCAATCGCGAGCTGGTAGAGGATGGTGTTTTGCGCGAACGCGGACCGCTCGCGGTCCATGTCGACGCTGTTGCCGTCCAGGTTGCTTTGCGCCGGAATGACGTAGCGGGCGAACTCGAGCGTGCTTCGGGTCAGCGGCTGCATCGTGGGTGCTGCGCTTTCGCTCGTCGGCGCCGTTGCGAGGGACCCTTCCCGTGCGCGCATCTCGCGGCGCAGGCTGTCGGCGAAGCTCACGTCCATCGCCCGGTAGCCGGGCGTGTCCGCGTTGGCGATGTTGGATGCGAGCAGCCCCTGCCGTCGGCCGCGGAAGATCAGCGCCTTGGCCTTGAACTCGTCGTCCTGCCCGGCGATGTCCGAGGAAAGGCGAAGGGGTTCCATCGGTGCGGCGTGAATGCTTCGGTAGTCTGTCTGGCGAGAAACACGAGCGAGGCGCGAAACAGCGGGTGATTGGTACGCTTGTTCGACGCTTCTGGGAACCGGGACGGCTGCCCGACGCTCGAAGTCGTATCGACCCACTAACCAAGAGGACTTCCATGCAATGCCCCGTCTGCAAGGATCAGCAACTGCTGATGAACACGCGCCAGGACATCGAGATCGACTATTGCCCCAAGTGCCGTGGCGTGTGGCTCGACCGCGGTGAACTCGACAAGATCATCGAGCGCAGCCAGCGCGAGGCCGACGTGGCGCAGCCGGCATCCAGCGCGGCCGATGCGATGGGCGATGGCTGGCGCGGCGACCACGGGCGCGGTCGTGGCAGCCACCATGGCGGCTACGCGAGTGGCGGTGGCCGGCACGGCAGCTTCCTGAAGCGATTGTTCGACTGAAGTCGGCGGCCCGGCGCGCGCGGCATGACAAATCCCGCTGATCGACGGATGCGGCTTTCATTTCGCGCCCTCCGCAGACGGCATCATGGTCTGGCGAGTTGCAAAGACGATTTGCGCTGCTGCGGCAACGACTGTCGCCCCGGCCGCCTGCATTGCTCGCCTCGGCGCTGACCGTTGCCTTGGGCGAACGACAGATCTAGCACCGCAGGCGCCTCTTCTCATCGCGTACGCGGAACCTGCAGAGGACCGGCTTCTGTCGCCCAGGTGTCTCTAGGGTAGTTGGTTGAACAACGCGGCGGCGATCGACGGCGGCGTTGCCGCGGGAACACCGCTGTTCACGGTGAATCCCCCTGTCTCGAGCCAGGGATTGACCCGACCCATACCCGTGGGGTCGACGGGCAAAATGTTATCGAACGAATAGCCATGTTGCTCATACTCCAGGAACCAGGTCGCGAAGCGAGGCCGCGGCACGGCATCGCCCGGCCACTTCGACACCGAACTTCGGTAGATCTTCTCCGCTAGCTGTACGGTCTGTAGCCGACGCAGCACCTGATTGCCTATGAGCGTCTTGAGCTGCCGGAGGGCCAGGAGATCGCTGCCATCGTTTATGAGCGTCACCTCTGGCGGGTTGCGCCGGTTCGCCGCGCCGAGTTCCACAGGCAGGACTTTGTTGATCTGGCTTTCCAGCCGCCATGCCGCTTCGCGCGTTCCGGTGATAAGGTCGCTGAGCACGGCCAGCCGGTTGCGCAAGTCCCGTCGGAGATTCTCCGAATTTTCGTCCTCGCCGGAGTGGATCAGCGTCGGTGCCATGACATCGAAGGTCCGCATGTAGCCATAGTCGCGCCAGATCGATAACAGCCCCGGCTCGTGCTCGAACGCGTAGAGGTTGGACAGTGCGATCGTCGGCATCACGTGGCGCGTCTTCCACTGGCGTCGAGTTCCGCCCTGCGCGTCGATCAGCCCCTGCCAGAAGCGGTCGGGCTCAACCCCTGTGAGCGCAAGACTCGCCGCCCGGATACGCTCGCCGCGGCGAGCGAGGGTCAGAAACCCGACCGTTGAAAAGTTGTCGGGGGCTTGGACGCGCGGCAGGAGGTTGCAGGTGCTGTGGACGACGATGACATCGTCGACGTCGCGACGTTGCAGGATTTCGAGCGGACCGATGTCGGTATAGGCAGCGTCGACCAGATTGACCGCGCCCGCGGTCACCGGAGCCAGCGCACCGGGAACGGCCGTGACGGCGAGCAGGGAATCGCGCCAGCCGAGCGTGGCGATCGTCCCGCCGGACGTCGTGCGTGCGGTCGCGAACCCGTCGATGTATGCCGGCTCGCCTGACTCGAGCATGGAGGCGGCGAGGGCGACGCCGGTGGAGGTAGCGACCGTGCGGCCCTGCAGGCCCGAACGGCTGACGAAGTCGTCGATCAGGGCGACGAGGGGCCCTCTCGCACACAAGCCGCGTGCGGCGAGGGCGGTGCGGAAGGCGTTGGCCTTGTTGATGTCGAAGGCTCCTTCGACCAAGCCTTTGATGACATTTGCCGCGACCACGAAGACCACGGCGATCACCGGGTTGACGTTCATCAGGCCGGTACTGACCGCATTGATCCCGCCCTGGATGGCGTTACCGACGATGGCCTCCTCCACCAAAGCCTTCGCCGGAGCGGTAACCTTGCCCATCTCGCTGTCGGAAACCCCGCCGTCCTCGAGGGCCGGCCCGATCACCTCACCGGCGATCCACATGCCTGCCTCTTTGAGACCCTCGATGACCTTGCTCTCGAGGATCGTCGCGTCGTCGGTGATCGCGATGGCGATGTCGCCGATGACGGGAGCGTCGGCGTACGACAGCATCGCCTCGTTCACCGAGACGTCGACGGCGACGAGCAGCCGGGTGTAGATTCCCTGTTCGTACGCATCGAACGCTTGGCGAATCGTCGTGTCCTCCGTCATCAACGAGTTCATCACGGAGTACGCCCGCGCATTCTGAGGTGGCGCCGGGATCGGGGCAGCGTTGATG
Source organism: uncultured Methylibium sp. (assembly GCA_964616015.1). Classification (GTDB taxonomy): domain Bacteria; phylum Pseudomonadota; class Gammaproteobacteria; order Burkholderiales; family Burkholderiaceae_C; genus Methylibium. The sequence goes on along the minus strand of CAZTTC010000092.1, from coordinate 7,081 downwards.
GTGTTCCAACTGGCGACGAGTGGAGCGCTGTTGCGGAAAGCCGTCGCGGCCGACAACGCGCCGAGCGCACCGAGGCCGGTTGACGACACGGCCCTGGGCGCCGTATCGCACGCCACGGGGAGGTACTCGAGAGCCCCGGCGTGGAAGATCGAACGGGTGCCTGCGCCGAGGAACGCCATCGCGTACCCGAACGTGCCTGTCGCACGTACCGTCGCCTGACGGGTTCCGGCCGCGTTGGAGGCGACCAGGATGTAGTCGATCTCCCACACCAACCGAGTTGCCGGTGGTCCCATCCGTCGACTGCCGGTCGCGGCCACCTGGACGTTCGGCACGATGATCGCAGGCGGGGCGAGGCCCGTCCTGACGACGGTCTGCAGGCGCACCTGATCAGCGAAGCGCGTCGCCCAGGTCAACTCGATGAGGTCCTTGGGGTGGATCTGCGCCGACGTCGACAAACCATTGACGGCGAACGTGTCGATCGCCGGCGCGCCGACCCAGATATGGTTCAACGGCCCACATTCCGAGCGCGGCTCGAGCAGCGCCATGGTGCCGGCAGCGAGCCGTTCGCCAACTCGGCTGATGCCGAAGCACCCGGTCATCGTGCTGCCGACCTCGACCGCGAGGACGACGGCATCTCCCTTTGCAGTGGAGTTGAGGACGACGTTCTCCAGCACGCTGACGCAGACGTCTCCGTCCACCCCGCTGGGAACGTTCACGGTGATCACCTTGTCGCGCCACGTCAGCGCGGGGGCGTGCTGAGCGCCAATGTAGACCTCTACATTCTGTGGCTGCGGATCGCCGAAACCCGATCCTCGGATCGTGATCTCCTGCCCGACAGTCGCGCGCCGCGGCTCGATCGAATCGATCACTGCGCCCTGCTTCGGGCGGGCACGAGGAACGGTCGCGACGACTCCGCCAAGCTTGGCCAGACCGGACATGATGTCCAGCACGCAGCCGATCTTCATGAATTCGTCGAGAGGAACGAGATCGGGGAAGTCCAACGGAGGATCGAGCGGATCACCCGGCTCCCGCCTTCCGAGCAGATCTCCAAGGTCTGGCTTGTCTAGCAGATCGCGCAGATCCGGCCTGTCGAGCAGACCTCCGAGCTCTCGCCTGTCGGGCAGATGTCCCTTGTCGTGGCCGACCGGTCGTCGGGACAGAGCTTCGGCGTTACGTGCGATATCTGCACGCAAGTCTCGTGCCGACCCCTGCTCATCGAACATCGCCCGTACGACACCGGAGAGCGTCGCCTCGGTGATGTTGGCGCTCGCGCGCGCCGAGGCGACGAATGACAGCAGCACATCAAGGCCCGACTGCACTCTATTGGCCTCGACTCCGCGCGTCAGCCATCCTCTGTCGACGCCGGCGCCGGCCCCAGCTACCCCTTCGCCTAGAGCGGTGAAGCGATTGAGCAAGTCGTCGGTCATCGCTGTCTCCTCGAAGATCAGGGTCGCGTCCCAACGCATGGTACAAATCAATGGCTCAGGCGGGCTGACACGCACATGCTCAGCATGCTAAAGCGAACCGAACCGCCGAGCAGAATTCTCGCGCCAGAACGTCACGAAGGCGAGTTCGCCGTCTTCGGCCGCGTCCAGCAAAGCGCCGAGCGCGGGAACTTCCGGTGCAGCTGATCGGCCACCAAACTCCTCGATTGAGTGCGCGCCGCCCGCCTCGGCCGAATCCTGGACGAACACTGGTCCGATCGCGGTCGAGACCGTGCCCCGCAGCACCTTGCCGGCGCCAGCGTATCGCGCATGAAGTTGCGCTTCACCGCACACCGCGTCGGCCAGCGCCTCCATGGCCGAGTTCAGCAGCTCGACCACGAAGACCGCCATGATCGACACCGTCATCGCCAACGCCGTCCAGCGGCCGGGCGCGATCCGCCAGGCCAGCACGATGAGCGGCACGCCGATGGCCAACTCCTGGCGGAACGCAGCCTCGTGCCGGACCGCGGCCCGCAGGCCGTCGCGCGAGTACAGCAAGGCACGCCAGAAGCGCACGAAGCCGGGCCGGCTCTTGAAGGAGCCCGACTGGAGTTCCGCTGCCGGTTTCGAGGGATCGCACGTGGCAGTGATGATCCTCTAGGCCCGCCCTGCCCGGCGACCCGCCGGTGCGCCGCGGCGGCCGGGCGCGGCAGCACTTCCGTACACTGACCCGATGCGCGGGGTACTCGGCATCGTGCTCGTGGTCGTGTTGGCGGTCCAGTTCGTCTGGGGCGCGGCGGCCAGCGTTTGCCGGCATGAGCAGGGCACCGGCGCGGCGCACTTCGGGCACCACGAGCACCGGCATGCCGCGCAGTCCGAGGCCGCCTCGCTTGCCGACCGCGGAGCAGGAGCCGAGCCGACCGACGACGTCGACTGCGGCGTCTGCCATCTGAGTTGCGCGCGGCCGGTCAGCGATGCCCGGCCAGTGCCGGTCGGGCCGTTCGCGCCACCGCGCTTCGCGCAGGCACGTCCGCCCGACACGGCCGCGCCGCCCTCCGCCATCGAACGCCCGCAGTGGCGCCTTCGGGCCTGACCCGGCGAGGTGCTGCTGCCACCCACACGTCCGTCTCGACACCACCGACTCCTCGCCGACATCTCCCATCCTGCCGTTCGAGACGGCCCGGAGAGTCCGATGGCGAAGCACGAGTCCCTCCTTCTGGTGCTGCTGATGGCCGGCCCGGCCGCAGCCCAGGTTCCCCCCGACCCGGCGGTCGAACCGGCGCACGAGGCACCCGCGCCCGGCGCGCCGCGCCCCGCTGACGCGCTGCCCACGTTCGCCGAGCTCGAGGCCGCGCAGGCGCGCATCGGCGAAGTGCGCGTGGTGACGCGGGACATCTTCGACACGGACGACCCCGCGGAGGACCGCCGGCCTTTCCGCTGGGCCAACGCGTTGCATGTGAAGACCCGGCCCGAGGTCATCGAACGCGCCTTGCTGTTCAAGAGCGGCGAGCCGGTTTCCGCGCGGCTGATCGAGGAAACCGAACGCCTGCTGCGCAGCACGACCTATCTCTACGACGTGCGCATCCGTCCGCTCGCGGTGCGCGACGGCGTGGTCGACATCGAGGTCGCCACGCGCGACACCTGGACGCTCGACCCGAGCCTCAAGGCCGGCCGTTCGGGGGGCGCCAACACGAGCAGCGTCAGCCTCAAGGAAGACAACCTGTTCGGCACCGGCGTGGCGCTCGGGGTGAGCCGCGTCAACGGCGTCGACCGCTCGGGCACGCAGGTCGATCTCGGCGTGGACCGCGCCTTCGGCAGCTGGACCTCGGTGAGCCTGAGCCGGGCGCGCAACGGCGACGGCCGGCGCGACGCGCTGGCGGTGGCGCGGCCGTTCTACGCCCTCGACGCGCGCTGGGCGGCCGGCGCCAGCTTCTCGCGCGACGACCGCATCGACCCCGTGTACGACGCGGGCCGGCCGGTGGCCGAATACCGCCGCCGCGAGAACCGCGGCGAGGTCTTCGGCGGCTGGTCCGCCGGGCTCGTGGACGGCTGGGTGCAGCGCTGGTCGCTCGGCGCCAGCCTGCAGGACGACGGCTATGCGCCAGAGCCAGGGCGCGTGCCGCCTGCGCGCCTGCCGGCCGACGAGAAGCTCGTCGCCCCGTTCGTGCGCTACGAACTGATCGAAGACCGGTTCGAGAAGCTCGACAACCGCAACCTGATCGGGCGCCCCGAGTTCTTCGCGCTCGGGCTGGCGGCCAAGGTGCAGTTGGGCCGGGCCATGCCGGCCCTCGGCTCGAGCCGCTCTGCGTGGGTCTATACGGGAACCGTCGGCCGCGGCTTCGAGCTGGCGGCGGGGCAACTGCTGACGCTGACCGCCTCGGCGCAGGGCCACCAGGAGGACGGGCGCGCGCACCGCCAGCAGTTGGGTGTGCAGGCCCGCTACTACCTGCCGCAGTCGGCGCGCTGGCTGTTCTACGCCGGGGCTTCGGCCGATGCGCTGCGCAACGCCGAGCCCACCGAGTCGCTGCCGCTCGGCGGCGACAATGGCTTGCGCGGTTACCCGCTGCGCTGGCAGAGCGGTACGCGGCGCGCGTTGTTCACGCTGGAGGAGCGCTTCTACACCGACCTGTTCCCGCTGCGGCTGTTCCGTGTCGGCGGTGCGGCGTTCTTCGACATCGGGCGGGCCTGGGGCGGCAGCGGCGCCGGCAGTGCCGATCCGCCGTGGCAGCGCAACGTCGGCTTCGGGCTGCGCTTCTTCAGCGTGCGCACGGCGTTCACCAACGTGCTGCACGTCGATCTCGCTTTTCCGCTCGACACCGATGCCGGTGTCAAGCGCGTGCAGTTGATCGTCAAGACCCGGGCCAGCTTCTGACCCGCATACGGGGAGTCTTTGTCATGCAGCGTTTTCTTGCCTACCTCGCGCTCGCCGTCGCCGTCATCGTGCCGGCCGTGGTGCTGCGCCTGACCGGCTGGCGCCCGGGCCCGGTGATCGACACGGCGGTGTTCGGCGTCGCGGTGCTCGCCGCCGGCTTCATGCTGTCCTGGGGCGCGGAGGCGGCCGAGAAGCGCATCGCCCAGGGCCTCATCCTCGCCCTCGTCGCACTGGTCACGGTGCTGCCCGAGTACGCGGTGGACATGTACTACGCCTACCAGGCCGGCAAGGCGCCGGACTCCAACTACGTCCACTACGCCGCCGCCAACATGACCGGCGCCAACCGGCTGCTGGTGGGCGTGGCCTGGCCGCTGATGGCGCTGCTGTACTGGGCGCGCACGCGCAAACGCGGCATCCAGCTCGCCGAGGCCAACCTGGTCGAGATCGGCTTCCTGCTGCTGGCCAGCCTGTACGCGTTCGTGATCGTGCTGACGAACCGGATCAGCCTGCTCGACACCCTGGTGCTGGTGGCCGTCTTCGGCAGCTACCTCTGGGTCGCCGGGCGCATGCCGAAGGCCGATGAGAGCCTCGCCGCCGATGACGAGCCGGGCCCCGCCGCGGCGCTGGCGACGCTGCCGCCGCGCCGGCTGTGGGCCTGGGCCGGCGGGCTCGCGGCGGTGGCGGCGGTGGTGATCCTCGCCTCGGCCGAACCGTTCGCCGAGTCGCTGGTGGCCTCGGGCCGCGTGCTCGGCATCGACGAGTTCCTGCTCATCCAGTGGCTCGCACCGCTGGCGAGCGAAGCGCCCGCGGTCGTCATCGCGGTGCTGTTCGTGCTCTCGGGCCGCTCGGAGGGCGGCCTGACGACGATGATCAGCGACAAGATCAACCAGTGGACGCTGCTGGTGGGGATGCTGCCGCTGGCGATGAGCGTGGGCGCCGGCGGCGTCACCGCGCTGCCGCTGGACGCGCGCCAGCACGAGGAGTTCTTCCTCACCGCGGCGCAGTCGCTGTTCGGCGTGGCGCTGCTGCTGAAGTTGCGCTTCGGCGTCGGCGGCGCGCTGGCGCTGGCGGCGCTGTTCGGGGTGCAGATCACGCTGGCCTTCGTCTACCGCGACGACGCGCCGCGCGCCATCGCGTCCTTGACCTGGCTCGCCTGGGTCTACCTGGCGCTGGCGCTGGTGCTGTTCGCCCGCAACGGGCCGGCCGCCTGGCGCAGCGTGCAGAACCTGTGCGGCGGCGCCGTTGCGCCGGCGCCGCATTGAGCCGACCTCCCCACACAACCTGCCGAGGTTCCACTTGCGCACACGCTGCCGTTCTTCGTCCCTGTGGCCGCTGCCGATGGTCGCGCTGGCTGCCGTCTTGCTGGCTGCTGCCGCGGCCCGGGCCCAGAGCCCGGGCGACCCGGATCAGGACATCATCAACCCGGACCGTCCCGGCATCGCCGACGGCAGCGGTGTCGTCGGCGCGGGCCGCTTCCAGATCGAGGCCGGCTTGCAGCAGGACAGGCGCAGCGACGGCAGCAGCCGTTCGCGCACCGACTACGTGCCGGCCTTGCTGCGCCTGGGCGTCGGCCGGGACCTGGAATTGCGCGTCGAGAGCAACACGTACACCTCGACCCGGGCGCGGGACAGCGCGCAGGGGCCGACGCGAAGCGAAGACATCCAGCCGGTCTCCGTCGGCTTCAAGTATCGGTTCGCCGAGGCGGCGGATTCGCAGCGGCCTTCGATGGCGGTGATCGTTCGACTCTTTCCGCGTTCGGGCACGGGCGACTACAGGACCCGCCGCGCGACGGGCGACTTGCGCATCGCCGCAGACTGGGATTTCGCGCCGCAATGGTCGCTCAACCCGAACCTCGGCGTGGGCGCCTACGAGGGCGACGGCGGGCGCCTCTACACCGCAGCGTTGTTCGCCGCGACGCTCGGCTACAACCCGAGCAAGGTCGTGAACGTCTTCATCGACATCGGCGGCCAGTATCCCGAAACCAGAAACGGCCGCGGCTCGGCCGTCGTCGATGGCGGCATCGCCTACATCGTCGGACGTGACGTGCAACTCGACTTCAGCGTTGGGGCACGAGTCGCCGGCGTCACGCCAGCGCGGGTCTTCTGGGCCGCCGGCATCAGCAAGCGCTTCTGATCGCCCAGCGCACGGCGTGCCCAGGAATGGCCGGTCGATCGCGGCGAGGGCGGGAACCTGCGCGGCGCGGCGCCGTCGAAATCAATGCCTGATACTCATCGAGGTGCAGCGATGACGCGATGTTCGATCGGCGTGCACTGGCCCGCCCGCTGGTGGTTGCCTGCCTTGCTGGCCCTGTGTGGCCTCGGGGCGTCATCGATCGCCGCCGCGGGCGAGCGCGCCGTGTTCCGCTCGCAGATGCCGGACGGGCGCGTGGTCTATGCCGACGAGCCGGCCGCGGGCGCGGTGCGCTCGGCGCGGCTGCTCGTCGAGCCTCATCCCGGCGACCCGGCGCAGGCCCTCGCGGCACAGCGCGCGCTGGAGGGCACCCGTGCGCGGCTGCTGCAGCAAGGGCAGGCCCGCTCGCTGAAGCTTGCCGAACTCGACCGCGGTATCGCCGTCGCGCAGCGGGAGCTTTCGGTGGCGCAGTCCGCGCAAACCGACGGTCAGACTGTCGTCGAAGGCGACCGCCAGGGCCGGCGCTTCGCGCCCAGCTACTGGCAGCGCCAGCAGTTCCTGGCGCAGGCGGTCGCGCGCGCTCGGCTGCAGCTGGATGCGTTGCGGGCCGAACGGGCCGCGCTGCAGTAGGTCATCGCGGCTCTGCTAGGATTCC
>CAZTTC010000091.1:0-11467 GCA_964616015.1 uncultured Methylibium sp. | reverse complement strand
GCCAACCACCCGGACGCGCACCTGATCGTGCTGCTGGTCGACGAGCGGCCCGAGGAAGTGACCGAGATGCAGCGCACCGTGCGCGGCGAGGTCATCAGCTCGACCTTCGACGAGCCGGCCGCGCGCCACGTGCAGGTGGCCGAGATGGTGATCGAGCGCGCCAAGCGCCTGGTCGAGCTGAAAAAGGACGTGGTGATCTTGCTCGACTCGATCACCCGCCTGGCACGGGCCTACAACAACGTGCTGCCCTCGTCGGGCAAGGTGCTGACCGGCGGCGTCGACGCCAACGCGCTACAGCGCCCCAAGCGCTTTTTCGGCGCCGCGCGCAACATCGAGGAAGGCGGGTCGCTGACCATCATCGGCACCGCGCTGATCGACACCGGCTCCAAGATGGACGAGGTGATCTACGAGGAGTTCAAGGGCACCGGCAACTGCGAGATCCACCTCGACCGGCGCATGTCCGAGAAGCGCGTCTACCCGGCGATCCAGATCAACAAGTCGGGCACCCGGCGCGAGGAACTGCTGCTCAAGCCCGAGATCCTCCAGAAGACCTGGATCCTGCGCAAGCTGCTGTACTCGATGGACGAGATCGAGGCGATGGAGTTCATCCTCGACAAGATGAAGGCCACGAAGAACAACCTCGACTTCTTCGAGATGATGCGTCGGGGCGGCTGAGGCCGACCTGTCGTAAGTCGTTGATTTCAGGCATAATCCGCGACTTTTCCGCCCAACCACTGCCGGCAAGTGCGTGGCAGGTCGTGACGACCGAGCGACGTGGCTCCCGCAACCGACCCGAGGTCCCGAGATGAAAGAAGGCATTCACCCCAGCTACCGCGAAGTCTGCTTCGTGGACCTGTCCAACGGCTTCAAGTTCGTGACGCGCTCGACCGCGCAGGCCAAGGAAACCGTGAAGATGGACGACGGCCGTGAGCTGCCGCTGATCAAGCTCGAGACGACCAGCGAGTCGCACCCGTTCTACACCGGCACGCAGAAGAGCGTCGACTCGCTCGGCGGCCGCGTCGAGAAGTTCCGCAACAAGTTTGCGCACCTCAGCGGCAAGAAGTGACGCGGCTTCGCGTGGTGACGAAAGGCAGCTTCGGCTGCCTTTTTTGTGTTCGGCCGGCGCTGCGCGCCAGCACTTCGCCATGCGGAGCGAGCCGGCGACGCGAGGGCCGATGGCTCCTGCCGGGATCCGCGGCATCATCGCGCCCGTGACCCAGCCGACCCCCGCCCTGGTTTCAGAACGCGCCGCCCAGCGCCTGCCGCGCACGGCCCTGCTGCTGTTCTGTGCCGCCTACGTGCTGCCGGGCCTGTTCGGCCGGGACCCCTGGCGCAACGCCGACCTCACCGCCTTCGGCTACATGCTCGGCCTGGCGACCGGCGGCGCCGACCCGCTGTCCCCGACGATCGCCGGCCAGCCCGCCGATGGCGCCCTGCTGCCCTACTGGATCGGTGCGCTGGCCATCAAGCTCCTCGGGTCCGTGCTCGATCCGGCGCTGGCCGCACGCCTGCCGTTCGCGCTGCTGCTGGTCGGCGTGCTGGCCCTCACCTGGTACAGCAGCTACCACCTGGCGCGCACCGAAGCCGCGCAGCCGCTGCCGTTCGCCTTCGGCGGCGAGGCCAAGCCGATCGACTACGCGCGCGCCATCGCCGATGGCGCGCTGCTGGCGCTGGTCGCGACGCTGGGCTTGCTGCAGCTGGGTCACGAGACGACCCCCGAACTGGTCCAGCTGTTCGGCGCCGCCCTCTTCGTCTACGCGATGGCGGCGAGCGCCTCCCGGGCCTGGGCTTCCCGCGTTGCGGTGCTGGTGGCCCTGCCGGTGCTGGCGGCCAGCGGTGCGCCCAGCATCGGCCTGGGATTCGCACTCGGCGGCCTGCTGGTCAGCCTGCGCTCCAGTTATCCGCTGGCGCGCCGCTTCGCGCTCTGGATCGCCATCGCCGCGCTGCTGGGTGCGGGGCTTGCTGCGGCGCTGGGCGCCTGGGGCTGGCGGCTCGGCCGGCCGGGCAGCGTCGGTCAGCTGCTGCAGTTGCTGGTCTGGTTCGCCTGGCCAGCCTGGGCACTGGCCGGCTGGACGTTGTGGCGCTGGCGACGCCACCTGGCGCACCGCCACATCGCGGTGCCGCTTGCCGTCGCGGCCGCGGCCATCGTCGCGTGCATCGCGATGGGCGGCTCGGACCGGGCGCTGATGCTGTCCCTGCCGGCGCTGGCGGTGCTGGCGGCCTTTGCGCTGCCGACCCTGCAGCGCGGCGTCGCAGCGGCGATCGACTGGTTCTCGGTGTTCTTCTTCAGCCTCGGCGCGATCTCGGTCTGGGTCATCTACGCCTCGCTGCAGCTCGGGGTGCCGGCCAAGCCGGCCGCCAACATCGCACGCCTCGCACCAGGCTATCCCGGGGGCTTCTCGCTGCCGGCCCTGGTGGCGGCCATCGCCGGCACGATCGCCTGGCTGCTGCTGGTGCGCTGGCGCACCGGACGGCATCCGCCGGTGCTGTGGAAGAGCCTGGTGCTGCCGGCCGGCGGCGTGGCGCTGTGCTGGTTGCTGGCCATGACCTTGCTACTGCCGGTGCTGGATTACGCACGCAGCTACCGGCCGCTGGTCGAGCGCATCGCGCAGCAGGTGCCGCGCGACGCCTGCATCGCCGCGGTCGGCCTGCAGAAGGCGCAACTGGCCGCACTCGAGGTCCACGGCGGCTGGCGCGTCGAGGTTCACGCCGAGCCACCGGCCAGCGGTTGCGAGTTTCTGTTGACGACGGTGCGCATGCGCGCCGAGAGCAGCAGTCTGCAGCGGCCCGGTTGGCGCCTGCTGGCGCGCGAGCGACGCCCGACCGAGCGCGACGAGCAGACGGCGATCTACCGTCGCGAGCCTAGCGCGCGCTAGACACACGCTCGGCGGTGTCTTGGCCGCTGCGGGCGGTGTCGGCCGGTGCTGCCGGGGTGCGCAGCCGCGCTGCCGGAAAGACCAGTCGGAAGGTCGACCCCTTGCCGGGTTCGCTCTGCACGTCGAGCTCGCCGCCGTGGCGCTGAGCGACGTGCTTGACGATCGACAGGCCGAGCCCGGTGCCTCCGGTGTCGCGCGAGCGGCTGCCGTCGACGCGGTAGAAGCGCTCGGTCAGCCGCGGCAGGTGCTCGCGCTCGATGCCGGGTCCGGTGTCCTTGACCGCGAACTCGCCGCTGCCGTCGGCCTGAACGCGCCAGCTGATGTCGATGCGCCCGCCTTCAGGCGTGTAGCGCACGGCGTTGTTCGCGAGATTGGCCAGCGCGCTGAGCAACTCGCCCTCGGCACCCGCGATCTGCTGCGCGCTCTCGCCGATCAACGTGAGCTGATGGCGTCCTTGCGAGAGCGTGCGCGCGTCGGCCTCCACCTGCCGCAGCAGGCGGGCGACCGGTGTCCACTGGTCGGCCGGCGGGCGCGGGCTGCCTTCGAGCTGGGCCAGCGTCAACAGGTCGGTCACCAGCGCCTGCATGCGCTGCGTCTGCTGTCCCATCAGGGTCAGGATGCGCTTGCGCTCGACCTCGGTCAGCGGCAGCGTGCTCATGGTTTCGATGAAGCCCGACAGGACCGTCAGCGGCGTGCGGATCTCGTGCGACACGTTGGCGACGAAGTCGCGCCGCATCGCATCGGCGCGCTCGCGCTCGGTGATGTCCTGCGACAGCACCAGCTTCATCCCTTCGCCGTAGTCGCGCACCAGCACCGACAGCGTGCCCAGGCCGTTGGGGCTCGGGAAGCTGACCGGCTCGCGGTAGACGCCTCCCTGAAGGTAGGCGACGAAGGCCGGCGCGCGCACGAGGTTGGTCAGCCGCTGCAGCCGGTCGCGCCGCGGATCGAGCCCGAAGTGCGAGGCCGCGACCGAGTTGCACCAGTCGATCTGCCCGTTCATGTCGATCATCAGCACGCCGTTCGGCGAGGCCTCGATCGCCTCGAGGAACTGGCCGAGCCGCGCCTGCTCCTGCCGGGTGCTGCGCTCGCGCGCGCGGATGCTGCGCTCGACGCGATAGCCGATCTCGCCCCAGAAACCCGCATCGCGCGGTGCATCGGTCTCCTGCGCGCCCCGCAGCCAGGCGATCAGGCGCACGCCGCGCAGCGTGTCGAAGACCGCCAGCGCACCCACCGCCAGGCCGCCGCCGAGCAGCACGCTCAGCACCGGCGCGTGCACCGGGTTGCCCAGCACGTAGCCGATCACCCCGCCGGCCACCATCGCCAGAAAGCCGGCGAACAGCCGTGGGAAGAGCCAGCTCAAGGCCGCACCTCCCGCATGGACGGCGTCAGACCGGCACCGCTGCCACCTGCTGGGTCAGCCGGTAGCCGGCGCCACGCACGGTCTCGATCATCGACGAACAGGCCACGGGGGCAAGCGCCTCGCGCAGGCGCTTGACGTGAACATCGACCGTGCGCTCCTCGATGAAGACATGATCGCCCCAGACGCGATCGAGCAGCTGCGCGCGCGAGTGCACGCGCTCGGGATGCGTCATCAGGAAGTGCAGCAGGCGGAACTCGGTCGGTCCGACCTTCACCTCCTGGTCGCCGCGCGACACGCGCCGCGTGGCCGGGTCCAGCCGCAGCGCACCGAGTTCCACCGCGCTGTCCAGTGCCTCGGGCGCCTTGCGGCGCAACACCGCCCGGATGCGCGCCATCAGCTCGTGGGTCGAGAACGGCTTGGTCAGGTAGTCGTCGGCGCCGGCGTCGAGGCCGGCGACCTTGTCGCCTTCGTCGGCCCGCGCGGTGAGCATGATCACCGGCAACTCCTTGGTCCGGCTCTCGGCGCGCCAGCGTTTGGCCAGCGCCAGCCCGGACTGGCCCGGCAGCATCCAGTCCAGGATCACCAGGTCCGGCAGCACGCGGTCGATCTCGAGCTGGGCCTGGTCGGCGCTGGCCGCGATCGTCACCTCGTAGCCTGCATGACGCAGGTTGATCGAGATCAGCTCGGCGATCGCCGACTCGTCCTCCACCACCAGCACTCGGCTCATCGGTCTGCTCCTTGCACGATCAGTTGCTGACCATCGATTCGACGGTCTCGACGGGGTTGTGGCGCACGTCGGTGCCCTTGACGATGTAGATGATCTGCTCGGCCAGATTCTTGGCGTGGTCGCCGACGCGCTCGATGGCCTTGGCGACGAAGACCAGATCGATGCTCGCCGAGATCGTGCGCGGATCCTCCATCATGAAGGTGATCAGCTTGCGCATCAGGCCCTCGAACTCCTGGTCGAGCTGGTCGTCCTGCTTCAGCACCTCGACCGCCTTGTCGACGTCGAGCCGCGCAAAGGCATCGAGCGCCTTGCGCAGCAGGCTGGTGGCCAGCGTCGCCTCGAAGGAGACGTCGGCGACCGGCAGGCGCAGCCGGCTCGACACGCCGGTGTTGACCAGACGCTGGACCGTGCGCCCGATGCGCGCCGCCTCGTCGCCGACGCGCTCAAGGTTGCCGATGGTCTTGGAGACGGCGATCAGCAGGCGCAGGTCGCGCGCCGTCGGCTGGCGCCGCGCGATGATGCTGGACAGGTCGCGGTCGATGTCCAGCTCCATCTGATTGACCTTCTCCTCCATCGCCAGCACCTGCGCCGCGGTCTCACTGCTGAAGTGCGACAGCGCGTACATCGCCTGCGCTACCTGGGATTCGACCAGGCCGCCCATCTCGAGCACGCGGGTCGAGATCGCGCTGAGCTCGCTGTCGAACTGGGTCGAGAGATGCTTGTCCGTCATGGTCGTGCTCCCTGCCGGATCAGCCGAAGCGTCCGGTGATGTAGTCCTCGGTGTCCTTCTTCTTCGGCTTCATGAAGAGCTCCGAAGTGGGCCCGAACTCGATCAGGTCCCCCAGGTACATGTAGGCGGTGTAGTCCGAGCAGCGCGCTGCCTGCTGCATGTTGTGCGTGACGATCACGACGGTGTAGTCGACCTTCAGTTCGTGGATCAATTCCTCGATCTTGCCGGTCGAGATCGGATCCAGTGCCGAGCAGGGCTCGTCGAGCAGCAGCACCTCGGGCTTGATCGCGATGCCGCGCGCGATGCACAGCCGCTGCTGCTGGCCACCGGACAGGCCGGAGCCGCTCTGGTTGAGCTTGTCCTTGACCTCGTTCCACAGCGCCGCCTTCTTCAGCGCCCACTCGACGCGTTCGTCCATCTCGACGCGAGGCAGCGTCTCGAAGAGCTTCACGCCGAAGGCGATGTTGTCGTAGATCGACATCGGGAAGGGCGTCGGCTTCTGGAACACCATGCCGATCTTGGCGCGGATCAGCGAGACATCGTCCTTGGTGGCCAGGATGTCGACACCGTCGAGCTTGATCTCGCCCTCGGCGCGCTGCTCGGGATAGAGCTCGAACATGCGGTTGAAGGTGCGCAGCAAGGTGCTCTTGCCGCAACCCGACGGACCGATGAAGGCCGTGACCTTGTTGGCGGGCATGTCGAGGTTGATGTTCTTCAGCGCGTGGAAGTGCCCGTAGTAGAAGTTCAGGTTGCGCACCGAGAGCTTGACCTTCTCGGTGATGGGCAGTTCGACCTTGGTGTCCATGTCGGAACCTCTGCGTCAATGTTTGTTGCGGAACAGCACGCGGGCCAGGATATTGAGCACCAACACGCCGATGGTGATCAGGAAGACCCCCGCCCAGGCCAGCTTCTGCCAGTTTTCGTAGGGGCTGAGCGCGAACTTGAAGATCGTCACCGGCAGGCTCGCCATCGGCGTGCTCAGGTTGCTGGTCCAGAACTGGTTGGACAGCGCGGTGAACAGCAGCGGAGCGGTCTCGCCGGCGATGCGGGCCAGCGCCAGCAGCACCCCGGTCAACACGCCGGCGCGCGCCGCCTTCAGTGTGACCGTCATGATGACCTTCCACTTCGGCGTGCCCAGGGCATAGGCGGCTTCCCGCAGCGAGTTGGGGATCAGGCTCAGCATGTTCTCGGTGGTCCGGATGACCACCGGGATCACGATCAGCGCCAGCGCCAGCACGCCGGCCCAGCCCGAGAAGCTCTTGAAGCGCGCGACCCAGACCGAGTAGATGAAGAGACCGATCACGATCGACGGCGCGGACAGCAGGATGTCGTTGATGAAGCGCGTGACGCTGCCGAGCCAGCCCTTCTGCCCGTACTCGGCGAGGTAGACGCCGGCCAGCACGCCGATCGGGGTTCCGATCAGCGTCGCCAGCGACACCATCATCACCGAGCCGAAGATGGCATTGGCCAAGCCACCGGTCTCCGCCTGAGGCGGCGGCGTCATCTCGGTGAACAGCGACAAGGTGATGCCGCCAAGGCCGAGCCGGACGGTCTCGATCAGGATCCAGATCAGCCAGAACACGCCGAAGGACATCGCCGCCAGCGCCAGCACCAGCGCGATCACGTTGATGCGCTTGCGTCGGGCGTGCAGGCTCAGGCGGCTGGCCTGCGAGGCGGCGCTGGCCGGACTGGTGATGCTGCTCATGCGCGGCTCCCCTCACCCTTCTTCAGCTGGTTCAGCAGCAGCTTCGAACAGGCCAGCACGACGAAGGTGATGAAGAACAGGACCAGGCCCAGGTAGATCAACGACGCCTGGTGCAGGCCTTCACCGGCCTCGGCGAACTCGTTGGCCAGGGCCGACGAGATGCTGTTGGCTGCCTCGAACAGCGACAGGGAGTTCAGCTGGTTGAAGTTGCCGATGACGAAGGTCACCGCCATGGTCTCGCCCAGCGCGCGGCCCAGGCCCAGCATGATGCCGCCGATGACGCCTGTCTTGGTGTAGGGCAGCACGACCTTCCAGACCACCTCCCAGGTGGTCGAGCCCAGGCCATAGGCGGACTCCTTGAGCATCGGCGGCGTGACCTCGAAGACGTCGCGCATCACCGAAGCGATGAAGGGAATGATCATGATGGCCAGGATGATCCCGGCCGACAGGATGCCGATGCCCACCGGCGGACCACTGAACAAGGCCCCGAGCACCGGCACGCCGGCAAACAGCGACTGCAGCGGTTGCTGCACGAAGGTCGACAGGATGGGTGCGAACACCAGCAGGCCCCACATGCCATAGACGATCGACGGCACGGCGGCCAGCAGTTCGATCGCCACGCCCAAAGGCCGCTTCAGCCAGCCGGGCGACAACTCGGTCAGGAACAGCGCGATGCCGAAGCTCACCGGCACGCCGATCAGCAGCGCGATGAACGAGGTCATCAGCGTGCCGTAGATCATCACCAGCCCGCCGTACTGGTTCTGGACCGGGTCCCACTCGCTGCGCCACAGGAAGGACAGGCCGTACTCCTGGATCGCCGGCGCCGCGCCGATGAACAGCGACACGATGATGCCGGCCAGCATGGCCAGCGTGAAGATCGCCGCGCCGTGCGTCAGGACGGAGAACAGGGTGTCGATCCACGGCGACGCCCGACGCACCGGCGGCGGCCCGCCTTGCGGCTGGGTTCGCTCCATCTTCTTGTCTTCGGGGTAGGGGGTAGCGGGCAGTGTAGCGGCCACGATGGTCCTCGCTCGTCGATGCGACGCCGGCGCGCCTCCCGGCTTGCCGGCGCTGCGGCCGCCCCGTCGGGGGCGGCACCCGGATCACTACTTGTAGGCAATCGCCTTGCCCGAGGCGTCCTTGATGTTGTCCGCCCATTGCTTGCGGATCAGCGCCTTCACCGCATCCGGCAGAGGCACGTACTCAAGGTCGGAGGCCATCTTGTCGCCGCTGGTGTAGGCCCAGTCGAAGAACTTGAGCGCACTGGCCGCGTTGGCCGGCTTCTCCTGGGACTTGTACATCAGGATGAAGGTCGCGCCGGTGATGGGCCAGGCGTCCTTGCCCGCCTGCTCGGTCAGCACCTGGTAGAAGCTCTTGTCCCACTGCGCGCCCGCCGCGGCGGCCTTGAAGTTGACTTCATCGGGGCCGACGAAATGGCCGTCCTTGTTCTTCAGCAGGACGTGCGACATCTTGTTCTGCTTGGCGTAGGCGTACTCGACGTAGCCGATCGAGTTGGGCAGGCGCTGCACGAAGGCGGAGACCCCCTCGTTGCCCTTGCCGCCGGCGCCGGTCGGCCAGTTGACCGCCGTGCCTTCGCCCACCTTGGACTGCCACTCGGCATTGACCTTGGACAGGTAGTTCGTGAACAGGAAGGTGGTGCCGGAGCCGTCGGCGCGGCGCACCGGGGCGATCGCCGTGTCGGGCAGCGGCACGCCGGGGTTCAGCGCGGTCAGCGCCGGGTCGTTCCACTTGGTGATCTTGCCGAGGTAGATGTCGCCCAGCACCTGGCCGGTCATCTTGATCTGGCCCGGCGTGATGCCCTTGATGTTGACCACCGGCACGACGCCGCCGATCACCGTCGGGAACTGCACCATGCCGTCCTTGGCGAGTTCGTCGTCCTTGAGCGGCGCATCCGAGGCCCCGAAGTCGACGGTCTTGGCTTTGATCTGGCGGATGCCCGCGCCCGAGCCGACCGACTGGTAGTTGATCCGCGCACCCGTCGCCTTGTTGTAGGCGTCGGCCCATTTGGCATAGACCGGGGCCGGGAAGGTGGCGCCGGCGCCGGTGATCTCCTGGGCCAAGATGCCCGTGGAGGCCCCCGCCAGGGCGGCGGCAGCCAGGGCGGAGCGAAGCAGCGTCAGATTCATGAACGACCTTTCCGAGGGGTTGGATCCGATGCCGAGGACTCTAGGTTGGGCGTGTGACAGCGCCGTGACGCATCCAGCGGCTTGCCGGCGTGCAGGCCTCCCGTGACAGCCCTGTCTTGGAATGGTCACGGAAGCGTCATTCGCCGCCCCCACACTGCGGCCGCGCCGTTGCGACGGCCCCCTTCGTCCCCATCGTTCAGGAGATCGCATGCACAAGCTCGCCCCGCTGATCGCGACCGCCGCCCTGGCCCTGGCCGGTTGCGCCTCGACCCAGGCCCCCGTCAGCATCGCCGACACCGCGGCCCGGACCCCGTCGCTGTCCACGCTGAACAAGCTGATCAGCGACGCCGGGTTGGCCGACACGCTGCGCGGCAGCGGTCCCTACACGGTGTTCGCCCCGACCGACGACGCCTTCAAGGCGGTGCCGGCCAAGACCCTGGAGTCGCTGGCCCAGGACAAGGAGCAGCTGAAGTCGGTGCTGATGTACCACGTGCTGCCGGGCAAGGTCGTGGCCGCCGACATCAAGTCGGGCAAGACCCGGACGGCCCAGGGTGCCGACGTCGTGGTCTCCAAGGCCGGCGGCTTCGTCACGGTCGAGGAGGCCTTGGTGACGCAGGCCGACGTGCCCGCCAGCAACGGCGTCGTGCACGTGATCGACCGTGTCCTGATCCCGCCGAAGCGCTGACCGGTCCGGTCCGCGCGAGCGTCGTGCTTCAGGCCTGGCGCACGGCCTCGGCCATGCGCTGGGCGCAGCGTTCGGCCAGGGCGGCGTCGCCGGCCTCGACCATCACCCGCAGCAGCGGCTCGGTGCCCGAAGCGCGGACCAGGATGCGGCCGCTGCTGCCGAGCTCGTCCTCGGCGCTGCGCTGCGCTGCGGCCAGCGCCTTGCTGGCCCGCCAGTCCTGCCCGGGCTGCAGTCTGACGTTGACCAGCACCTGCGGACAGAGTCTCAGCTCCCCCAGCAGCGCGGCGACCGATCGACCGCTGCGCACGACGGCCTGCAGCACCTGCAGCGCGCTGACCAGGCCGTCCCCGGTGGTGTGCTTGTCGAGCGCGATGAGGTGGCCGGAGCCCTCACCACCGAGCTGCCAGCCGCGCGCCTGCAGTTCCTCCAGCACGTAGCGGTCACCAACCTTGGCGCGCACGAACTCCACGCCGCTGCGCCGCAAGGCCTGCTCGACCGCCAGGTTGGTCATGAGCGTACCGACGACCCCCGCCACGGCCTGTTGCTGCGCGAGCCGGTCCGTCGTCAGCAGGTAGAGCAACTCGTCGCCGTTGTAGAGCCGCCCCGTCCCGTCCACCAGCTGCAGCCGGTCCGCGTCGCCGTCGAGCGCGATGCCGTAGTGGGCCCCGTGGCGGCGCACGGCCTGGATCAGCGCCTGCGGGTGGGTGGCGCCGTGGCCCTCGTTGATGTTCAGGCCGTTCGGGCTGCAACCGATCGCCACGACCTCGGCGCCCAGTTCATGGAAGACGCTCGGCGCCACCTGGTAGGCCGCGCCATGTGCGCCGTCGACAACGATCTTCATGCCCCGCAGGCTCAGCTCGCCGGCGACCGTGCTCTTGCAGAACTCGACGTAGCGGCCCTGCGCATCGTCGACCCGCCGTGCCTTGCCGAGCGCGCGCGAGTCGACCCACTGCGCGGGAGCCTCCAGCATGGCCTCGACCTCGCGCTCCCAGGCATCGGGCAGCTTCTCGCCACGGGCCGAGAAGAACTTGATGCCGTTGTCGCCGAAGGGGTTGTGCGAGGCGCTGATGACAACGCCCAGGTCCAGTCGCAGCGCACGCGTCAGGTAGGCCACGCCCGGCGTCGGCAGCGGGCCGGTGAGCAACACGTCGACACCGGCCGAGGCGAAACCGGCCTCGAGGGCCGACTCCAGCATGTAGCCCGAGATGCGCGTGTCCTTGCCGATCAGCACCGTGGG
>CAZTTC010000090.1:0-11599 GCA_964616015.1 uncultured Methylibium sp. | reverse complement strand
GCGCCCCCTCCAGGGGGCGCCGCTGGCGGCCCGGCCAAGCCGGATCCGCGGCGGCTGCTGGGCTCGCCGGCTCATGCCGCAGGGGTCGCGCGAAGCGCGCTGGAGCCACTGACATGAACCACCTCCGTGGCGGCTTCGCCGCGCCCCCTCCAGGGGGCGCCGCTGGCGGCCCGGCCAAGCCGGATCCGCGGCGGCTGCTGGGCTCGCCGGCTCATGCCGCAGGGGTCGCGCGAAGCGCGCTGGAGCCACTGACATGAACCACCTCCGTGGCGGCTTCGCCGCGCCCCCTCCAGGGGGCGCCGCTGGCGGCCCGGCCAAGCCGGATCCGCGGCGGCCACTCGGCAGGTCGTGACGGCTCGCAGAGCACGCACCCCCGTCGATCACCGAGACGAAGCCGAAGCGATCCCCTTACTTTTCCCGCCGGACTCTCACGCCAGCGCTGCGCCCTGCGCGCGGCGGCCGCCCCAGTCGATCGGGGCAGCCTTCCCGATGCCAGCCACGGACCGGCCCGTTCTCCTCAACGACAAGCATCAGGAGCTGGCATGAACTCTTCTCAACACCCCCCTGCGCCGCCGCGGCGCTTCACCCTCGCCCCGCTGGGTGCGCTCGCGGCCGGCTTCGGCCTCGCACAGGCCGCGCTGGCGCAGGACGCCGCCCCGGCAGCGCCGACCTCTGCGGCCTCGGCACCGGCCGCGCCCGCACCCGCCGCACCGCTGCTGCCGGCCGTCAAGGCCACCGCCGAGGTCGAGCGCCAGGGCAAGGACGCCTACCAGGCCACCACCACCACCGCCGGCAAGGGCAAGCAGGAGCTGCGCGACATCCCTCAGGGCGTGACCGTCGTCACCGAGAAGCTGATCGACGACAAGAACCTCGACACGCTGCGCGCCGCGCTGCACAGCGTCAGCGGCATCGCCTTCGAGGCCGGCGAGGGCGGCGCGATCGGTGACCTGATCCGGCTGCGTGGCTTCTCGACGCGCGGCGACATCTTCCAGGACGGCCTGCGTGACATCGCGCAGTACAACCGCGACACCTTCAACCAGGACCGCATCGAGGTGCTGCGCGGCTCGGCCTCGATGCTCTACGGCCGCGGCTCGACCGGCGGCATCATCAACCAGGTCAGCAAGCAGCCCTTCCTGCTGAACCGCAGCGTCGTCGACCTCACCGCCGGCACCGAGGACTACTACCGCCTCACCGGCGATTTCAACCTCAAGACCGGCGACGACGCGGCGCTGCGCGTCAACCTGATGCGCACCGATGCCCACAGCTCGCGCAATGGCCCCGAGACCCATCGCAACGGTCTGGCCGCGACCTACCGGATCGGCATCGGCACCCGCGACGAGTTCAGCGCCGGCCTCTACCACCTCGACTACGACGACGTGCCCGACTACGGGTTTCGCTGGCTCGGCGGCCGACCCGTCGACGCGGCGGCCGGTCGCTGGTACGGCTACGAGTCCGACTATCAGAAGGACTCGGCCAACCAGTTCTTCGTCTCGCACCTGCATCGCTTCGACGGCGGCGGCGAGCTGAAGACCACCTTGCGCAGCGGCCGCTACAAGCGCGACCTGTGGGCCACGACCGCCGGCGTGACCGGCGTCACCAGCGCCGCGCAGATCACCGACGCCACCACCGTCACGCGCGGCAACCAGACGCGCGCCGCCGACGACAGACACCGCTTCCTGCAGACCGACTACAGCGGCCGCGCCGGCGGGTTCGGCCTCCAGCACGACCTGCTGGCCGGGGCCGAGTACGCCTACGAGGACACCCAGACCTTCACCTACAGCGGCACGCCGGCCAAGCCCGCCACGACCTGGGGCCAGGTCGGCCCCTATCCGGGTCTCGCCGACACCCGCGTGCTGACCCCCAACACCGAGTTCACCGCCCGCACCGTCGGCGCGTACCTGCAGGACACGCTGGCGCTGACGCCGCAATGGAAGCTGATCGCCGGCCTGCGCTTCGACCGCTTCTCGGGCGACTACCAGCGCCCGGCCGGCCCGCTGGAGCGCACCGACAGCGTCTGGAGCCGCCGCTTCGGCGCGCTGTGGCAGCCGTCGGCGACGGCGTCCTGGTACGCGTCCTACGGCACCTCGTTCAACGCCTCGGGCGACCTCTACCAGTTCGACCCGCGCAGCGCCAACACGCCCCCGGAGCAGAGCCGCAACCTGGAAGCCGGCGCGAAGTGGGAGCTGGCCGACGGCAAGCTGTCGCTGCGCGCCTCGGTCTTCCGCACCGAGAAGACCAACGAGCGCAACACCGACCTGGCCGACGCCTCGCCGACCACCTACCTGCTCAACGGCCGGCGCCACACCGACGGCATCGAGCTCGAGGCCGCCGGCCAGCCGACCGCCGCGGTCGAGGTGTTCGGCGGCCTGGCCTACATGAGGGGCAGGATCGACGAGGCCGGCAGCTCGCCGGGCTCGCAGGCCACCGTCGGCAAGGAGAGCGGGCTCACGCCGCGCTGGAGCGGCAACCTGTGGATCACCTGGCAGGTCGCCCCGAAGTGGCGCCTGGGCGTCGGCGCCGACGGCATGAGCAGCCGGCTGCCGGCGCTGGCCGAGGCCGGGACCAACCTCGCGCCCGGCTACGTGAAGGCCGACGCGCTGATCGAGTACGACGCGACCGCCTACCGCATCAAGCTCAACCTCAACAACCTGTTCGACAAGGTGTACGCGGACGGCGTCTACCGCGGCTTCGTGGTGCCGGGTCCGGCGCGCGGCGCCCAGCTCACCGTGTCTGCGGTCTTCTGATTCCGAGGCCGCTGGCGCCGCACCGGGGCGGTCCGGTGCGGGCGTTTCTCTCGAAGGACAGTCCATGCTGCTGCAGATCCCCCAGGTCCTGAATGCCGATGTGCTGGCCCAGGCGCACTCCCTGCTCGCTGCGGCGCCGTGGGCCGACGGTCGCGCCACCGCCGGCAGCCAGTCGGCACGGGTCAAGAACAACCAGCAGTTGCCCGAAGACCACCCGGTCACACTGAAGCTGCAGGCCCTGGTGATGGACGCGCTGGCGAACAGCCTGATGTTCTTCACCGCCGCGCTGCCGAAGACAATCTTCCCGCCGCTCTTCAATCGCTATGGCGGTGGCACCAACGCCTTCGGCAAGCACATCGACAACGGCGTGCGCCTGATCCGCCACGGCGAGCAGCGCGGCACGCGGGTGCGCACCGACATCTCCTGCACGCTGTTCCTGGCCGAGCCCGACAGCTACGACGGCGGCGAGCTGGTGATCGAGTCGCCCGAGCCGGCGCTCGATCGCCCGCGCCTCAAGCTGCCGGCCGGCGACCTGCTGCTCTACCCGTCGAGCAGCGTGCACCGCGTCGAGCCGGTGACGCGCGGCGCGCGGCTCGCCAGCTTCTTCTGGATCGAGAGCATGGTGAGGCGCGACGACCAGCGCCGGCTGCTCTACGAGCTGGACATGCAGATCCTCGCGCTGCGCGAGGCCCATGGCGACACCGAGACCATCGTCGGCCTGACCGGGACGTATCACAACCTGCTGAGGATGTGGACGGACACCTGAGAAGCGGTGAATGAGCCCTGCGGCCCGTATGCTCCGGCCTCATGCCGCTGCAACGCCTCTGGACCCGCCTGACCCGTCAGGCCGTCACCGACCGCAGCCTCACCGCGCTGACCCTGCTGCTGCTGGCCGAGGTCGTGCTGGTGCCGACGCTGGTCGAGCTGGGCGTCTTCAACCGCCACGTCGCCGACGCCGTGTTCGTCGGCGGGCTGGCGCTGGGCGTGTGGATGCTGGCCGACCACACGCTGCCGGGGCGCCTTTTCATCGTCACTGCGCTGGTCACCGCGGCGCTGCGCATCGCCAACGTCTGGCTGCCCGACGCGCTGCTGCGCAGCGCCGACGCCGGCTTCGCCGCCGTCAACCTGGGCGTGCTGTGCTGGCTCACGCTGGCCTACACGCTGGCGGCCGGGCGCATCAACGTGCACCGCGTGCTGGGGGCGATCGCGGCCTTCCTGCTGATCGGCCTGACCTTCGCGCAGCTGCACCGGCTGGTCGCGATGCACTTCGACGGCGCCTACCTCGTCCTCGGCCAGCCGGCCGCCTACGGCGACATCGTCACCCGGCTGGCGTACTACTCCTTCGTCACGCTGACCTCGCTGGGTTACGGCGACATCACGCCGGCCCACGCCGCCGCGCGCTCGCTGGCGATGCTGGAGGCGCTGATCGGCGTGCTCTATCCGGTGGCGCTGCTGGGCTGGCTGGTGTCGGTGATGACGCTGCAGCCGCCGCCGAAGTCGTGAGCGCGCTCAGCCCCCAGCCGCGCGCGCCAGCAGCATCGCGTCGCCGTAGCTGAAGAAGCGGTAGCGCTCGCGCACCGCGTGCGTGTACAGCGCGCGCATGCGCTGGTGACCAGCGAAGGCGCTGACCAGCATCAGCAGCGTGCTCCTGGGCAGGTGGAAGTTGGTCAGCAGCACGTCGACCACGCGGAAGTCGAAGCCGGGCGTGATGAAGATGTCGGTCTCGCGCGCGCCGGCCTCCAGCGTGCCGCCTCGCGCGGCCGACTCCAGCGCCCGCAGCGTGGTCGTACCGACCGCGACGACGCGGCCACCGGCCTCGCGGGTGCGTGCGATGGCCGCGACGGTCGCCGCCGGCACCTCGAACCATTCGCTGTGCATGCGGTGGTCGGCCAGGTTCTCCACACGCACCGGCTGGAAGGTGCCGGCGCCGACGTGCAGCGTGAGACTCGCACTGCCGACGCCGCGCACCGACAGCGCCGACAGCACCGCCTGGTCGAAGTGCAGCGCCGCGGTCGGGGCGGCGACCGCGCCGGGCGCGCGCGCGAACACGGTCTGGTAGCGGCGCTCGTCGTCGGCGCCATCGGCGTGCCGGATGTAGGGCGGCAGAGGCACGTGGCCGTGGCGCGCCAGCAGCGCGAGCGGGTCCTCGGGGAAGCGCAGGTGAAAGAGCGCATCCTCCGGGCCGCAGCGGCCCAGCACCTCGGCCTCGAAGGCCTCCGTCGGGCGCCCGAAGCGGATCGTGCTGCCGGCCCTGGGCGACTTGCTGGCCCGCAGGTGGGCCCAGACCTCGTGGCCCTCGGGCAGCACGCGCTCGACCAGGGCCTCGACCGCCCCGCCGCTGGCCTTGACGCCGAACAGCCGCGCCTTGATGACGCGCGTGTCGTTGAAGACCAGCAGGTCGCCCGGCGCCAGCAGCGAAGGCAGCTCGCGGAAGTGGCGGTCGACCGGCAGGTCGCCGCGGCCGTCGAGCAAGCGCGAGCCACTGCGCTCGGCGGCCGGATGCTGGGCAATCAGCTCGGGCGGGAGGGCAAAGTCGAAGTCGGCGAGGGTGTGGCGGCTCATCGGATCAGGCTGGACCGGCCTGGCAGGCACTGGGATCAGAATTGTTCCATGCCCGCTCCCGCCGCCGCGACCCCGCCGAAGTCGGCCCCGCAGCGCGCGATGGCCAAGCTCGGCCTGCTGCGCGACATCGACCTCGCCCTGCACCTGCCGCTGCGCTACGAGGACGAGACGCGCCTCACCCGCATCGCCGACGCGCGCGAAGGCGATGCCGTGCAGGTCGAGGGCGTGGTGAGCGACAGCCGCGTGGAGTTGCGTCCGCGCCGCCAGCTGGTCGTGCGCGTGGACGACGGCAGCGGCGAGCTGGTGCTGCGCTTCCTGCACTTCTACCCGTCGCAGCAGAAGGCGCTGGCCGTCGGTGCGCGCGTGCGCGTGCGCGGCGAGCTGCGCGGCGGCTTCCTCGGGCGCGAGATGGTGCATCCGGCCGTCAAGGCCGTCGGCGTCGACACGCCGCTGGCCGAGGCGCTGACGCCGGTCTATCCGGCCAGCGCCCAGCTGCCGCAGGCCTACCTGCGCAAGGCCGTGGCCTCGGCGCTGCAGCGTGCGCCGCTGGCCGAGCTGCTGCCGCCCGGCGTCGTGCCGGCCGGCCTGCCGACGCTGAAGGACGCGCTGGCCTTCCTGCACCATCCGGCGCCGCAGGTGCCGATGGCCACGCTGGAGGACCGCAGCCATCCGGCCTGGCAGCGCCTGAAGTTCGAGGAGCTGCTCGCGCAGCAACTGTCGCAGGCCCAGGCACAGCGCGAACGCGCCGCCCTGAAGGCGCCGGCGCTGCAGGCCCTGCCCGGCGGGCGGCACGAGCGGCTGCTGGCGGCACTGCCGTTCCAGCTGACGGCGGCGCAGCAGCGCGTCGCCGAGGAGATCGCGCGCGACCTGGCAAAGCCACAGCCCATGCATCGCCTGCTGCAGGGCGACGTCGGCTCGGGCAAGACCGTGGTGGCGGCGCTCGCCGCGGCGGTCGCGGTCGACGCCGGCTGGCAGTGCGCGCTGATGGCGCCGACCGAGATCCTGGCCGAGCAGCATTTCCGCAAGCTGGTGCAGTGGCTGGAGCCGCTGGGCATCGCCGTGGCCTGGCTGACCGGCAGCCGCAAGGGCAAGGGCCGCGCGCAGATGCTGGCGCGCGTGGCCTCGGGCGAGGCCGGGCTGGTGGTCGGCACGCACGCGGTGATCCAGGACGACGTGGTGTTCGCGCGGCTGGGCCTGGCGATCGTCGACGAGCAGCACCGCTTCGGCGTCGCCCAGCGCCTGCAGCTCAAGCGCAAGCTCGAGTCCGCCGGCATCGAGCCGCACCTGCTCATGATGTCGGCCACGCCGATCCCGCGCACGCTGGCGATGAGCTACTACGCCGACCTCGACGTCAGCACCATCGACGAGCTGCCGCCGGGCCGCACGCCGGTCGTCACCAAGGTCTTTGCCGACGGCAAGCGCGACGCGGTGATCGAGCGCATCCGCGCCGAGGTCGCCGACCCCACGCGAGGCCGCCAGGTCTACTGGGTCTGTCCGCTGATCGAGGAGTCCGAAACGCTCGACCTGCAGAACGCCACCGCGACCCATGCCCAGCTGAGCGCGACCCTGCCCGGCACCCTGGTCGGCCTGCTGCACGGCCGCATGCCGGCCGCCGAGAAGGCCGCGGTGATGTCGCTCTTCACCGGCGGGCAGATGGCGGTGCTGGTCAGCACCACCGTCATCGAAGTCGGCGTCGACGTGCCCACGGCCAGCCTGATGGTGATCGAGCACGCCGAGCGCTTCGGTCTCAGCCAGCTCCATCAGCTGCGCGGCCGCGTCGGCCGCGGCGCGGCGGCGAGCGTCTGCGTGCTGCTCTACACGCCGCCGCTGTCGGACACCGGCAAGGCCCGCCTCAAGGCCATGGCCGAGACCAACGACGGCTTCGAGATCGCGCGGCGCGACCTGGAGATCCGCGGCCCCGGCGAGTTCATGGGCGCGCGCCAGAGCGGAAGCGCGCTGCTGCGCTTTGCCGACCTGGCCGAGGACACGGTGCTGCTCGAGCAGGCGCGCGAGCTGGCCCCGCGGCTGCTGTCCTCGCACCCGCAGGCAGCGGCAGCGCTGGTCGAGCGCTGGCTTGGCAGCCGGGCCGAGTACCTGAAGGCCTGAGCATGGGTCAGCCGGCCCGGCGCAGCGCGGGGTGCTGCAGCAGCTGGCGCACGAAGAGCGCGACGTCGCCGGTCTTCTTCAGCACCGCCTGCACGCCGGCCTCGCGCAGCGCGCGCACCTGCAGGTCCTCGAGCTCGGCCGACATGACGACGACCACCGGTGGCGCCCCGCCCCCGGCCGGCGACCCGGCGGCGGCAATCACCGCATGCGCGTCGCCGTCGCCGAGCTTGAGGTCGGTCAGCACGACGTCGTAGCGTTCGCGCGCCAGCAGCTCGCTGGCCCGCGCCAGCGAGCCCGCCACCGTGACCGGCAGCCCCTGGGCGCTGAGCGCGCGCTCCAGCAGCATCGCGTAGACCTCGGCATCCTCGACCAGCAGGAAGCTGCGGGGCAGCCCGCCGGCGCGGCCGGGCGACGCGTCCTCGACCGCGGCCTGCCAGCGCAGCACGGCGGTCGTGCCCTGGCCGGGTTCGCTCTCGATCGTCAGGTCGCCGCCCATGAGGCGGGCGAGGTCGCGGCACAGCGCCAGGCCCAGCCCGCTGCTGCCGTGGGTGGCGCTGCCGCCGACCATGAAGTAGGGCTCGAACAGCCGCTTCAGGTCGTCCTTCGCGATGCCGGGACCCTGGTCGCGCACCCGCACCTCGACCGCGCAGCGCGACGGCTCGGCGGGCAGCGGCTCGCAGCGCGCCTCGATGACGATCTCGCCCTGGTCGCTGTACTTGATGGCATTGGCCACCAGGTTGCGCAGGATCTGCTGCACGCGCAGCGCATCGATGCGCAGCAGCGGGTCGTAGGCCGGCGCCGCGTGCTGCAGCGCCAGCTGCTTGGCCAGGGCGGCCGGCAGCATCTCGACGGCGACGCTGCGCAGCAGCGGCTCCAGCCGCGCCGGCTCGAGGTGCAGGCTCAGGCGGCCGGCCTCGAGCCGGTCGCGGTCGAGCAGGTTGTTCAGCAGGCTGAGCGTCGAGCGCGCCGACTCGCCGAGCGAGCCGGCCACCGTCGCCGGCACCTGGCGGGCACTGCGCAACAGCTCGGCGCCGGCGATCACCGAGTGCAGCGAGTTGCGCACCTCGTGCGCGAGGAAGGTCACGAAGCGCTCGCTGGCCACGCGCGCCTGCTCGGCGCGCGCCTGCGCCGCCCGCGTGCGACGCACCTCGCGGCGCAGCGCACTGCTGTGCCACCACCAGGCGGCGAACAACAGCGCCAGCGTCGCGGCGAACCACGGCAGGCTGCGCCACAGCAGCTGCTCGGCGATGCGCTTCGGGCTGGGCCGCGCGAGCCAGCGGCGCTTGACCTCGAGCAGGTCGTCGGCGATGGTGACGTCCAGCGAGCGCTGCATCAGCGGCAGCAGCGCGGCGCGGCGCGTCGAGACGGCGATGCTCTGCTCCTGCCGCAGCCCGCTGACGGCGCCGGTGATCTGCACGTCGCTGCGCGGCGTCTCCGCCAGCAGCAGCGCGGCGGTGACGACGTCGGCCAGCACCGCCTCGGCCTCGCCGCGCGCCACTTTCTCGACGCAGGCCGGCAGCGGGTCGCAGGCCACCAGCTCGATGCCCGGGTAGCGCGCGCCGATCAGCGGCCGCGCGAAGTGCACCGCCGGCAGCGCCAGCTTGCGCCCGGTCAGCTGGTCCAGCCCCCAGGCGCTGCCCTCGGGCCGGCCCAGCAGCACCAGCGGATGCTCGATGTAGGGCCCGACGAACTGCAGCGCGTCGCTGAGCGCCGTGGCCTGCTGCAGCCCCAGCGCCAGGTCGGCCTCGCCGCGCTGCATCATGCCCAGCGCCTCCGACGCGCTGGCGGCCCGGAACTGCCCGATGCGCACGCCCAGGCGGCCCAGCATGGATCGCAACACGTCCACCGACAGGCCCTGGGGCTGACCGTCGGCGTCGAAAGCTGCGAAAGGCAGGCGTGCGCCGACCAGCGCGACGTTCAGCGGCGGCAGCGCCGCGAGCTGGTTGCGCTCGGCCTCGCTCAGGGCGAGCGCGCCGCCGCGGCGCACGAACTGCGGCTCCACGCTCCAGCTGCGCACGATGTGGTCGCGCGTCGCGTCGTCCATGCCCGCCAGCGCCGCCGACAACGAATCCAGCGGCGCGGCCTGGGCCCGGGGCGCGACGAAGTGCAGCGAGCCGCTCGGCAGGGCCAGTGAGCGGGCGATGCGCAGTCCGGCGAGCCGCTGACGCTCGATCAGGTCGACGATGACCGGCTGGGCCTCGATCAGCACGTCGGCGCGATCCTCCTGTACCGCGCGCAGGCCGTCCTCGATGCTGCGCACCGGCACCCGCTGCGCCAGCGGGAAGAGCTCGCCGGCCAGCGTCTGCGACGGGTAGCCGACGACCACCGCGAGGCGCCGGCCGGCCAGGTCCGCCCCCAGCGAGCCCGAAACCTCGTTGGCGCGGGTGATGACAGCCTGGTCGATCAGCGCATAGGCCATCGACCAGGCGAACTGCGCCTCGCGCTCCGGCGTGCGCGCCATCGAGGAGGCGAGGTCGATGCGGCCGTCGCGCAGGTCGCGCTCGAGGGCCTGCACATCCGTGTAGCGGATCGGCCGGATGCGCTTGCCGAGTGCCGGTGCGACACGGCGCAGCATCTCGAGGTCGGCCCCGCCGGGGTCGGCGCCCTCGGGCCAGATCTGGAAGGGCGGGAAGTCCGCCAGCAGGCCGTAGCGAAGTTCCCCCGGGTCGGCCGCCGTGGCGCCGCCGCCGAAGGCCAGCGCCACAGCCACGGCCACGGCCCATGCCACGCCGATGCGCCGTCCCCAATGCCGCAGTGCATGCCACACCGTCAAAGGCCGCCCCCCTGGCGTATCCGCCCTTCACGGTAGCACGCGTCGGCCGCCGGTGCACGGGGGCAGCCGGCTCAAATGCCGCCAGAATCCTGACCGGACGTGGAACCGCAACGATGACCCTGACCGAACTGCGCTACATCGTGGCCGTCGCCCGCGAACGGCACTTCGGCCGTGCGGCCGAGGCCTGCTTCGTCTCGCAGCCGACGCTGTCGGTCGCGATCAAGAAGCTCGAGGACGAACTCGACTGCAAGATCTTCGAGCGCGGCAGCTCCGAGGTCTCGGTCACGCCGCTGGGCGAGGAGATCGTGCGCCAGGCCCAGGCCGTGATCGAGCAGGCGCAGGCCATCAAGGAGATCGCCAAGCGCGGCAAGGATCCGCTGGCCGGGCCGCTGCGCCTGGGCATCATCTACACGATCGGCCCCTACCTGCTGCCCGATCTGGTCCGGCACACGATCGAGATGTTTGCGCAGATGCCGCTGATGCTGCAGGAGAACTTCACCGTCAAGCTGCTCGAGATGCTGCGCACCGGCGAACTCGACGCGGCCATCATGGCCGAGCCCTTCCCCGACACCGGCCTGGCCATCGCACCGCTGTACGACGAGCCTTTCGTCGTGGCCTGCCCGACGATCCACCCGCTGGCCCGGCGCAAGAGCGTGTCCTCCGAGGAGCTGAAGAAGGAGACCATGCTCCTGCTCGGCACCGGCCACTGCTTCCGCGACCACGTGCTCGAGGTCTGCCCGGAGTTCGCGCGCTTCTCCAGCGATGCCGAGGGCATCCGCAAGAGCTTCGAGGGCAGCTCGCTCGAGACCATCAAGCACATGGTCGCCTCCGGCATGGGCATCACGGTCGTGCCCCAGCTCAGCGTGCCCAAGGAGCCGCAGACGCACCTGAGCTACGTCAAGTTCAGCGACCCGGTGCCGACGCGTCGCGTGGTGCTGGCCTGGCGCCGCACCTACACGCGCTACGAGGCGATCGCCGCACTGCGCAACGCGATCTACGCCTGCGAACTGCCGGGCGTGACGCGGCTGTCCTGACCGGGCCGGCGCGGGCGCCGGCTATCGGCGCGCTTAAAGCTTTCCTATGGACGCGCGCCGGCCGACTCTCTAACCTCTGGCCTCCCCCTCCAACGCGATCAGGAGACAGCGCCATGTCAAGCGAAGCCAAGTGCCCGTTCAACCACGCCGCCGGTGGCGGCACCACGAACAAGGACTGGTGGCCGAACCAGTTGCGTCTGGATCTGCTGAACCAGCACTCGAGCAAGTCCAACCCCCTGGGGGAGAAGTTCGACTACGCGGCCGAGTTCAAGAAGCTCGACTACCTGGCCCTGAAGAAGGACCTGCTGGCGCTGATGACCGACTCGCAGGACTGGTGGCCGGCCGACTTCGGCCACTACGGCCCGCAGTTCGTGCGCATG
>CAZTTC010000089.1:0-11639 GCA_964616015.1 uncultured Methylibium sp. | reverse complement strand
GCGCTCGGCTTCGTCGTCGGCCTGGACTACGCCAACCCCTGGCTCAGCCCCTTCGAGGAGTTCCAGCGCTGGAAGACCCACCCCGAGATCCGCAAGCACCTCGAAGGTGGCAAGCGCCTGGGCTACGGCGCCCGCGCGATCACCGCCGGCGGCATCCTGAGCCTGCCCAGGCTGGCGTTCCCGGGCGGTGCGCTGGTCGGCTGCGAAGCCGGCACGCTCAATGCCAGCCGCATCAAGGGCAGCCACGCCGCGATCAAGACCGGCCTGCTGTGCGCCGAGGCGGCCTTCGCCGCGGTGGTCGCCGACCGCAGGCACGATGAACTGTCGGCCTACCCCGTGGCCTTCGAGCAGAGCTGGCTCAAGACCGAGCTCATGCAGGCCAAGAACTTCAAGCAGTGGTTCAAGAAGGGCCGCATGACCGCGACGCTGATGACCGGCATCGAGCAGTGGCTGCTGCCCAAGCTGGGCCTGCGCGAGCCGCCGTGGACCCTCCACCGGACCAAGCCCGATCACCTCTACCTGCAGCCGGCCTCGACCAGCCCGCAGATCGCCTACCCCAAGCCTGACGGCAAGCTGAGCTTCGACCGGCTGAGCTCGGTCTTCGTCAGCAACACCAACCACGAAGAACACCAGCCCGCGCACCTGACCCTGAAAGACGCGCGCGTGCCGGTCGCCACCAACCTGGGCCTCTACGCCGGCCCCGAGAGCCGCTACTGCCCCGCGGGCGTGTATGAGTTCGTGAAGAGCGAAGCCGGTGAGGACCGCCTGCAGATCAACGCGCAGAACTGCGTGCACTGCAAGACCTGCGACATCAAGGACCCGACGCAGAACATCGTCTGGGTCACGCCCGAGGGCGGCGGCGGGCCCAACTACGCCGGCATGTGAAGCCGACCGCCGCGCGCAAGCGCGCCAAGACCGCTGCGGCGGCCCCGACCACCCTCCACGAGGAAGCCCACCGCCGCCTCGAGGAGATGATCGTCACGCTGGAGCTGGCGCCCGGCAGCGTGGTGTCCGAAGCCATCCTCAGCGAGCGCCTGGGCATCGGCACGACGCCGATCCGCGAGGCGCTGCAGCGACTGGCGCGCGAGTACCTGGTGCAGATCCTGCCGCGCCGCGGCGTCATCGTGACCGGCATCGACGTGCGCCTGCACTTGCTGATGCTGGAGACGCGCCGCGAGCTGGACCGCCTGATCGCGCGCGCCGCCGCCCGCCGCGCCAGTGCCGACGAGCGCGCGGCCTTCGCCACGCTGGCCAGGGACATGGACGCCGCGGTGCGCGCCGGTGACATGCGCGCCTTCCTGCGCTGCGACCACGGGCTCAACGAGGCGATGGCCGCGGCCGCCCGCAACGAGGTCGCCGCGCGCGCGGTGGCGACGCTGCACGCGGTGTCGCGGCGCTTCTGGTTCTTCCATCACGCCGACCATCCGGGCGCGGCTACCACGATGCGGCTGCACGTGGACCTGGCGCGCGCCCTGGCGCGCGGCGCGGACGACGCGGCCGGCACGGCCAGCGACCGCCTGATCGACGACCTGGTCGCGTTCGCACGCAGCACCGTCACCGGCCGCTGACGCCGCGGCTGCGCCCGCCCCCGCCCTCGAGGGGCGCCGCGCACCAAGGCCCTGCTGTCGACAGGCCCTTCGTTCTGGCATGCCAGTCGCATACCATTGCGACATCACAAGCCGAGCGATGGAGACGCGCATGCTGCTGAGCCCCGCCGAACTGGCGCGCTACGAGCGCGACGGCTACCTCGTGCTGCCCGGCCTGCTGTGGCCGCCGGAGGTGGCCGCGATGAAGGCCGAGCTGGCGCGCATCCAGGGCATCGACACCGACCACCTGGTGCGCGAGAAGCACGGCGGCATCGCCAAGACCATCTACCGCGTGCACGAGGCCGATGGCCCGACCGCGTCAGTGCCCTTCCACCGCGCCTCGCGCGCGCCGCGGCTGCTCGGCCCGGCGCGGCAGTTGCTCGCCGACGACGCGCTCTACCTCCACCACAGCAAGTGCAACCTGAAGACCGCGATCGACGGCTCGGTCTGGGCCTGGCACCAGGACTACGGCACCTGGCGGCGCGACGGCGTGCCGGCACCGCACCTGACGACCGCGCTGCTGATGCTCGACGAGCCCTCGGAGATCGGTGGCTGTCTCTACTTCATCCCGGGCAGCCACAAGCTCGGTGAGCTGGCGCCCGAGTTCGACGAGAGCACGGGCTACCGCTTCTGGGTGGTGCCGAAGCCGACGCTGCTTGAAGTCATGGCGCACGCGCCGCCGCCGCAGCCCATCACCGGGGTGCCCGGCACGGTGGTCTTCTTCCACCCCAACATCCTGCATGCCTCGGGCCACAACCTGTCGCGCCACGACCGCTGGCAGGTCTACCTGGTCTACAACCAGGTCGCGAACCGGCCGCACGACGTGCCCTCGCCACGGCCCGACTACGTGCGCTCGGTCAACTTCGCCCCGCTGACCCTGGGCAGCGACGCGCTCCTCGACGCCGAAGCGCCGGCGCCGGTGGCGCGCAGTGCGTCGTGAACGCGCCCGCTGCCACGGCCGGGCTCGATGCGGCCGGCCTCGCGCACTACCGCGAGTCGGGCTACCTCGAGCTGCGCGGCGTGTTGCGCGAAGCGCAGATCGCCCGCCTGGTCGCCGCGACCGACCGGCTCCTGGAACGCGGCCGGACCCTGCGCGAGAAGACCGCGCACTACGACCTCGAGCCGACCCACAGCGCCGAGCGGCCGCGCATCCGCCGCATTGCCAGCCCGACCGAACTCGACGACCTCTTTGTCGAACTGGCCTTCGACTCGGTGCTGGGCGATGTCGCCGCGGCACTGATCGGCGGGCCGGTCAAGTTCTACCACTCCAAGATCAACTTCAAGCTGCCGCAGGGTGGCGCCGAGATCGGCTGGCATCAGGATTGGCCGGTGTTCCCGCACACCAACACCGACATGGTGGCGCTGAGCGTGCCGATCAATGCCTCGCGCACGTTCAATGGCTGCCTGCGCACCATCCCGGGCACGCACCGCCAGGGACCGCGCAGCCACTGGGACCGGGGCCGCTACCTGCTGAACTGCAATGCCCAGACCAGCGCCGAGGAGGTGGCCCGCGCCGTGCCCAGCGAGCTGGAGCCGGGCGACATCGTCGCCCACCACGGCCTGGTGGTGCATGGCTCGGGGCCGAACGACTCCGACACCTTGCGGACCACCTGGATCATCCAGTACGTCGCGGCCGATGCCTACGCCTATACAGCGCCGGTGATCGACAGCCGGCATCGCAACCGCATGGTGCGCGGCGAGCCGGCGCGCTTTGCGCGCTTGGAGGCGGGCCGGATCGAGCTGCCGCCCGACTTCAGTGCAGGCTATGCCGGCATCTACTCGCTGCAGTCGACACCGGGTAGGTAGCCGGCTATGCCCATGCTCCCGACGGGAACAGGGTTATGCCGAGCCTTGAGGTGACGGCCCCCCACTAAAGTGATTTGGCCTGCCTGACGTCCGCGGCGGTTCGCGGCCGGCCACCCTGACAACCGCCGAGCACAGGAGACAAGCATGACCCAGGAACTCAAGCAGATCGCCGACTCGATCATCGGGCAGGCGGTCCATCGCGCCGGTGGCGCGCCCGGCATCGTCGCCATGGCCACCGACCGCAAGGGCAACTTCTACGAAGGATCGGCCGGCAAGCGCGAGCTGGGCCAGGACGCCGCGATGACCACCGACTCGGTGATGGCGATCTTCTCCACCACCAAGGCCATCACCGGCACCTGCATCATGCAGCTGGTCGAGGAAGGCAAGATCAGCCTCGCCGACCCGGCCAAGAAGTACGTGCCCGAGATCGCCGAGCTGCAGGTGCTGGACGGCTTCGATGCCGCTGGCCAGCCCAAGACCCGCGCGCCCAAGCGCGACATCACGGTGGGCGACCTGATGCTGCACATCTCCGGCCTGTGCTACGAGTTCTTCAGCCACGACGACCTGAAGTACCGCACCGCCAAGAACATCCCGACCGTGGTGTCGAGCAGCTTCGCCTCGGTGCGCACGGTGCTGCTGCACGACCCCGGCGAGCGCTGGACCTACGGCGTCAACATCGACTGGCTGGGCCGCATCGTCGAGCAGCAGCGTGGCAAGCGCCTGGGCGAGGTGATGAAGGAGCGCGTCTTCGCGCCGCTGGGCATGCAGGACATCGCCTTCACCATGAGCGACTCGATGAAGGCCCGCCGCGCCGTGCTGCACGACCGCGCCCAGGACGGCAAGCTCACGCCGCTGCCCGACCTGGTGCTGCCGCAGCCGCCCGAGATGGACATGGGCGGCCACGGCCTCTATGCGACGGTGGGCGAGTACATGAAGTTCATCCGCATGTTCCTCAACGACGGCGCCGGACCGAACGGCCGCGTGCTGAAGGCCGAGACGGTCGAGGCGATGTCGAAGAACGGTCTGCCCGCCGGGCTGACCAGCGGCGGCTGGACCACCTCGATCCCCTCGCTGTCCAACGACGGCGAATTCGACCCGGGCATCAAGAAGACCTGGGCCTACACCTTCCAGCGCAACGAGGAGCCCACGCGCGCCGGACGCCCCGCCGGCTCGCTGATGTGGGCGGGCCTGGGCAACCTGTTCTACTGGATTGACCGCAAGAACGGCATCGGCGGCTTCCTGGGCTCGCAGATCCTGCCCTTCCAGGACGTGGCAGCCTACCCGGCCTTCGTCGAGTTCGAGACGGCGGTGTACGCGAGCCTCAAGCGCTGATCGGGACGCGCCGGCCCGGAGCGGTGCGGGGGGATCGCTCCGCGCTGCTCCGAGACGGCGGGTCCCTGGCTGCGCAACGGCTGCGGTGACGGAGCCCTGTTCAAGTCACGCGTCGTACTTGAACGACAACGACACCCGGGCGCGGTAGGCGACGACCTTGCCGCCCTCGACCTTCATGTCGAGCTTGGTGATCTCGGCCACGCGCAGGTCGCGCAGGGTCTTGGCGGCGGTCGCGACCGCACTGCTGGCGGCGTCCTCCCAGGACTTGGAGCTGGTGCCGATCACTTCCACCACCTTGTAGACGGCGTCTGTTGATTTCTTGGCCATGTCGTCCTCGCGTCGGTCGTTGATGAACGACCCATCCTAGGCCTGCCCCGACGGCCCCGTACCCAGGAAAACGCGCGGCCAGCCGCCACAATGCGGGCGCCCTCCCCGGGGCCCACCGACGCAGCCCACCCGCCCCGCATGAACGCCGACGACGTCCGCAAGGTCTTGCTGGTCCGCGCCTTCGAGGCGCCGATCACCGCCCCCTGGACCGAGGCCGACGCCGCCTGGGCCAGCGCCGAGGCCGCACGGCTCGAGGGCGAGGCCGCCGCGCCGGACCGGCTGATCGCGCGCCGTGCCGGCCTGGCCCTGCAGCGCCTCGCCGAACGCGTTCCGGCGACCACGGCGGCGCTGGCCGCCGACCGGCAGGCGGACCTCGCCTGGCTGCTGGTGCCGCTGGCCTTCGCCTGCGGCGCGGCGATCGACGCGATCGGACCCGGCGGCCGCCTCAACATCATCGCCCTGCCGCTGCTGGGCGTGCTGGTCTGGAACCTGGTCGTCTACCTGCTGCTCGCGTGGCAGGCACTCGGAGGCGGCGGCCCCGGCACGGCGGGACGCTGGCTGCACGGCCGTCTGATGCGTCTCGCGCACCGGGGCGGCATGCCCGAGGCGCTGGCGCGCTACGCCGCCGACTGGGCCCGCGTCGGCGCACCGCTGCATGCGCAGCGCCTTGCCGCGGTGCTGCACGCCGCGGCGGCCGCGCTGGCGCTGGGCCTGCTCGCCTCGCTCTACACGCGCGGCCTGGCCTTCGAATACCGGGCCGGCTGGGACAGCACCTTTCTCGGGGCCGAGGACGTGCACCGCCTGCTGTCGATCGTGCTCGCCCCCGCCCTGTGGTTGACCGACAGCGTGCTGCCGAGCGCCGGGCAGCTGGCCACGCTGCGCTTCGCCGACGGGCCCGGCGAGAACGCCGCGCCCTGGATCCACTTGCTGGCGCTGACGGTGCTGCTGTTCGTGCTGCTGCCGCGCAACCTGCTGGTGGCGTGGTCGGCCTGGCGCGCGCAGCACTTGCACAAGGACCTGCCGCTGACCCTGGACGCGCCCGACTTCCGCCGCCGGCTGCCGGCCCGCCACACGACGAGCGTGGCGGTGCGCGTGCTGCCATACAGCTACACCGTCGACGCGGCCCTGCAACCGGGCCTGAAGGCGGCGCTCGAGCGCGCGCTGAACGCCAGCGTGGTGCTGCAGCTCGCCGAGAGCCTGCCGCTGGGCGGCGAAGACGAACTCGATGCGCGGCTCGCCGGCACCGACGCGGGCACCGTGCTGTTGCCGCTGCTGGCGCTGACCGCGACCCCCGAACGCGAGACCCACGGCGCCTTCCTGTCGGCCCTGTCCGCGCGGCGCCGGGACGACGCGCGCCGGTTGGTGCCGATCGACGAGTCGGGCTTCCACGCCTTCGACGCGACGCGGCGCGCGCAGCGCCGCGCCGCCTGGCGATCGATGCTGTCCGACCTGGGGCTGCAGCCGGTGTTCGTCGACCTGGCGTCCGGCGAGCTGGTCGCGGTCGACGAGAGGCCCTGATGCAGATCGCGCTGAGCCTGGTCTCGCACACCAACGTCGGCAAGACCACGCTCGCCCGCACGCTGCTGCGTCGCGACATCGGCGAGGTGCGCGACGAGGCCCACGTCACCAGCGAGGCCGAGCGCCATCCGATGATCGAGTCGCCGGCCGGCGATCGCCTCGAGCTGTGGGACACGCCCGGCTTCGGCGACAGCCTGCGCCTCGCGAAGCGCCTGGCGCAGCGGGGCAACCCGCTCGGCTGGCTCATGACCGAGGTCTGGGACCGCTGGCGCGATCGCGGCTTCTGGCACAGCCAGCGCGCCGTGCGCAACGTGCTGGAGCAGGCCGACGTGGTGCTCTACCTCGTCAACGCCTCCGAGGCGCCCGCCGACAGCGGCTACCTCGACGCCGAACTGCAGGTGCTGACCCTGATCGGCAAACCGGTGCTGGTGCTGCTCAACCAACTCGGCCCGCCACGCCCGCCGGCCGACGAGGCGCTTCAGGTCGAACGCTGGCGCCGCCATCTGGCCGGCCGGGCCACCGTGCGCGAGGTGCTGGCGCTGGACGCCTTCGCGCGCTGCTGGGTGCAGGAGGGCCGGCTGCTGCAGGCCATCGCCGACGCGCTGCCGGCCGAGCCCGCCGCACGGCGCGCCGCCTTCGAGCGGCTGCGCGCGGCGTGGGCGGCACGCAGCCGCGCCAGCTTCGACGCCGCGATGGCGCTGCTGGCCCAGCGCATCGGGCGCGCCGCACGCGACCGCGAGGAGGTCCCCGACAGCGGCTGGACCGACAAGCTCAAGCAGGTCGGCAGCGCCGTCGGCCTCTTCCCCGAAGGCGGCGCCGCGCCGCGCGAGCGCGCGATGCAGGCGCTGGCGCAGCGGCTCGAGGCCGACATCCGTGCCAGCACCGACCAGCTCATCCGCCTGCACGGCCTCGACGGCCACGCCACCGAGGCCGTGCTGACGCGGCTGGCCGAGCACTACGCGGTGCGCGAGCCGTTGAGCGAAGGCAAGGCCGCGCTCTGGGGCGGCGCCGTCACCGGTGCGCTGGCCGGCCTGAAGGCCGACATCGCCAGCGGCGGCATGACGCTCGGCGGCGGCCTGCTGGCCGGCGGCCTGCTGGGCGCGCTGAGTGCGGCGGGCCTGGCCAAGGGCGTGAACCTGGTGCGCGGCGTCGACCGGCCGACCCTCGCATGGACCGACGAGGTGCTGCTCGACCTCGTCAAGGCCGCGCTGCTGGGCTATCTCGCAGTGGCGCACTACGGGCGCGGCCGCGGCAACTGGGCCGAGGGCGAGGCGCCGGCCTTCTGGCGCGCGGCGGTCGGCGCGGCCGTGGACGGCCGCGCCGACGAGCTGAGGCAAGCGATGCGCTCCGGCGCCCCCGGGGCCCTGGCCGCCACGCTGGGCGCGACCGCGACCGGCTTGCTGCAGGGGCTCTATCCGGCGCCGGCCCGCGCCCGCGATGCTTGACCCCTTGCCTACGGCGACGGCCTGCCAGCGCTGTACTGACTCTTGACGGAGATCTTCGATGAGCCCACGCGCACCGCTTCACCCGTCCGACCTGCGCGGCGCGGCCCGCCTGGCCACCGACGCCACCGCCGGCCTCACCGACCTGGTCGAGGCCCTGCACGAGCGTATCGCCCGCGGGCCGATCGCGAGCGAGGCGACGCTGGCCGGGCGCACGCGCGGCATCACCGGCCTGGTCTACCAGAGCATCCGCGGCGTCACGCGCGTGGTCGGCGGCAGCCTCGACGCGCTGCTGGGGGCGCTGGCGCCCGCGCTGGCTGCGTCGCCGGGCGGCGTTGCCGCCAGCCCCGAGCGCGAGGCCATCGTGTCCGCGCTCAACGGCGTGCTGGGCGACTACCTCGCGGCGACCGGCAACCCGCTGGCCACACCGATGGCCCTGCGCAGCGGTGGCCAGGCCCTGCCGCTGGAGCGCGCCGCCCTCGCTGCCCGGATGCCCCAGGCCAGCGGCCGCCTGCTGGTGCTGGTGCACGGCCTGTGCATGAACGACCTGCAGTGGTCGCGCGAGGGCCACGACCACGGCGCGTCGCTCGCCCGCGACCTGGGCTTCACGCCCGTCTACCTGCACTACAACAGCGGCTTGCACGTCTCCATCAACGCACGCGCGCTGGCCGGGCAGATGGAGCGGCTGCTCGAGGCCTGGCCGCGACCGGTCGAGCGCCTGGTAGTGCTGGCCCACAGCATGGGCGGGCTGCTGGCGCGCAGTGCGCTGCACCACGCGGCGGGCGTCGGGCTGCGCTGGCCGCAGCGGCTGGACGACCTGGTGTTCCTGGGCACGCCGCACCACGGCGCGCCGCTGGAGCGCGCCGGCCACTGGATCGACACGGTGCTGGGCGCGGTGCCCTATGCCGCGCCCTTCGCGCGCCTCGGCAAGCTGCGCAGCGCGGGCATCACCGACCTGCGCCACGGCAATCTCCTCGACGAGGACTGGGTGGGCCGCGACCGCTTCCAGCGCAGCGCGGACCACCGCCAGCACCTGCCGCTGCCGCGCGGGCCGCGCTGCCATGCGATCGCCGCCAGCATCGGCCAGCGCAGCGGCGACCTCAAGGACCGCCTGCTCGGCGACGGCCTGGTGCCGCTGGACAGCGCGCTTGGCCGCCATGCGGACGCGACGCGCACGCTGGCCTTCGCGAAGAGCCGGCAGTGGATCGCCCACGACACCCACCACATGGCGCTGCTGAGCCGCCCCGAGGTCTACGCGCAACTGCGCCGCCGCCTCGCCACCGACGAGGCGAGCCCGTCGGTACGACGCCCTGCCTAGAATCGTCGGCACCCCCACCCGTCCGGGAAGTGCCGCGATGATCCCTGCCCTCGCTCGACTCGTCGCCGGCATCGCCTGCGTCGCCCTGACCACGCTGGTGGCCGCTCAGGCGCCCAAGGTCGAGGTCCTGTGGCTGGGCCAGGCCGCGGTGAAGATCACCTCGCCCGGTGGCAAGGTCATCGTGATCGATCCCTGGCTGGTCACCAACCCCAAGACGCCGCCGGAATACAAGAAGCTCGAGGCGCTGGGCAAGGTCGACCTCATCCTGGTGACCCACGCGCACTTCGACCACATGGCCGACGCGCCGGCCCTGTCGGCGCTGAACAAGGCCCGCGTCTACGCGCCGGCCGGGCTGGCGGACTCGATGGCCACGCTGGGCGTGATGCCCGCCGACATGGCGCCGCGCTTCAACAAGGGCGGCGTGGTGCTGCCCTTCGGCGCGGAGGGCGGCATCCGCATCATCGCCACGCATGCCGAGCACAGCTCGGAGTTCCGCTGGCGCAACCCCGAGACCGGCAAGGACGAGATGCGCCTGGGCGGCGAACCGCTGGGCTTCATCGTCGAGCTCGAGAACGGCTTTCGCATCTACCACATGGGCGACACCGGCATCTTCGGCGACATGAAGCTGATCGGCGATCTGTACAAGCCCGATCTGATCCTCATCCCCATCGGCAACCACTTCGTGATGCCGCCGCAGGACGCGGCGCTGGCGACGCGCGAGATGCTCAAGCCGAAGTTCGCCATCCCCATCCACTACGGCACCAACCCGCTGCTGCGCGGCACGCCCAAGGAATACGTCGACGCGCTGGGCAAGACGCCGACCCAGGTGCTGGTGCTGGAGCCAGGGGACAAGGCGACGTTCTAGACGGCGTGCCAGGCGACGCGCCAGGGCGTGCTCAGCCGCCGCTCGCCCAGCCCGGTTTGCGCTTCTCGGTGAAGGCCAGCACGCCCTCCAGGGCCGACTCGTCCATCATGTTGCAGGCCATGGTCTGCGAGGCCTCGGTGTATGCGGCCTCGATGCCGCTCTCGATCTGGCGGTAGAAGAGCTGCTTGCCCATCGCCACCGCGACGCGCGGCTTGGCGACGATGCTGGCCACCAGTGCCTCGACCGCCGCATCGAGTTGCTCCGGCTCGGCGACCCGGTTCACCAAGCCCTTGGCCCGGGCCTCGTCGGCCGAGATGAAGTCGCCGGTCACCAGCATCTCGAAGGCGGCCTTGCGCGACAGATTGCGCGACAGCGCGACGCTGGGCGTCGAGCAGAACAGGCCGACGTTGATGCCGCTGACCGCGAACTTCGCGGTGCGGGCGGCCACCGCCAGGTCGCACATCGCCACCAGCTGGCAGCCGGCCGCGGTGGCGATGCCGTGGACCCTGGCGACCACCGGCACCGGCAGCTTCTGCAGCGCCATCATCACCTTGCCGCACTGGCCGAACAGCGCGCGGTAGTGGTCCATCGACGGCGCAGCCCGCATCTCCTTCAGGTCGTGGCCGGCGCACCAGGCCTTGCCGGCCGCGGCCAGCACCAGCACGCGCACGGTGTCGTCGCGGGCGACGGCATCCAGCTCGACCTGCAGCGCCTCCAGCATGGCTTCGGACAGCGCGTTGAAGGCCTGCGGGCGGTTCAGCGTCAGCGTGACCACGCCGCGCTCGTCGCGCTGCTTCAGCACCAGGGGCTCGGTCGTCGGGGTGTTCATGCGGGCTCGTCCTTCACTCGATCGCACTGGCGGACTTCGCCCGCTCGCGCAGCTGGAACTTCTGGATCTTGCCGGTCGAGGTCTTGGGGATGACCTCGAAGCGGATCTCCCGCGGGACCTTGTAGCCGGCCAGCAGCGACTTGCAGTGCGCGATCAGCGCCTGGGCATCGACCTCGGCACCGGGCTTGAGCTCGACGAAGGCCACCGGTGTCTCGCCC
This sequence comes from uncultured Methylibium sp., assembly GCA_964616015.1. GTDB lineage: Bacteria > Pseudomonadota > Gammaproteobacteria > Burkholderiales > Burkholderiaceae_C > Methylibium. Next base: position 398 of record CAZTTC010000089.1, on the reverse strand, counting down.
CACTTCGGGTCGGGCTTGGCCACCACCGCGCAGGCCATCACGGCCGGATGGCGGTAGAGCGCGTCCTCGACCTCGATGGAGCTGATGTTCTCGCCGCCGCTGATGATGATGTCCTTGCTGCGGTCCTTGATCTTCACGTAGCGGTCCGGCTCCATCACCGCCAGGTCACCGGTGTGGAACCAGTCGCCCTCGAAGGCCTTGGCCGTCGAGGCCGGGTTCTTGAGATAGCCCTTCATCACGATGTTGCCGCGGAACATGATCTCGCCCATGGTCTGTCCGTCGGCCGGCGTCTCGGTCAGGGTCTCGGCGTCCATCACGGTCATGCCTTCCTGCCGACGTGGACGATCTGGACGGTGCTCATCTCGTCTACCGGGAAGCCGCCCGTCGCTTCCCCTCGG
>CAZTTC010000088.1:0-11644 GCA_964616015.1 uncultured Methylibium sp. | reverse complement strand
ACCACGCGCGCCTGCAGCTGGAACCGCGCGCCGATCGACCGCATGAGCAACCTCAACGTCGAGCCCGGCGACGCGACGCTGGAGCAGTTGATCGGCAGCGTCGGCTACGGCGTGGTGATGCACACCAACTGCTCGTGGAGCATCGACGACTCGCGCAACAAGTTCCAGTTCGGCTGCGAGTACGGCCGCATGATCCGCGACGGCAAGCTGGCCGAAGTGGTGCGCAACCCCAACTACCGCGGCATCAGCGCGACCTTCTGGCGCTCGCTGGCGATGGTCGGCGACGCGTCCACGATGCAGACCATGGGCACGCCCTTCTGCGGCAAGGGCGAGCCCTCGCAGGTGCTCCGCGTCGGCCATGCGGCACCGGCGTGCAGGTTCTCGTCGGTCGACGTCTTCGGCGGAGCGAACTGACATGACGACGCTCACCGATCGCTCGCATTTCGAGACCCTGGCCGCCGCGGTGTGCGTGGCCGAGGGGGTGGACCGCGTCAGCCTGACGCTGAACGCCGAGTCCTCGGACTTCCTGCGCTTCAACCGCGCGGCGCTGCGCCAGGCCACGCAGGTGCTGCAGGCCCAGGCGACCGTCGCCGTCGTGCGCGGCGCGCGGCGCGCCGAGAGCAGCCTGACGCTGAGCGGCGACGCCGCCCGGGACATCCGCCGCCTGCAGTCCGAGCGTGCCCAGCTGGCGAGCGACCTCGACCTCATCCCCGACGACCCCTGGCTGTTGCTGCCCGACACCGCGACCCGCAGCGAGCGCGACGACCCCGGCTCGCTGCCCACGGCCGACCAGGTGATCGACGCGGTGCGCGAGCATGCGGCCGGCCGAGACTTCGTCGGCTTCTACGCCGGCGGTCCGGTGGTGCGTGCCTATGCCGACAGCCTGGGCTCGCGCCACTGGCATCGCGTCGAGAGCTTCCACTTCGACTGGTGCCTGTATCACGCGGCCGACAAGGCGGTGAAGACGGCCTACGCCGGCACGCAATGGTCCACGCCCGAGTTCGCACGCCGCGTGCACGAGGCCGCGGCGCGGGTCGAGCTGCTCGAGCTCGAGGCCCGCACGCTGGCACCCGGCGCCTACCGCGCCGCCTTCAGCCCCGCGGCCATGAACGAGCTGCTGGGCGCGCTGGGCTGGAGCGGATTCAGCCTGAAGTCGAGGCGGACCGGGGTCTCGTCGTTGCTGCAGCTCGCGCACGGCGATGCGCGCCTGAACGCCGGCTTCCATCTCACCGAGGCCACCGGCCGCGGCATCGCACCGGCCTTCACCGCCGATGGCTTCGTCAAGCCGGCCGAGGTGGCGCTGGTGCGCGGCGGCATGGCGGCCGACACGCTGAACTCGCCGCGCTCGGCGCGCGAGTACGGCCTGGCGGCCAACGGCGCCAACGCCGAGGAAGCGCCCGAGTCGCTGAGCCTGGCGCCCGGCGCCCTGCCCCACGACGGCCTGCTCGAGTCGCTGGGCACGGGGCTGTACGTCAGCAACCTCTGGTACTTGAACTACAGCGACCGCCAGGCCTGCCGCATGACCGGCATGACGCGCTTCGCCTGCTTCTGGGTCGAGGACGGCCGGCTCGTCGCGCCACTGAACGTGATGCGCTTCGACGATGGCTTCCTGCGCATGTTCGGCGAGGGCCTGGTCGGTCTTTCGGACCGCGCCGAAATCGTGCCCGAGAGCGACACCTACCAGATGCGCCAGCTGGGATCGATCACCACGCCGGCGGCCCTGGTCGAGGGCTGGAAGCTGACGCTCTGAGCGGTGGCCCGGTCCGCCAGCGCGACTTTCAGGACGCTTCAGGCCGGGCCCAGGCACTTCAAGGACGGCGAGCCCGGCCGGCGCCGATCCTTCGTGCATCGCCCCGCGCCGCGGTGCATGCCCCGAGGAGAGCGCCATGTCCGACCGTCAGATCCGTTGCACCGCCCTCGTCCTGGCCTTGTCGGCCACGCTGACCGGCTTCCAGGCCGTGAGCGCGCTGGCAGCCCCCGCGCATGCCGATCCGCGCCTGGCGCAGTTGCTGGCCCCCGCGCCGCTGCTGCTGCAGACCGCGAGCGCTGTGCGCTGAGCCCGCACCGCCGGCCGCTAGACTGCGTCGGCCCCGGCGGCGGAGTCCTTGCTTGCAACCTGCCCATGGAGAATCGAGCTTGAGCGTCGGCGTCACCGGACATCGGCTGAACCGCGTCAACCGCAAGCACCTGGAGCGACTGACGCCCGAGGTGCGGCGCCTGCTCGCGCAACTGGCCGAACGCGCACCCGCGCCGGGTCGGCCGTGGCTGACCAGCGCGCTGGCCGACGGCAGCGACCAGCATCTGGCTGCGCTGGCGCTGCAGGCCGGCTGGTCGCTGCATGCCATGCTGCCGTTCGAGGCCGGTGCCTGCGAGAGTGACCTCATGCTGCCCACCGCCCGGCAGCGCTTTCGGCGCCTGCTCGCGCAGGCCGCCCGCGTCACCGTGCTGGCCGGTCCCCGCGACCGTCCTGCCTGCGCTTATCGCCAACTGGGCGACGCGATGGTCGAGGCCTCGGATCTGCTGATCGCGGTCTGGGACGGTGAACCGGCACGCGGCCCCGGCGGCACCGGCGAGGTGGTCGGCGAGGCCTTGCGCCGCCACGTCCCGGTGATCCATCTCGATCCGCGCTCCGGGGTGCCGGCCACCCTGCTGTGGCGGCGGGGCGATCCTGCCGGCCATCGCCACGCCTGGCCCTGCGAGCCGGCGCGGCTGGCCACGGCCCTGCGCCACGCCCAGCGGAGGCCAGCGTGACCCGGCGCCCGACGCTCAGCCTGGCCGGCGGGACGGACGCCCCGGAGCTCGGCGGTCCGGCCGCGGGGCTGCCGCCGAAGTACTGGGCCTTCATCAGCTACAGCCACCGCGACGAAGCCGTCGCCCAGTGGCTGCAGAAGCGCCTGGAGACCTACCGCCTGCCGCGCGCCCTGGTCGGGCGGGTCACCGCCCAGGGGCCGGTGCCGCGCCAGGCGCGGCCGGTGTTTCGCGACCGCGACGACCTGCACGCCGGGGCCGACCTGCGGGTCGAAGTGCAGGCCGCGCTGACGGCCAGCCGCTGGCTGGTGGTCGTCTGCAGTCCCGAGGCAGCGCGCTCGCTGTGGGTGGAACGAGAGATCGTCGAGTTCAAGCGCCTGCACGGCGAGGGCCGGGTGCTGGCCCTGATCGCCTCGGGCGAACCCTTCGCTTCGCGCCAGCCGGGCCGCGAAGCCGAGGAGTGCTTCCCCAACGCGCTGCGCCATGCGCTCGACGCCGAAGGCGAGCCGCGCGGCCCGGAGCAGGAACCCATCGCCGCCGACCTGCGCGTGCAGGCCGACGGTTCGAAGCGCGCGCCGCTGAAGTTGCTGGCCGGCATGGTGGGTGTGGGTTTCGACGAGCTGGTCCGTCGCGACGCCGCGCGGCGCCTGCGCTGGCTCGGTGCGATCACCGCCGGCGCACTGGCCGGCATGGCCGTGCTGGGCGTGCTGACGGCGCTGGCGGTGCGGGCGCGCGACGACGCGCGGCAGCAGCGCGAGCAGGCCGAGGGCCTGATCGAGTTCATGCTGACCGATCTGCGCAAGAAACTCGAGCCGGTCGGACGGCTGGACGCGCTCGATGCGGTCGGCAAGAGGGCGCTCGCGCACTACGAGGCGCAGCCGGCCGACCGGCTGGACGCCGCGGCGCTCGGCCACCGCTCGCGTGCCCAGCACCTGATCGGCGAGATCCGACAACAGCGCGGCCAGCTCGACGAGGCGCTGCAGGCCTACCAGCAAGCGGCGGCGACCACGCAACGCCTGCTGGCCACCGCGCCGAATGATCCCCAGCGCATCTTCGACCATGCCCAGAGCGAATTCTGGGTCGGCTACATCGCCCGCGAGCGTGGCCAGCGCGAGGCGGCCGAGCGGGCGTTCCAGCAGTACCGCACGCTCGCGCAGCAGCTGCGGCGCATCGACCCGCAACAGGCCGAGTGGCAGATGGAAGCGGCCTATGCGGCCGAGAACCTGGGCGTGCTGCGGCTGGACGCTGCGCGGCCCGCCGAGGCGCTGGACTACTTCGAGGAAGCGCGGCGCCTGACCGCGACGCTGGTCGGCTCGAACGCCGAGCGGGCCTACGACCTGGCGCAGACCCTGGGCTGGATGGCCATGGCACAGACCCGCCTGGGGCGCTACGGCGCCGCCGCCGAACTGCAGCGCGCCAAGCAGGCGCTCTACCTGGGGTTGCCGGATGCCGCACGCAACCTGCAGGCCCAGCAGGGCCTGCAGAACGTGAGCCAGGAGCTGGCGGGGCTCGCCCTGTACGAAGGCCGGCTGGACGAGGCGCTGGCCCACGAACAGCACAGCCTCGCGCTGGCCCAGACGGTCGCCCGGCGCGACGCCGACAACGCCTGGCGCTCCACCAACCTGTGGTGGTCGAGGCTGCGTCTGGCCGAGATCCAGGTCGCGCGCGGCGAACTCGCGTCGGCGCAGGCCGCGTTGCCGGCCTTGCGCATCGACCTGGACCGGCTGCTCGCGCTCGACCCGAGCAAGATCGAGATCACGGTGTCGATGCGCGGCCGCTACCTGGCGCTGGCGGCGCGCCACGGTGTCGCGCCGGTGGCCCAGCGCATCGACGAACTCGCCCGCTACACCGAGGATCTGCAAGGGCTGCGCAGCGGCGGCCTGACACTCAACGCCGACGCGCTGCGCGACGCATCGGCGGCGCGCTTCGAGCTGGCCCGCCTGCTCGCGGCGCAGGGTGACGCCGGCCGCGCGAGTGCGCTGTGGCGCAGTGTCGCCGCGGATCTCGAGCCCCTGGCGGCGCAAGGTCTGCCGCAGATCGCAGCGACGCTGGCGCGGGCGCAGTGGGCGCTCGGCGAGCGCGACGCGGCGCGCGCCTGGCGCGACCGGCTGCAGGCCACGAGCTTCCGCCATCCCGAGCTGGTCGCGCTGCAGAACGACCTCGGCACCCCAGCCACCCGATGAACCCGATGCCGGCCCCGCCGCCGTGTCGGTCTCCTTCTTTCAACCCGTGACCCACGAGGAGCCTCGCATGCCTGCCCCCAACACCGTCAACGTCAGCATCGACAGCCACGATCCCCAGAACCCGGTGGTGGTCTGCGATCCGGACCAGCTGGTCGTCGATGCAAGCGCACCCGGCGCCGCGGTCGTGATCAGCTTCGTGAGCACCACGCCCGGCTGGGTCTTCCCCGACACGAACGACGGCCAGACTCACTTCTACGGCATCTCGCTGGCCGAGAACCCGAACGGCGAGTTCGCCCATCCAACGCGCTCGACCGACGGCAGCGTCGTGACCATCACCGACCTCGACGACACCACCACGACCTACCAGTACACGGCGCAACTGACAAACCCGGCGACCGGGCAGACACTGGGCGTGGACCCGCGCATCACCAATCCCGGCAACAGCCGCTGAGACCGGCGCGGCGCGCTCAGTCCGCGGCGCCTGCGCGATCGACCACCGTCGCCTCGGGCCACGCCGCCCCCTGCTGTGCCAGCAGGTCGACGCGGCCAGCGTCGAGCGCCGCCCGGATCAGCACCGCGGCGCGCGCGCGCGCCTCGGCCCGCGCGGCCGCACGCGGCTCGCCGCGCCACCCATGGGCGGCATCGGCCCAGCCGGCGAGCGATGCCGCGACCTCGCAGCGCCCCTGCAGCGCGGCCAGCCAGGCCAGGTCGTCGGCTGCCAGCCAGAGCAGGCCGAAGTCGCGCGCCAGCGCCGCCACCTGCGGCGCCAGCGCCGCCGCCGCGTCGACCTCGCCCCGCACCAGCAGAGCGTGCACCAGGTTGAGCTGCGCCGTGCATCGCGTCGACGACGGACGCTGCAGCGCCGGATCGGCCAGCAGCTCGCGGCCGCAGCGCACCGCCTCGAGCGCATCGCCCATCGCCAGAGCGAGATCGGCCAGGTGCGCCAGCGCGCGCAGCCGGCCGCGTTCGTCACCGGCCTCGGCGCGCAGGGCCAGCTCGGCCTGGCGCGCAGCCCGGCTCTCGGCCAGTCGCCCCTCGGCGCGCGCGACGTCGGCACGAGCGCGCTGACCCCAGGCGCGCTCGCGGGCCGGCCAGTCGACCCGCTCGAGCCGCAACGCCGCGTCGAGCGCCGCGCGGGCGCGCGGATCGGGGCCGACGTACAGGCCGGCCTCGCCGGCCAGCTGGGCAAATTGCCCGTGCACATCGCCCAGTTCAAGGTAGAGGCGCGCCGCTTCGTGAGCGGCGGCGCGCGACCGGGCCGGCTCGACCGCCGCCCAGGTCCACTGGATGCCACGCCAGGCGCGCGCGGCCAGTGGCCCGGGCAATGCGCCGTTGGCCGCGAGCAGCGGCTCGGCGACCTCGGACCAGCGCCGCGCCTCGGCATCGAGCGCGAGGTGCTGCCACAGCGGCGCTGCGGCGCCAAACAGCGCCACCAGCGCTTGCTGCGCATCGGCATCGGCCGGGTCGGCCCACAGCCGGTCCTGCAGGCGCGCGAGCGCGACGCGCAGGTTGTCGATCTCGCCGGCGTAGCGCGCCAGCCAATCGCCATCGCTCAGGCGCAGCCAATCCTCCGCGGCGGGCTCGAACAGGCGCCGCACCCAGGCCGCATGCGCGTCGCGCGCGACTTCGGCCTCGCCCGCGGCCTTCAGTCGTTCGAGCGCATAGGCCCGCGCCGTCTCGGCCAGCGCATAGCGCGGCGGATCGGCCGCACTGGCCTGCACGAGGGAGCGTTCGACCAGCGCCGCGAGCGCGTCGATCGCATCCCAGCGGTCCAGCCGCGCCTCGGCACGCCGGTCGACGCTGGCGACCTCGGCCGCACCGTCGAGCGAGAAGCCACCGGCAAACACGCCGAGGCGGCGGAACACCGCCTGCTCGGTCGGCGCCAGCAGCTCCCAGCTCCAGTCCAGCGCCGCCTGCAGGCTGCCGTGCCGCGGGGCCGCGTCGCGGGCCGCCGACTTCAGCAGTGCGAAGCGCGCGTCGAGCCGCTCGGCCACCGCCTGTGCGCCGAGGCTGCCGACGCGCGCGGCCGCCAACTGCAGGGCGAGCGGCAGGCCGTCGAGGCGGCGGCAGATCTCGAGCACCGCGCCGAGGTTGTCGGCGTGCAGGCGGAACCGCCGGTCGAGCGCCTGGGCGCGCTCGCACAGCAGGGCCACGGCGCCATGTGACCGGGCCGCCTCGACATCGACGCCCGGCGGCGGCAGCGTCAGACCGTCGAGCCGCCAGACCACCTCCCCCTCGACGCGCAGCGGCGCTTGGCTGGTGACGAGCAGGCACACGCCGGCCGTCCCGCGCAGCAGCACCAGCGCCAGCTCGGCCACGGCCTCGATCAGGTGCTCGGCGTTGTCGAGCACGATCAGGACGGACTCGCAGCGCAGCGCCGTCACCAGTGCCTGCAGGGGCGGCGCGCCGGTGGCCACCAGCCCCAGGGCCGCGGCGACGGCCTCCGGCACCAGAGCGGCATCGGACAGCGCGGCCAGATCGACCCAGGCGACGGCCCGCGGGTCCTCCCGCGCTCGCTCGGCCGCCAGCTGCTGGGCGAGCCGGGTCTTGCCCACACCGCCCGGGCCGACCAGGGTGACCAGCGACTCGACCGCACAGCGGGCCCGCAGCTCGGCGAGGGCCGTCTCGCGCCCGATCAGCGATGGCATCCGCCCCGGTTCCGGCAGGGCCGCAGGCGCCACCGGCGACGGCGGCACCGTCGATGGCGCCAATGGAGCCACCAGGCCGCCCGCCTCGACCGGCAGGCAGAAGCGGTAGCCCCGCCCCGGCAGGGTCGCGATGGCCGTCGGGCCGAGCAGCTTGCGCAGCGTCGAGACCTGGACCTGGATGTTGTTCTCCTCGACCACGAGGCCGGCCCAGACGCGATCGAGCAACTCGTCCTTGGTGACGACGCGATCGCGCAGCGCGACCAGGGTGGCCAGCAGGTCGAAGGCGCGCGCGCCCAGGCTGGCGGGCTGGCCATCGATCAGCAACTGGCGTTCGTCGGGCCGCAGTTCGCAGCGGCCGAAGAGCAGGCGTTCGGACACGGGGACTCCACACGCGACGACCACACCCTCGGTGCGGCGACGCGGACGCAATGTACCGCCCCGGATGGCGGTTTCAGGACGCTTCAGCCGCACTTCAGGCCGCCCAAGGACGAGCACGAGCCCCTGCCTGAACACTGCGCCATCGCTCACCCAGCATCCACCCCATGAACGCCGTCACCCCTCCTGCCTCACGCCGCAGCACGCTGCCGGTCCTGCCGCTGTGGCGCGACCTTGCCCTGCCCCACGGCCACCATGCGACGCTGAGGCCGGTGTTCCCCGAGGACGCCCGCGCGCAGCAGGACTTCGTCGAGCGACTCTCGCCCGCGGCGCGGCGCAACCGCTTCCACGGGGCGGTCCGGGGGCTGAGCGAAGCGACGCTGCGCAGCCTGTGCAGCGTTGACCAGGAGCGCCACGTGGGACTGCTGCTGACACTGCCCTGCGACGGCCGTGAGCGCGTCATCGGCGAAGCGCGCTATGCGATCGCCGACGACGGCGTCAGCGCGGAGTTCGCGGTGGCGATCGCCGACGACTGGCAGGGCCGTGGCCTCGCGCTGCAGTTGATGGCGGCGCTGACCGAACTCGCGCGCCGGGCCGGGCTGCGCTGGCTGGTCGGCGAAGTGCTGGCCGACAACGCTCCCATGCTCGCTTGCACGCAGGCCTGCGGCTTCGTGGTCTCCCCCTGCCGCCGCGAGGCGGGCGTGCTGCGGGTCGAGCGCTCGCTGGCCCAGCCACTGACGCCGCCCCACGGCCTGTCGGCGCGGCTGCGCCGCGGCGTGCGGCGGCTGGCTCGCGGCCTCGGTCGGCCCCTCCCGCAGCGGGCACCCGGGTGGGCGTTCGCCGCGCCCTGAGCCCGCCCCCCACCTGCGCCGAACCGACCATGACCGCGATCCTGATCCTCCTGACGAGCGTTGCCGCCCTGGCGCTGCTGTGCGGCGTCGCCTACCTGGCCGTCTGCGCCCGCGTCATGCGGCGCTTCACCCGCGCGCGCCGCCGCGTGCCCGAGCCGCAGGCCGGTGTCGGCGGCGGCGACCGCGTGCAGTTCCCGGCGTCCGACGGGCGCGTGCTGATCGGCGCCTGGTACCTGCCGGCGCGGCCTCGGCGCGCCGCGGTGGTCTTCGTCCACGGCAAGGACGCCTGCCGTGGCGACGAGCTGAAGGCACCCACGCTCGAGCTGGCACTGCGACTGCGCGCCGCGGGCGTATCGGTGCTGATGCTGGACCTGCGCGGGCACGGCGAGAGCGGCCCCGCCCGTCTGACCTACGGCGCGCACGAGCAGTTCGACGTGCGCGGCGCCGTCGACTACCTGGTGGCGCGCGGCTACGAGCCGGGTCGCATCGGTGTGCTCGGTGCCTCGATGGGCGGCAGTGCCGCGCTGATGGCTGCGGCCGCCGACCCGCGCATCGGTGCGCTGATGATCGACAGCGCCTTCGCCGATTTCGCAGCGATGCTGGAGCAGCAGTACGCCAAGCTCTCGGGCCTGCCCTGGTACTTTCTGCCGGGCGCACTGCTGCTGGCGCGCTGCGTCACGGGCGTCGCGCTGCAGCGCCTGCGCCCGATCGATGCGGCTCCGTGCTTGTGCGGCCGGCCGACCCTGGTGGTGCATGGCAGCGACGACCCCTTCGTGCCGTGCAGCCACGCGCGCGCGATCGCCGCCGCGGCCCGTGCCCGGTTGTGGGTCACGTCCAGCCCGCACCACCTCGGCTCCTATGCGCTCGATCCGGCGGCCTACTCGCGCATCGCGCTGCGCTTCTTCACCAGCGCACTGTTCGACCGCCAGGGCGTGCGCGCGCTCGCCGCCAGCGCCCCCGCACCGCTGCGACTGGCGGCCTGAACCGCCGCCGCTACCGCGCGGTCGCCACCGTGCCTGGCTGCGCGGCCGCGCCACTGGCCGGGACTGCCGCCCCCCGGCGCCCGCGCGCCAGGTAGCTGTAGAGCACCGGCACCACCACCAGGGTCAGCAGGGTCGAGGTGATCACGCCACCGATGATCGCGCGGCCCATCGGCGCCTGGATCTCGCCGCCTTCATTGAGTGCCAGCGCCAGCGGCAACATGCCGAAGACCATCGCCGCGGTGGTCATCATGATCGGCCGCATGCGCACCAGGCCGGCCTCGAGCAGCGCGTCGGGCACGCTCGCGCCACGCCGTCGCGCGTGGTTGGCAAAGTCGACCAGCAGGATCGCGTTCTTGGTCACCAGGCCCATCAGCATCACGAGGCCGATCATCGAGAAGAGGTTCAGCGTCGAGCCGGTCACCAGCAGCGCCAGCATCACGCCGATCAGCGCCAGCGGCAGTGACGCCATGATCGCCACCGGCTGCAGGAAGCTGCCGAACTGCGAGGCCAGCACGATGTAGATGAAGATCACCGACAGGCCCAGCGCCGCCAGCATCGCGGCAAAGGCCTCCTGCTGCTCGCGGGTCTGGCCGCGCACGTCGAAGCGGTAGCCGGGCGGCAGGGTGGTGGCATCGACCAGCTTCTGCACGTCCGCGCCCACGTCGCCCGAGGGCCGGCCCTGCACACCGGCGTAGATGGCCTGGCGGCGCTGCAGGTCCTGGCGCTTGATGACGTCGGGGTTGCTGATGGCCACGATGTCGGCCACCCGGCCCAGCGCGATCGGCGTTCCGTCGGGCGCGTAGGCGACGGGCAGTGCCTCGAGCTGCGCCGCGTTCTCGCGCGACGCCGTCGGCAGGCGCAGCTCGACCTCCACCTGCTCGCCGTCGGGCGCCGTCCAGTAGGTCGCGATGTCGCCGTTGACGAAGGCGCGCAGGCTCGCGGCGAGGTCGGCCGAGGTGATGCCGAGCTGGCGCACCGCGTCGGGCTTCAGCCGCACCGCGTAGGCCGGCAGGCCGGGCTTGACCGAGGTCTCGAGGTCGGTCACGCCCTTGATGGCCTGGACCTTCTCGGCCAGCTTCAGCGTCTCGGCGTCCAGCACCGCCGGGTCCGGCCCGAGGAGCGCGATGTAGATCGGCCGCTGGCCGAGCGAGACCTCGATGCCCGGGATCGGCAGCAGCGCGTCGCGGATCGCCTCCTCGACCTGCTTCTGCGAGCGCTGGCGCTGGTCGCGCGGCTTGAGCTGCACGCCGAGCTGGGCCTGGTTGCGCTGCTGGCCATCGCCGGCCTCGCCGATGGTCGACGACACCAGGTGCACCTCGGGCATGGCCCGCACGGCCTGCTCGACCTGGGCGATCTTGTCCCCGGCGCGCGCGAGGCTGGTGCCGACCGGCAGGCGCACGTTGAGCTGGATGTAGCTGTTGTCCGTCTCGGGGATGAACTCGCTGCCGACTGCCGGCACCAGCGCGATCGCGCCGACGAAGCTGGCCGCACCCAGCCCGAGCACGATGCCGCGCGGCGACAGCGTGGCCAGGCGCAGGCGCCGCGGGCTCGCCCGGTCGCGCGAGCCGTCGGCCGCGAAACCGTGGCCGTAGGCCGGCAGCGGCGGCAGCAGCATGCGGTAGCGGCGGCCGCTGAAGATCCAGCGGATCAGTCCCTCGTAGACCGCGTGCAGGGCGTCCATCGCGCGGTCGGTGCCGCGCATCAGGTGGCCCAGCACCGGCAACTTCGCCAGCCGCGTGGTCGGCGGGTCCTTCCAGATGCTGGACAGCATGGGGTCCAGCGTGAAGCTCACGAACAGGCTCACCAGCACCGCCACCGTGACCGTGATGCCGAAGGGGAAGAAGAACTTGCCGACG
>CAZTTC010000087.1:0-11654 GCA_964616015.1 uncultured Methylibium sp. | reverse complement strand
GTCAGGCGCTCGTAGCGGTCGTCCTCCAGCGCCTTCAGCGACAGCGGGCCGAACAGCTCCTCGGGCACCGAGAAGCGCGTCAGCAGGCGCTCGAAGTAGCGCGCGCCGTCGAAGGCATGCTGCAGGCGCCGCGCCAGCGCGCTCTTGGCCGTGCCGGGCGGGCCGATCAGCAGCACGTGCTCGCCGGCCAGCGCGGCCAGCAGCGCCAGGCGCACCGCCTCGGCGCGCTCCAGCAGGCCGCATTCCAGGTGGGCGATCAGCGCCTGCAAACGCTCGGGCGACAAGGGGGAGGGCATGCGGCCGATTGTGGTCGGCGCGCGAAAGCCCGGTCAAACGCTGTGGCCCCGACCGGCGCGGCAGCGCGGTCGGGGCCTCGCACAGCGGCTCGCGCGGCCCGGGCGCGCGCCCGCCGGCCGCGCCAACGGGCCTCAGGCGTCGCAGACCCGGGCGCCGTCGCGGCGCAGCGCACCGGCCGCCTGGAGCTCGTCGACGAGCCGGATGCACCAGGCGGCGGCGCTGGGCGCCTCGGCCCGGCCGACGCGCACGTGCAGGCGCTGCAGCAGCGGCGCCTCGGCGGCCCAGGCCTGCAGGTCCGGGAGCGCCTGCTCGCGCTCCTCCATCAGGTGGTACTTCACCAGCACCTTGGCGGCATGGCGCGCGTGCTTGTCGGGGGCCGCGCGCCAGCTCGCCAGCCGGCTGCGCGCCCGGGCCAGCGCGCCGGCGACGTCGGCGAAGGGCGCGCCGTGGCCGGGGATCACCAGGGACACGGGCAGCCGCTCGATCGCATCCAGCACCGCGGCCACGTCGTCGAAGGCGGACGCGCCGTCGAGCTCGGGGAAGACGACGCCGAAGCCGTTCTCCCACAGCGCGTCGGCCGAGATCAGCACGCCCTCGGTCGCGTCGAACAGCATCAGCGCCTGCGGATCGTGGCCGGGCGCGCCGATCACGTCCCAGCGCCGGCCGCCGACGGCGAACGACGTGCCGGGCTCGAGGCACCCGCGCACCGTGAAACGCTCGCAGCGCTGATGGGTCGCGCGGTAGCTGAGTGCGTCCTCGTCCCAGCGCCGCGCGGCGTCGAACTCGCCCACGGGCACGTCGACCGGCAGGCCGGGGAAGGCCTGCTGCAAGGCCGCGTTGCCGCCGCAGTGGTCGGAGTGCAGGTGCGTGTTGACGACGCGCTGCAGCGGCTCGCCGGCGAGAGCGTGCCGCACCAGCGCGACGGTCTGCGCAGCGTGCGTGCAATGCGAGCTGTCGACCAGGGTCGCGCCTTCGCCCGGCGCGCCGCGCAGCAGCACGTTGTTGGACGACAGCCAGCCGCGCTCGAGCACGGTCAGGCCGTCGAGCGCGGCACCGGGAGCAGGGCTGATGGCGGCACTCACTCGCTCGTCCTCACTTCGCCGGCGGTGCGGCATCCGTGCTCACGCCCTCGACCTGCACCCGCAGGGTCACGCTGTCCGCGACGAAGGGCAGGCCGTAGCCGACGCCGAAGTCGCTGCGCTTGAGGCGGCCCTCGAAGTCGCCGCCGCAGACCTCGCGCTGCAGGCGCGGATGCAGATGGCAGGCGAAGCGTTGCGCGGTCAGCGTCAGCGGCTGGCTGCTGCCGCGGAAGTTGAACTCGCCGCGCAGGTCAACCAGCCGATCGCCGTCGAAGCGCAGCTGGCGGGCCACGAACCAGGCCGTCGGGTGGGCCGCGGTGTCCAGGAGGTCGGGGCCGCGCAGGTGGGCATCGAAGACGCCGATGCCGGTGCTGACCGACGCGGTTGCCAGCGACACGCTGACCTCGCCGCGGCCGGCCGCGCGGTCCAGCGTGACCACGCCCTCGGCCGGGCCGAAGCGGCCGCGGATCGTCGAGGTGCCGAAGTGGACCACCTCCCACTGGACCCAGCTGTGCTGCGGGTCGAGGGTGTAGTCCACCGGCGCGGCCGGGAGCGCCGGCGCGACCGTGGCGAGGAGGAGTCCCAGGACTTTTCGCATCCGGCGATTGTGATCGGGGGTCCCGCGCGCCGCTCGATGTCGTAAATTGCCACGTTCCGCCCTTCGCAACCCGACGTGCCCGCGCCCCCGACCGCCGCCGACTCGCCCGAGCTGCACCGGCGCATGCTGGCCGCTCAGGCGCAGCTGCTGTTCGAGCGCACCCGCGCCTCCGCCTGGACCAATCTGGCCGCCGCCGTGCTGATGAGCGCCCTGCTGTGGGGCCGGGTGACGACCTCGTGGCTCGCGGCATGGCTGGTGTGCAAGGTCGGCGTGATCGGGCTGCGGCTGTGGGTGCGTTGGCGCTTCCGGCACCGCGGCGGCTGGGACGACGCCCGATGGCGTGGCTGGTTCACGGCCGTGGTCGCTGCGGACGGGCTGATCTGGGGCCTGGGGGCCGCGGCGTTCGTGCCCATGGTCGACGCGACCGTGGCCGTGCTGGTGCTGGCGACGCTGGTGGCGGTGGTCGCGATCGCCAGCATGGTGTTGCCGCTGCACCCCTTGGCCCACTGGGGGTTCAGCGCCGGCGTGTTGCTGCCCGCGTCCCTGGGTCTGCTGCTCGTCGGAGGCCCCGTCGGACTCTACGGCGGGGTGGGGCTGCTGCTGTTCCAGGCCTTCCTGCTGTCGGAGGGGCGTACCGCGGGCCGCCACACCCACGAGCTGCTGCGCCTGCGCCTGTTGCTCGAGCACGAGGCGGCGGCGCATGCCCAGGCATTGGCGTTGGCCGAACGCCATAGCGCCGTCAAGAGCCAGTTCCTGGCGACGATGAGCCACGAGATGCGCACGCCGCTGCACGGCATCCTGGGTTTGGCCGAGCAGCTGCGCGACGCTGGCGGCGCGCCGGAAGTACGCGCGCGCAAGCTGACGCTGATCGAGCGTTCGGGCGAGCACCTGCTGGGGCTGATCAGCGATGTGCTGGACTTCGCGCGCATCGAGGCCGGCCGCCTGCAGCTGGCCGACGAGCCCTTCGACCTGGCCGCGGTGATCGAGGAGGTCGCGCTGCTGGCCGGCGGGCGTGCCGGCGAGAAAGGGTTGTCGATCGAGGTCGACACCGCCGGCCTCGGGGCGTCCGGCGGCTGGATGCGCGGCGACGCCGCGCGCGTGCGCCAGGTGCTGCACAACCTGATCGGCAACGCCGTCAAGTTCACCGACGAGGGCGGCGTGCGCATCCGCGCGCTGCGCGACCCCGAGACGGCGCGCGTGCGCGTCGAGGTCGAGGACAGCGGACGCGGCATCCCGCCGTCGCAGCTGGAGGTCGTCTTCGACGCCTTCCACCAGGCCGACGGCAACTTCGACCGCCGCTTCGGGGGGACCGGGCTGGGCCTGACGATCGCGCGCGAGCTCGCGCACGCGATGGGCGGCAGCCTCGATGCGCACAGCGCACCCGGCGTGGGCTCGGTGTTCGCCTTCGAGGTGCCGCTGCCCCCGGATCTGCCCGATACCCAGCCGCCGCCCACCGACCTGCCCGGCGTGCCGCGGCGGCTGCTCGGTCGCGTGCTGGTGGCCGAGGACAACCCGGTCAATGCCCTGGTCGTCGAGGCGATGCTGCGCGACGCCGGCCTGGAGGTCGACCTGGTCGAGAACGGCGCGCAGGCGGTGCAGCACTGGGAAGCGTCGTCGCCCGACCTGCTGCTGATGGACTGCCAGATGCCCGAGCTCGACGGCTTTGCCGCCACGCGCGAGATCCGCGAGCGCGAGCAGCGCCAGGGCCGCTCTCGCGTGCCGATCGTGGCGCTGACGGCCAACGCTCACGAAAGCGACCGCGAGCGCTGCTTTGCCGCCGGCATGGACGAGCACCTCGCCAAGCCCTTCCGGGCGCGCGAGCTGCACGAATTGCTCGCACGCTATCTGGTGCCGGCCGCAACCCGGGGCGGCGCGGCCGACCCGCGGCGCGTCGACATCTCGTTCTGACGCGCCGGCCGATCACGGCCAGCGCGGCCCCGGCGAGAGCCCCCGGGCCGCGTTGACAAGCCCTAGTGGAAGTCCCCCACCCCGCGGCAACAGAAATGCGTGATGCTGCCTGCGGGCAGGGGGCCCGATCGCTGCGGAAGGACGAGGGACACCGGTTCCGGACGCCATGAGCGCGTTATCCACTCCGATCGCCGGCGGTGCCGAGGTCCCGCATCGCGTCGACGCCGAGCAGCTTCGCATCCTCTATCGGCGCGTCATGCCGACCACGGTGCTCGGCGTGGCGTTCGGGCTGCTGATGGTCGTGGCGCTGCAACCCTTCGTCGATGCCGGCGCGCTGTGGACCTGGTGGCTGCTGAAGCTGCTGACCGCCTTGGTGCGGCTGGGCGGCATCGTGGCCTACCAGCGCAGCACGCATCGCGACGATCCGCGCTGGAAGCGTGTCTTCATGATCCTGCTGGCCGCCGACAGCCTGGCGTGGGGCCTGGCCGGGCTGTGGCTGACGCCTGCCGACCGGCCGATCGCCACGGCGCTCGTGTTGGCTTCACTGGTTGGCGTCGGGGCGGTCGGGGCTTTCGTGCTGCAGCCGCGCCGACGGGCCGTGCAGCTGTTCGTCGTCCTCGTCTGCGTGCCCGGCGCGATCGAACAGCTGGCGCGGATGGACCTGATCGGCGTGTGCACCGGCACGGCGATCCTGATGTTCGTCGCGATGATGATCTGGGAAGCGCGCGAAGCCGACCGCCGCACGCGCGAGCTGCTCGCGCTGCGCTTCACGGCCGACCGCATCGCGCAGGAACGCTCGGCGGCGCTGGCGCTCGCCGAGCGCCACAGCCAGGTCAAGGGCCAGTTCCTCGCCACCATGAGCC
Organism: uncultured Methylibium sp.; assembly: GCA_964616015.1. Lineage (GTDB taxonomy): Bacteria > Pseudomonadota > Gammaproteobacteria > Burkholderiales > Burkholderiaceae_C > Methylibium. The sequence goes on along the minus strand of CAZTTC010000087.1, from coordinate 6,909 downwards.
ACGAGATGCGCACGCCGTTGCACGGCATGCTCGGCATCGTGCGCCAGCTGCTGCCGGGGGCCGCGTCGTCGACGCGCGAGCAGCTGCAGCTCGCCGAGCGCGCCGGCGTCCACCTGCTGGCCATCATCAACGATGTGCTCGACTTCTCGCGCATCGAGGCCGGTCATCTGGGCCTGGACTGCCAGCCCTTCGATCTGGCCGCCCTGCTCGACCACCTGCAGGGCCTGTCGGTGGCCGCGGCGCGCGACAAGGGGTTGACGCTCGGCATCGAGTTCTCGCTGACGCGGCCGAGCTGGGTCGACGGCGACGTCGCGCGCGTGCGCCAGGTGCTGCACAACCTGGTCGGCAATGCGATCAAGTTCACCGACCGTGGCGGCATCACCCTGCGCGTGGGGCGCGAGGTCGATGACGCGGCGATCGTGCGCTTCGAGGTGGTCGACTCCGGCATCGGCATCGCGCCGCAGGACCTGGCGCGCATCTTCGACGCCTTCCACCAGGCCGACAGCTCGTTCGGACGTCGCCATGCGGGCACCGGCCTCGGGCTCACGATCTCGCGCGAGCTGGCTTGCGCGATGGGGGGCGACCTGCAGTGCCGGCTCGGCGAGGCAGGCGGGTCGGTGTTCATCTTCACCGCGCGGCTGCCGGCGGCGGCCCCGTGGACGCCGCAGCAGCCGGGCGCGGTGAGCCCGGCGTCGCCCGTGCGGCTGCAGGGCCGCGTGTTGCTGGCCGAGGACAACCCGGTCAACGCGATATTGGCGCAGGCCATGCTCGCGCGCCTCGGCCTCGAGGTCGAGTTGGCCGCCGACGGTGGCCAGGCCCTGGCGCTGTTCCGCCAGCGCACACCCGACCTGGTGATGATGGATTGCCAGATGCCGGTCATGGACGGCTTCGCCACGGCGCGTGCGATGCGCCGGCACGAGCTGGCTGCGGGGCACCCCCGCGTGCCGATCGTCGCCGTGACGGCGAACGCCTACGACAGCGACCGCGATCAGTGCATGGCCGCCGGCATGGACGCGCACCTGGCCAAGCCCTTCGGCGAGGCCGAGCTGCGACACGCGCTGCAGCCCTACCTCACCGCGCGCTGACCCGGCGCGAGCGTGCTACTGCTTGATGGCCTCGACCTGCACCAGCAGGCGGATGCCGTCCGGGATGCCCGGCAGACCGTAGCTCATGCCGTACTGGCTGCGCTGGATCGTGGTCTCGAAGTCGCCGCCACAAACCTCGCGCTTGAGCATCGGGCTGTTGTAGCAACTGAAGTTGCTGGCCTTGAGCACGACGGGGTTGCTCTTGCCCAGCATCGTCAGGCTGCCGGCGATCTCGGTGACCTTGTCGCCGCCGAAGCTGAACTTGTCGGCGACGAACTTCGCGGTCGGGAATTCGGCGGCGTTGAAGAAGTCCTTGCTCTTCAGGTGATCGTTCAGCGGGCCGACGCCGGTGCTGACCGAGGCCATGTCGATGGTGAGCTCGACCTTGCCGGTCTTGCCGGCGCGGTCGAACTGCACCGTGCCTTCCTTCTTGTCGAAGCGGCCACGGATCGTCGAGGTGCCGAAGTGCAGCGCCTCGAAGGTGGTGAAGGTGTGGGTCGGGTCGATCGCGTAGGTGGCGCTCTGCGCTTGCGCACCGCCGGCGGCAGCCAGCAGAGCGAAGGCGGTGGCGAGCAGGGTCTTGTTCATCTTTCGGGTCCTTGCGGGTGGGGGAAGGGAGGAGAGGATCTGGACTGAAGGCTCAGAGATGAAGGCTCAGAGATGAAGGATCAGAGAGGGGCCACGCCGGTCAGTGCGAGCTTGAACCTGACCTGCACCTCGTCGGCAACCATCGAGGTGTCGGTCCACTCGCCCTCGCCGATCTTGAAGGCCAGGCGCTTGATCGCGAAGGTGCCGGTCGCGGTGGTGGCCGGGGCGGTCGGGGCCCCGGACTGCGTCAGCGCCACCGGCACGACGACGTCCTGGCTGTTGCCCTTGATCGCCAGCTTGCCGGCGACCTCGAACTTGCCGCCGCCGAGCGGCTTGATGCTGCTGGACTGGAAGCTGGCCTGCGGGAACCTGGCCGCGTTGAACCACGGTGCCTTGGGCAGCTCGCGGTCGGTCTCGGCGTCGCCGATGGTGGCGCTGGCGATGTCGATCGTGAAGCCGACCTTGCTGCTCTCGGGCTTCTTCGGGTCGAAGGCGATCTGGGCGTCGAAGCGGGTGAACTTGCCGGAGACCGGCACGCCCATCTGCTTGCTGACGAAGCCGATCTCGCTGCCGGGCATCAGCTTCGCGGCGGGCGCCTCGGCGGCCGCGGGGTCGGCCAGGGCGAGCAGCGCGGCCGAGGCCAGGCTGACGAGCGTGAGGGTGAGCGTTCTCATGGGGCACCTCCTGGCGTGCTGGTTCGTGTCGGATCGATGGCGTCAGGCGCGCCCCGGGCGCATGCGCTGCAGCAGCCCGTCGCGGTCGATGACGTGGTGCTTGACCGCCGCCGCCACGTGCAGCGCCACCAGCGCCAGCAGCGTGTAGGCCAGGATCGCGTGGACCGGCTTGAAGACCTTGGCGAACTCCTTGTCGACCGCGACGAAGTCCGGCAGCGGCAGCACGCCGAACAGCACGATCGGAAAGCCCGCCATCGAGCTGTAGGCCCAGCCGGCCAGCGGCACCGCCAAGAACAGCGCATACATCAGGGCGTGGGTCGCGTGGTAGGCCCTGAGCTGCCAGCCGGGCATTGCCTGCAGGACCGCGTGCGGCAGGGCCGGCGGGCGGTGCGTCAGGCGCCAGGCCAGGCGCAGCGCCGACAGCACGAGGATCGTGACGCCGGCCCACTTGTGCCAGTTGTAGAGCTTGAGCTTCTGCGGCGTGAGGCCGGGCAACCCGCTCATGTACCAGCCGAAGGCGGCGCTGCCGAGGATCGCGGCAGCCAGCAGCCAGTGCAGCGCGATCGCGGTGCCGGTGTAGCGGGCCGGGATGGTGGCGGGGGTGTTCATGAAGGCACTGTAGAGACAGGCCCGTGCAAAAGGGTTCAGCGTTTGTGACGCGACGATTCAAAAAACACATACGGAGCCGGGTGCGCCACGGACGCGCCGCCCTGGGCCCGCGTTCAGCCGGCGACGAACAGGGGCGCGGCGCGCCCGGCGCATCGCGCGTGGTCGGCCGCGTTCAGCAGCCGGTGGCGCAGCGCGAAGTCCAGCGTCACCAGGGCCGCGTCGACCGTCATCGCGCCGCCGGCCGCCAGGGTCAGCGCTTCGTCGACGGGCAGCAGGCGCAGCGACTCGACCTCGCCATCCTGGTTGCGCGGCAGCAGCCCGGCCGGCAAGGCCAGGTCAAAGACGAAGACCTGCTCCCACTGCAGTCCGTGGCCGCTGCAGTCGGGCAGGTCGCGCCGCAGTTCGATCACGCGGCCCGGCACGGCGCGTGCCATCGTCGCGGCGTCGAGGCCGGCTTCCTCCCAACCTTCGCGGACCAGGGTCTGGCGCGGCGTCTGGTCCCAGGGCACGCCGCCGCCGACCAGGTTGTCGAGCAGCCCCGGGTCGGTGGGCTTGGTCCAGGCGCGCTGCGCGATCCACAGGTGGGTCGGGCGGCCGGTCACATCGCCGGTCTCGGTGACGTAGCCGTTGGCATGGGCACCGAAGGTCAGGCTGCCCCAGAAGCGCGCGGCCGCGCGTTCGATGCGCGCCAGCGGCGCCGCACCGGCGTGCGCGACGATGGCGTAGGTCTCGTCGCGCCAGCCGGTGACGAGGCCGATGCGCTGCAGCGCGCGGTGGGTCTGCGCGAAGGCGGCATCCAGGGCCGCGCCGGCGAGATCCGTTGTCAGGGCGCCATCGCGCCGGGCCAGCCAGGGCGCGTGTTCGCGCAGCGCGTCCAGACAGGCGAGGGCCACCGAGCCGACCGCCTGGCCAGCCAGGCGCAACGGCATCCGCGCGGTCGCGTCGTGTCGCCGCGCCGCGGCGATGGCCTCGAAGCCCGGGGGCATGACGGGATCAGACCTTGGCGAGGCGTCGCGCGTTCTCGGCCGCGACGCTGCGGAACGGCGCGCTGATGGCTGGGTGATCCGCCACGCGTTGCCAGAAGGTCCGGGCCCATCGGCTTGCGTGAGGCCAGAGGTGGACCTCGGAAAGCCGCGGCGCGATCTTGTCTTCGTGAAGGGGCGCGAGGTCGAACCCGGCGTGCGCCGCATCGGGCTGGTAGGCCATCGGCAGCATGTCGTAGCACGGTGCCAGCTCGAAGCGGCCGCTGGCCGGATCGTCGGCCCACAGGCTCAGGTTGCCGAAGTGCATGTCGGTGTTGCCGATCAGGCGTCCGAATGCCAGGCGAAGACGGACCCGGGCAGCGTCGTCGGCGCTCAGTCGCCGCTGCGTGACGAGTGCGGCGGCGGTCATCCCCCAGTCCTGCTTGGCTCCAGCCACGAAGGCGGTGTGAACGGAGGTCAGCGATACGGCATGGCGCCGGCCGTGAGCGCCGATACGATCGAAGCGGACCGACTCGAGGTAGGTTCTGGCGCTGCTTTCCAAGACCCTCGACACGGCGACGGGCTCGCCCGCTTGCCGCAAGGTGTCCAGCGCCAGCGCCTCGGCATGCAGCAGGTCATGCCATCGCTCGCCGAAAGGCGTGCCGCGCGGCGGCGTGAACTTGACGACCAGGCGCTCCCAGCCGCTGGATCCCGGGCGGTCCAGTTCACGCGTGGCCAGGAACTTGGCTTGCTCGCCGCCGACCGACGAACCCGGATTCAGGTGCGCCGCCACGTCAGCGGCAATGCCGTCGTAGTGGAGCGCACGTCGAGCATCGTCGGTCGGCGGGGGCTCGGCGGCCGAACCGCCCTCGGGGTCACCGATCGTCATGGCGCCTGGGCCATCGCGAACTCGGGCGGTGGCCGCGTAGAGCTGTTGCTCGACCGTCCAGTCGTCCGGATCATGCTCGACGACCGCAGACAGGTAGGAGGTGCGCGCGGCGATGCGGCCCAGGTAGCCCTCGATCCGCAACGGACTGAGGAACCAGGGAAGCTCGCCCTGAACGAGCCACTCCGAACGCCCGGCCTGCACGTGGATCCGCTGACCGGCAAGCCAGGTCAACTCCCCCCAGCGTTCGATCGCGCCATGCTCGTCGTGCCGCCAGATCGGCTGTTGCCCGAGCCGCGATCCGAGGATGGCGCGGCTCAATCCATAGCGCGTGCGGCGCCCCCTGCCGAGCGCGACCACCCCTCGGGATGCGAGCGACTGCAGCGCCCGCGACACGGTGGGCTGGCTCTTGCCGACGACGGCCTGAAGCTCGGCCGAGCTGGCGATTCCGCGCTCACCGAGGAAGTCGAGCAAGGCCTGCTCGACCGGCCCGGCCCGACCAGCCATAGTTCGAATCACGAATACAAGTCCAGGCTAGAAAATCAAGCAAAAACAAAGGCTTGCCTTCTAGAATGAAGTCTATTCGAATACTTGATGAATAGAAAATCAAGCCACTGCGCGCTGACCGCTGCCGTGGCGCCAGCGCGCCATCAGCGCGCTCCACTTCTCCCGCGCCGCCTTCAGGTGGCGGTCCTTGACGTGGCCGTAGCCGCGGATCTCTTCCGGGAGGCGCGCGATCTCGACGGCCAGCGCCAAGTTCCCGGCCTCGAGCGTGCGCAGCAGCTCCTCGATGCAGGCTCGGTACTCGCCGATCAGCGCGCGCTCGCTGCGGCGCTCCTCGGTGCGGCCGAAGGGATCCAAGGCAGTGCCGCGCAGGCCCTTGAGCCGGGCGAGCACGCGCAAGGCGCCCAGCATCCAGGGCCCGAACTCGCGCTTGAGCCACTCGCCCTGGTCGTTGCGCTTCGCGATCATCGGCGGCGCCAGGTGGTAGTGCAGCTTGACCTCGCCCTCGAACTGCTGCGCGAGGCGCTCGTGGAAGCCGCGGTCGGTGTGCAGGCGCGCGACCTCGTACTCGTCCTTGTAGGCCATCAGCTTGAAGAGGTAGCGCGCCACGGCCTCGGTGAGTCGCGTCGAGTTCATTGGCGACTCCGCGGCACGGACCTGGTCGACGAAGGCGCGGTAGCTCCGTGCGTAGGCGGCGTCCTGGTAGCCGGTGAGGAAGGCCACGCGGGTGGCGATGGCTTCGTCGAGCGAGGGCTTCTTCGCGAACTGGATGAGCTGGGCGGTCGACGTGAGCGTCGCCACTGAGGCTGGGTCGTGCGCCGCGCGCCGGCCCCACTCGAAGGCGGCCTTGTTGTTGTCGACCTGCACGCCGTTGAGTTCCATCGCGCGCAGCAGCGCCGCCCGGGACAGCGGCACCCAGCCGCGCTGCCAGGCGTAGCCCAGCATCAGAGGGTTGGTGTAGATCGCATCGCCCAGCAGCGCAGTGGCCAGGTGGTCGGCGTCGAACTTGCCGACCCTGGCGGCGCCGCCGACCGAACGCTCGATCACGCTCTCGCAGTGGCCGCCCTGGAACTGCCAGTCGGGGTTCTTCACGAAGGCCGCCGTCGGCGCGCCGTGGGTGTTGAGGGCGACGTGGGTGCGGCCTTCGCGCATCACCGCGAGGGTCTCCTTCTTGGCCGCGACGATGGGGTCGCAGGCGATCACCAGGTCGGCCTCCGCCGTGCCGACCTTGGTGCAGAAGAGGGCCTCGGGCCGGTTGGCGATCTGGATGTGGCTCCAGGTGGCGCCGCCCTTCTGCGCCAGGCCGCCGGCGTCCTGCGTGACGATGCCCTTGCCCTCGAGGTGCGCCGCCATGCCGAGCAACTGACCGATGGTGATGACACCGGTGCCGCCGACGCCGGCCACCAGGATGCCCCAGGCCTGTTCCGCCACCGGCAGCACCGGCTCGGGCAGCGCCGGCAGGCTGAAGGGATCATGCGCCTTGTCTTTTTTCGGCTTCCTCAGCTTCGCGCCGGTCACGGTGACGAAGCTCGGGCAGAAGCCCTTGACGCAGGAGTAGTCCTTGTTGCAGCTGCTCTGGTTGATGCGGCGCTTGCGGCCGA
>CAZTTC010000086.1:0-11713 GCA_964616015.1 uncultured Methylibium sp. | reverse complement strand
AGATGTAGCCCAGCGTGCCGGGCGGCAGTCCGCTCGCCGACCAGCCGGCCTGCACATAGCCCAGCGTGCCGGCGAGGGCCACCGGCAGGCCGACCGCGGCCGAGGTGCCGACCGCGTGGTGCATGGGCACGCGGTGCGCGCTGAGGAAGGGCACCGTGAGGAAGGCGCCACCGGCGCCGACCATCGAGGCCACGAAACCGATGACGCCGCCGAAGGCGCCGACCGCCCAGCGGCCCGGCAGCTCGCGCCTGCCCTCGCGGCCGCCGACGCGCAGCATGTTCGTCGCCATCATCAGGATGAAGACGCCGAACACCAGGCTCAACACGGCGCCCGGCAGCCGGCTCGCGACCTGGGCGCCGAGGATGGAGCCGACCACGATGCCCGGCGACAGCGCGACGACCAGCGGCCAGCGCACCGCCCCGCGCTGGTGATGCGCCCGCAGCGAGGAGATCGACGTGAAGCAGATCATCGCCAGCGAGGTCGCGATCGCCACCTGCAGCACCTGCGAGGCCGGGAAGCCGCGCGCCTCCAGCAGCAGCGCGGTGAAGGGCACCAGGATCATGCCGCCGCCGACGCCCAGCAGGCCGGCCAGGAAGCCGCCGATGCCGCCGAGCAGCAGCAGCTCGGCGATCAGGGCCGCATCGAGCATCACGGCGCCCCCCGCGCACCGGGTACGGTGCACGACCCCCCGCGGGGGTACGGGCCGGCTTGGGAGCGGCCCTGCGCTCGGCCCGTACGCCTCACGCTGCGCTCAGCATCGCCAGCACCGCTTTCCACTCGGCCGGCGTGACCGGCGTGATGGACAGCCGGTTGCCGCGCTGCAGGATGCGCATCGTCGCGAGCCTGGGCTCAGCGCGCAGCGCGGCCAGCGGCAGCAGCTTCGTTTTGCGGACGAGCCTGACGTCGACGCCGAACCAGCGCGGCTCGGCACGCGTCGCGGCTGCGTCGTGGTACTTGCTCTTCCTGTCGAACTGCGTCTCGTCGGGGTGGGCCGCCGACACCACCTCGGCCAGGCCGGCGATGCCGGGCTCGGGGCAGGACGAGTGATAGAACAGCACGCCGTCGCCGACCGCGAACTGGTCGCGCATGAAGTTGCGGGCCTGGTAGTTGCGCACGCCGGTCCACGGCAGAGTCTGCTTGGGAGCGGCGGCGAGATCGTCGATCGACTCCTCGGCGGGCTCGGACTTCATCAACCAGTAGGCCATCGGCTGGGGGGCAGTGTGGAAGTGCGCAGCGAGAGTAGGTGTCCGCCGCGAGCCGAGAGCCGCATTCCTGAACCGGAGTTCAGGTGGGCGAGGTCAGCGAAGCTTCGGGTTCATCTGACGCGAGACGATCACGCCCGCTTCGCGATGTTCCAAGCCCTTGCTCGTAAGAGCATCGGTTCAAGGAAATATAAGACTCCCGCGAACACGACGGACGAAACGAGTGTACGCCGCAGTGCGTGACGCGCGCATGGCGCGCGCGTGAGGTCCTGAAGCCAAGGCCCTAGAGCAACTGCCCGTCGTGCCCCAGCGCCTCGTCGATGCGCGCGACCAGCGCCTTCACGTCGACGGGGCGGCCGCCGTCGGCGGTCGGTGCCGGCGCGGGGCGCTCGGCCAGCGCGTACGCCAGGTTCAGCGCCGCCAGCACGGCGATGCGCTCGCGCGCCTTGACCTTGCCGGCGTCGCGGATCGCGCACATCTCCTGGTCGACGTTGCCCACGGCCTCGAGCAGCGCCCGCTCGCCGCCGTCGGGGCAGCCGAGGATGTAGCTCTGGCCCATGATGGTGACTTCGAGCTGCTTCATGGGGCGGCTTTCTCGTCGGAGCCGGCGGGATCGGTCAGCGGCAGCCGGTCGAGCAGGGCGTCGATGCGCTGGCGTGCGGCCGACAGACGCGACTTCAGCGAGTCGCGCTCGGCCGTCACCGCGCCGAGCTGCTGCACGGTCAGCGCATGCGTGCGCTGGAGTTCTTCGTGGCGCAGCAGCAGCCGCTCCACGCGTTCCGCCAGTTCCTCGATGGTGGCCATGCCTCTCCCCGCGATCGTGGCCGATTGTAGGGGTCGCCCCCGGCTGCCTTTACACTGCGCCGCGTTGGTGCTCGTGTCGGTGTTCACGCCGACACAGTCAAACGGGAAGCAGGGCGGTGAGATCCTTCCGGGTCGAACCCAACCTGCGCTGCCCCCGCAACGGTAAGCGGACGAGGTGCTGTTCCAGGCCTCCGCTCGTGTGCTCATGCCACTGGTCGCCCTCGGGTGTCTGGGAAGGTCGCACGGGTCGCCTCCGCCAGCCCGGATACCGGCCAACAAGGGGGCGTGGGCCTGAAGGGTCCATGCCATGTCGCCAGTGCGAGCGGGGAAGCTTGCGCCGGCCGCTTTGTCCGTGGTCCATCCTCATGACTTTCTCTGCCTCCGTGCCACGCGCACGCCGGGCGCAAGCGTTCACCCCGATCGCCGGCGCCAGCCTTTGCCTGTTCGCTTCGCTCCCGACGTCGGCGCAGACGTCTCCACCCGAGGCCACGCTGTCGCCGGTCGTCGTCACCGCGACGCGCTTCGACCAGCGCCTCTCCGACGCACTGCCCTTCACCACCGTGCTGACGCGCGATGACATCGAGCGCTCCCAGGCGCTGGACCTGCCCGCGCTGCTGTCGCGCGAGGCCGGTCTGGCCTTCTCGGACAACGGCGGCCGCGGCAAGGCCAGCAGCGTCTACCTGCGCGGCGCCAGCTCGCGCCAGGTGCTGGTGCTGCTGGACGGCGTGCCGATGAACAAGCAGGACGCGAGCGGTGCGGTCAGCCTCGAGCACCTGGTGCTCGACTCGATCGAGCGCATCGAGGTCGTGCGCGGCAACGTCTCCGCGCTCTACGGCTCCAACGCCGTCGGCGGCGTGATCCAGATCTTCACGCGGCGGGCCAGCGGTGCGCCCAAGGCCACCGTCGTGCTGGAGGGCGGCTCGGAGAAGACGCGCCATGCCAGCGTCTCGGCCGACGCCAAGCTCGGCAGCACCGCCATCGCCGGGGGCGTGAGCTACCACGACACCGACGGCCGCACCGCCATCGACCCGACGCGCCTGACCGCCGCCAACCCCGACCGCGACGGCTACCGCAACCAGACGGCCTGGGCCTCGCTGGCGCACGAGTTCGCCACCGGGCAGTCGCTGGCGCTGCGCCTGCACCACGCCGACGGCCGCTTCGACTTCGACAGCGCCTTCGACACGCCGGACGACCTGCAGACCGGCCGCACCCAGCTCGACACCGTCTCGCTCGCCAGCGACAACCGCTACACGCAGGACTGGCGCGGCATCGTCACGCTCTCGCAGACGCGCGACGAGAACCGCAACCACCTGACCGGCGCCTTCGGCTACGACGACCGCTACGTGTCGCGCACGCGGCTCATCGGCTGGTCCAACCAGATCGCGCTGGGCAGCGACTGGTCGGCCAGCGCCGGGCTCGAGCGGCAGCAGCAGTCGGTCGACGTCATCGACGGCTTCGGCGGCGGCTACGACCGCGAGCGCAACGCCGATGCGGTCTACGGCGGCGTGCAGGGCCGGCTCGGCGCGCACAGCCTGCAGCTCAACGTGCGCCGCGATCGCGTCGAGGACGCCGGCTCGGCCACCACCGGACTGCTGGGCTACGGCTATGCCTTCACCGAGGCGTGGAAGGCCACGGCGACCGTGTCCAACGCCTTCAACGCGGCGCCGCTGGGCTACCTGTACGCGCCTTTCTTCGGCAACCCCGAGCTGCAGCCCGAGCGCGCACGCTCGGCCGAGGCCGGCCTGCAGTACAGCGCAGGCAGCACCCTGGTGCGCGCCACGGCCTTCCGCTCGCGCGTGCGCAACGAGTTCGAGTACGACTTCGGCACGAGCCGCTTCGAGAACGTGGCGCGCACCCGCAACCGCGGCGTGGAGCTCGCCGCCCACGGCGACGCGATGGGCATCGCCTGGCGCGCCAGCCTCACCGTGCAGAAGCCCGAGGACGAGACCACCGGCGATCAGCGCCTGCGCCGCGCCCAGCGCTTCGGCAGTGTCGGCATCACCTGGCCGGTCGGCGCCTGGGAGATCGGCGCCGACGTGCGCGCCAGCAGCGAGCGGCCCGACACCGGCGCGCAGCGACTGCCCGGCTACGCGCTGCTGGACCTGCGGGCGCGGTGGCGCCTCACGCCCGAGTGGCAGCTGTTCGCGCGCGGCGAGAACCTGAGCGACCGCGACTGGGAGACCGTCTACGGCTATCCGCAGTCGGGCCGCAGCGTCTTCGTCGGTCTTCAGTACCAGCCCAAGTGGTGATGACTACCACCCCCGTTGCGGCTTCGCCGCTCCCCCTCGAGGGGGCGACGCCAGTGCCCCGGCCAAGCCGGTGCCACGGCGTCTGCTCGCCGGGTTCGGTGGCCGGCGGGCGGTGGGCGCACAGTGCGGCATGGAGTTGCTGAACCGATGACCCAGCTCGCCGTCGCCCGTCCGGTCGCTGCGCTGTCGGCCCTGCTGCTGGCCGCCGCGCTGGCGCTCGGCGGCGGGCTGCTGGCGGGGTCGGCCGGCTGGGGCGCGATCGGCGACGCGACCATCGTGTGGCAGGTGCGCGCGCCGCGCGTCGCGGCCGGCTTCGCCACCGGCGCGCTGCTGGCCGTGGCCGGCGCGCTGCTGCAGGGACTGACGCGCAACCCGCTGGCGGATCCGCACGTGATCGGCGTGTCGGGCGGCGCCTCGGTCGGCGCGATGCTGTGGCTGATGCTCGGCTCCGAGGGCGGTGCGGCGGTCGGCGCGATGGGGGGCGCCGCGCTCGCGGCCGGCTTGCTGCTGCTGTTGTCTTGGCGCGTGACCGGCCGCTCGCAGCCGCTGGCGGCCGCCAGTGCGCCCGGCGGCGATTCCAGCGCGACGGTGCTGCTGCTCGGCGTGATGATCGGCGCGGCCGCGGCGGCCGTCGTCTCGGTATTGCTGACGCTCGCGCCCGAAGGCCGGCTGCGCGGCATGGTGTTCTGGCTGCTCGGCGACCTGAACGGTGCCGTCGCCTGGCAGCCCGCTTGCCTGGCGCTGATCGCGACGCTGGCCTTGGCCTGGCCGTGGTCGCGCGAGCTCGACCTGATGGCGCGCGGCGAGGCCTGGGCCGCGACGCTGGGCGTGCCGGTCGCGCGGCGGCGTCGCCAGGTGCTGCTGGCCGCGGCCGTGGCCACCGGCGCGGCGGTCGCGACGGCCGGCGCGGTCGGCTTCGTCGGCCTGGTCGTGCCGCACGTGCTGCGGCTGGCGGGCTTGCGCGCGGCCGCCTTGCTGTTGCCGGCCAGCGCACTGGCGGGCGGCGCCTTCGTCGTCGTCGCCGACGCGGTGGCGCGCAGCGCGTTCGCGCCGCTGCAGTTGCCGGTGGGCGTGCTGTCGGCCGCGGTCGGCGTGCCGGTGTTCGTGGTCTTGCTGTTGCGGCGAGGCAAGCGATGACACCCTGGCAGGATTCGCTGCGCATGGCGCTCGACGGTCTGGTGCTCCAGGCCGGCGAGCGCACGCTGCTGCAGGGCCTGCATCTCGAGCTCGCCGCCGGCCAGCGCTGGGCCGTGCTGGGTCCCAACGGCGCCGGCAAGTCCACGCTGATCGCGACGCTGGCCGGCCTGCTGCGACCCGCGGCCGGCCGCCTGAGCCTGCAGGGCCGGGCGCTGCACGACTGGCCGCTGCCGGCGCTCGCGTCCTGGCGCGCCTGGTGCCCGCCGGGCTGGAGCGACCCCTTCCCCTTGCGCGTCGACGAGGCGCTGTTCGCCGTGGCCCAGGCGCGTGGCGACGACACGGCGACCGCCGAGGCGCGGCTCGCGGACCTGCTGCGCCGCTTCGACCTGCAGGCGCTGGCCGCGCACGACGTCGGCCGGCTGTCCAGCGGCGAGCGACAGCGCGTCGCTCTGTGCGCCGCTCTGATGCAGGACGCGCCGCTGCTGCTGCTGGACGAGCCCTCGGCCCACCTCGACCTCGCGCACCAGCAGCTGCTGGTCGCCGCGCTGGTCGCGCACGCCGCGCGCGGCGGCCTGGTCGTTGCCAGCCTGCACGACCTGAACCTGGCGTGGTCGCTGGCCACGCACGCGCTGCTGTTCGACGGCCAGGGCGAGCTCTGGGCCGGCCCGCGCGAGCAGGTGATGACGCCGACCCACCTGGGCCTGGCCTTCGACGTGCCGATCGCCGAGGTCGAGGTCTGCGGCGAGCGGCGCTTCTGGATCGGCGCGGCCGAGGAGCCGGCCCGCATGCCCTCGGGGGATCGGCCGACGTACCCGGCGGACGAGGGGTCGTCATGACGCTGCAGCTCGTGATCGGGGGTATGCGCTCCGGCAAGAGCGCGCAGGCCCAGCGCCTGGCGGCGGCCAGCGGGCACGAGGTCGTCGTGATCGCCACCGCGCTGGCTGCCGACGAGGAGATGCGCGCGCGCATCGCGCGCCACCGCGCCGACCGCCCGGTGCACTGGCGCACCGTCGAGCCTGACCCCGCGCCGTTGGCACTGGCGCAGGCCGTCGAGGCCGCATCGCGCGCGGACCGCTGCGTGCTCGTCGATTGCCTGACGCTGTGGTTGGCCCAGGTCATCGCGCCGCCGCCCGGCCACGCCGCGCTGGACCCGGACGCCGAGATCGCCGCGCTGCTGCACGCCTTGGACCGCCGCGCCGGGCCCGTGATCGTCGTGGGCAACGAGATCGGCCTCGGCGTGATCCCGATGGACGCGCTGTCGCGCCGCGTCATCGACGCGCAGGGCCGCCTGCACCAGCAACTGGCCGCGCGCGCCGACCGCGTGAGCCTGATGGTCGCCGGCCTGCCGCTCGCCGTGAAAGGCCCCGCTGCATGAAGCGCGGGTTCATCCTTGTCATGCTGCTGATGGTCGCGGCGTGGCCGACGCGGGCCGCTGAGCCCGGCTTTCCCTTGACGCTGCGCGACGACGGCGGTCAGGTCGTCACGCTGCAGGCGCCGGCGCGGCGCATCGTCACCGTCGCCCCCAACCTGACCGAGATCGTGGCCGAGCTCGGCGCGCTGGACCGCGTGGTCGGCACGGTCAACACCAGCAACTTCCCGCCCGAGGCCATGCGCATCCCGCGCATCGGCGACCACCAGCGGCTGGACCTCGAACGCATCATCGGCCTCAAGCCCGACCTGGTGCTGGTGTGGACCCACAGCGGCACCGACCGCGAACTCGCGATGCTGCGCAGCGCCGGCCTGCAGGCCTTTCGCGTCGAGCCGCTGCGGCTGGCCGACCTGCCGCCGGCGATCGAGCGCGTCGGCCAGCTGCTGGGCCTGGCCGACGCCGGCCGCCAGCGCGCCCGTGCGCTGCGCGACACGCTGGCCGCGCTGCGCGACGCGCGCCCACCGCAGGCGCCCCGCGTCGACGTGTTCTACCAGGTGTGGTCCGAACCGCTGATGACGCTGAGCGGCCGCCACATCGTGTCCGACGTGATCGAGCTGTGCGGCGGCCGCAACGTGTTCGGGCCGCTGCAGACCCTGGCGCCGCAGGTGTCGATCGAGTCGGTGCTGCAGGCCCGCCCCGAGGCCATCCTGAGCGCACGCGAGGACGGCGGCGGCCCGTTGCTGCAGCGCGTGCCGGCGGACGCCGACTTCGCGCTGTGGCGCCGCCTCGGCAGCGGCTTCACGCCCACGCGGCGAGGCTGGCTGTACACCTTGCCTGGCGACGAGATCAGCCGCGCCGGCCCGCGCATCGCGATCGGCGCGCGCGCGGTCTGCCAGGCGCTGGACGAGGTGCGTGCCGAACGCGCCGCACGGCCATGAGCGCGACGCCGCTCGACTGGACCCCGCCTGCGGTCGCGCCGACCGCCGACCCGGCGCTGGCCGCGCGCCTGCAGCAACGCATCGACCACCTGACCAAGCCGCGCGGGTCGCTGGGCCGCATCGAGGCGCTGATGCTGCAGATCGGCCTGCTGCAGGGCCGCGTCGATCCGCAGTTGCTGCAGCCGCAGGCGGTGGTGTTCGCCGCCGACCACGGGCTGGCGGCGCACGGCGTGTCGGCCTATCCGTCCGAGGTGACGGCGCAGATGGTCGAGAACTTTCTCGCCGGCGGCGCGGCCATCAGCGTGCTGGCGCGCTCGCAGGGCCTGGGGCTCACGGTCGTCGATGTCGGTGTGCGTGCCGGCACGCGCAGCCCGCGGCCGGGCCTGATCGTGCGGCCGGTCGCAGCCGGCACCGCCGACGCGCTGGCCGGCCCGGCGATGACGCCGGCGCAGTGCGTGCAGGCCCTCGACCTGGGTCGCGAGGTCGTGCGCGGCCTGCCCGGCAACGCGCTGGTGCTGGGCGAGATGGGCATCGCCAACACCTCGGCTGCGGCGCTGCTGGTGTCGCGCCTCACCGGCCAGCCGGTGGCGGCCTGCACCGGCCGCGGCACCGGGCTCGACGACGCCGACCATGCGCGCAAGCGGGTGCTGCTGCAGAACGTCGCCGCGCGCCACGCCGACGCGCGTGCGCCGCTGGAGGCGCTGGCGGCCTTCGGCGGCTTCGAGATCGCGGCGCTGGCCGGTGCGATGCTGCAGGCCGCGCACGAGCGACGGCTGATCGTCGTCGACGGCTACATCGTCACTGCCGCGCTGCTGGTGGCGCATGCGCTGCGGCCCGCGGTGCTGGACGCCTGCGTGTTTGCGCACCGCTCCGACGAGTCCGGCCACCAGCTGGCGCTGACCCACCTGCATGCGCAGCCTCTGCTGGCGCTGGGCCTGCGCCTGGGCGAAGGCTCGGGCGCCGCGCTGGCCTGGCCGCTGGTCGCGAGCAGCGTCGCGCTGCTGAACGGCATGGCCTCCTTCGACGAGGCCGGCGTCAGCGATCGCAGTGGCGCCTGATGCGCAAGCCAGTCCCACCGGGCAAGACCCCGTTCGGGCTGAGCCTGTCGAAGCCCAGCGCTCTCCTCCGTCCTTCGACAGGCTCAGGACGAACGGCGTGGTTCACGCCGCGCGGCCGGCGCCCAAGGCCCGGCATCATCGCGCCATGAAGGCCCTCGTCCACGAACTGCGCCTGCTGCTGCTGGCGCTGCAGTTCCTGACCCGCGTGCCCATCCGCGGCCGCCTGGCCGACTGGGTGGGCTGGCAGCCCGAATGGCTGAACCAGAGCGCGCGCTACCTGCCGCTGGTCGGCGCCTTGATCGGCGCGATCGGCGCGCTGGTGCTGATGACGGCCGTGCAGCGGTGGCCCATGCCGGTGGCCGTGGGCCTGGCTATGGCGGCGACGCTGCTGCTGACCGGTGCCTTCCACGAAGACGGCCTCGCGGACAGCTTCGACGGCCTGGGCGGCAGCGCCGAGCGCGAGCGCGCGCTGGCGATCATGAAGGACTCGCGCATCGGCAGCTACGGCACGCTGGCGCTGCTGGTCGTGCTGGGCCTCAAGGCGATGGCGCTCGCCGCGCTGCCGCTGGGCTGGGCCGCGGCGTCCTTGCTGGTGGCGCACACGCTGTCGCGCGCGGTGGCCGTCAGCCTGATCCGCGCGCTGCCCTATGCCGGCGACCCGGAGCACGCGAAGGCCAAGCCGCTGGCCACGCGCGTGTCCGCGGCGGGCTGGGCCGTCGCCTGCGCGTGGCCGCTGGCGCTGATCGCAGGCCTGATGCTGGCGCGGCGCGGCGACGTGGCCTACGCGCTGCCCGGGCCGATGGCGTGGGTGGCGGCGCTGGTCGCGGCGGCGGGGATCGGCTTCGCCTGCGCGCGCTGGTTCCGGCGTCGCCTCGGCGGCGTCACCGGCGACACGCTGGGCGCTGCGCAGCAGCTGAGCGAGCTGGCGGTGTACCTGGCCGTGCTGGCGATGCTGGGGCGGTGAGCGGCGCACGGTGCTGATCGCCTGGCGCCACCCGCGACCGGTCGGCGCCGAGGGCCGCTGCATCGGCGCACGCACCGACCTGCCGGTGGACCCGCGCAAGGCCAAGCGCCTGGCGCATCGGATCCGGCGCGTCGCGCGTCGCGAAGGCCTGCCGCGCGTGGTGGCCGTGTCGCCGCTGCGGCGCTGCCGCGACGTGGGACGCTGGCTGCGGCGCTTCGGCTTTCGCTGCACGGTCGATGCGCGGCTGATCGAGTGCGACTTCGGCAGCTGGGACGGACGGCGCTGGGCCGACATCCCGCGCGCGGAGATCGAGACCTGGGCGGCCGACCTGCACGACCACCGGCCGGGCGGCGGCGAGAGCGTGGCGATGCTGCTGGAGCGGGTGAGGGCGGTGCTGCGCGAGCCGCCGGCGCCGCTGGTGGTGACGCATGGGGGATGGCTGTCGGCGCTGCGGTGGCTGCGCGATGGCGATGGGCGGCGGGCCAATGCCGCCAGCTGGCCGCTGGCGCTGCGCTGGAACGGGGCGGTGCGCTTGGGGTGAGGGTGGGGGTGTTCGGCGGTTCGCTCAGGTTCGCTGCCTGTCGGAAAGCTCGGAACGGCTTCCATAACGTGGGCTGGCCTTCCAGACGTCGCACTTGCCGCTGATGTACGCACCGAAGCGCACTTGTCGCCATCGGGCTACGAAGAGAGTTTGAAGGGACAGTTCTCTGCAGCAGCGAAGCTGCGCAGGATCAGAGGTGGATGCAACGTGCCACCACTTACCCAGTCCGCGGTCTTCGAAGTCACGCTCCCAGGCAAGCAGCCGATGTACCTGCATGTCAACACAGATCCAGCTTGGAACGCCGGCAAGACGACTGTTCAGGTCTCGGCTGTTGAGGAAGGGGCGTGGTCTTGTTAGTCATTGGGTGGCTCTGCGTGAGGTGCCTTGCATGGCGCGGCCAAACAACGCCTTGCTCGAGCGGGCCGACACCGACTTGTTGTTTGGCCCGCTTCGCCATTGGCCCCAGCCAAGTACCTTGACGGCGTCGGCTGGCATCGGTGCCCCAGCGCCGGCACCTCGTCGTCCGCAAAGAACAGCGTCTCCACGCGCAGCCGCAGCGCCGCCTGGACGCACCGGCGTCGGGCACTGAGCGCCGGGCTTGACCCCCGTCAAGGACGCCGGCCCGCGCGGCGCGCATCCTGCCTGCAAGGGCGCCCCGGTGGTGCCGGTGTCGCTTGGAGAAGGTCATGAGAGTCATCGTTGGTTGGCCCGTGTTGGCTTTGCTGCTGCTGGCGGGGTGTTCGTCGATGTCTGGAGGGCAGGCCGCGGACGAGCACGCGGCCCATCACCCCGCCGCCGCCCGGGCCGGCGACGCGGCGCCGGCCGGCTATGGGCAGCAGATGGAGGCGATGCAGGAGATGCATCGGAAGATGGCAGCCGCGAAGACCCCGGACGAACGCGCCGCGCTGATGAAGGACCACATGAAGGCCATGCACGACGGCATGGCGATGATGGGTCAGATGCGCGGGATGAGGGGCGGTGGCATGGCCGGCAACGGCCCGGCCGAGGGACGTGCGCCCCCGGACGCCGACCTGATGCGGCGCCGCATGGACATGATGGACATGATGATGCAGATGATGATGGACCGCGAGGGGACGAGACCTCCTGCGCTCCAGTGAGTCCGGGCGCCGCTTCGCGCCCGGCCGTGTGGCGCTCCCTGCCGCCGCACGGCGCCCGGTGGGGGCGGAGGCGGCCTCAGCGCACAGCGGCTGGGTTGCCCGCTTTGTCGCGATAGCCGCAGGCCGCGAACACGGCGCACTCGCCGCAGCGCGGCTTGCGCGCCTGGCAGACGTAGCGGCCGTGGAGGATCAGCCAGTGGTGCGCGTCGTGCAGGTAGTGCGGCGGCACGCGCTTCAGCAGCCGCTGCTCGACCTCGAGCGGCGTCTTGCCCGGCGCGAGGCCGGTGCGGTTGCCGACGCGGAAGATGTGGGTGTCGACCGCGAGCGTCGGTT
>CAZTTC010000085.1:0-11789 GCA_964616015.1 uncultured Methylibium sp. | reverse complement strand
TGTCCACCGAGGAGCCGTCACCGGTCACGGTTCAACAGCGAGCGGGACATCGCCCGCCGAGCTGAGTGGAGCGATGACGCGTCCTATCCCCTAATCAGCGTGCGGCGGCGCTCGGAAGGGGTTGTGCATCGCGAGACGTTGATGGGTAACGAGATTCTGACCAAGAAGCTCAACGTCGTCCGCGCAGGCGACTTCGTCATATCAAAGATGCAGGTCGTTCACGGTGCGATGGGCATCGTTCCACTTGAGTTGGATGGAATGTTTGCCTCCGACTCCTACGTCACCTTTCGCTCTGCCGATGAGGATAGATATCTATTGGATTACATCGGATGTTTATCGAAGACAACAGACATGTATCGAGTCGCTTACCGCTGCAGTCACGGAGTACATATCGAAAAGATGACATTCGATCTCGATGTGTTTCTAGGCGAGCGAGTTCATATTCCGCGCTCGATCGACGATCAGCGGATGATTGCCGAACGATTGGCGGCAGCTGAGCAGCTCAATCTGGAGGCAATACGTTATGCGCATGCGCTTAAGGCCGAAAAGGCGGCCGTCATGGCCCAGCTGCTGACGGGCAAGCGCCGTGTCCAAGTGTCCGAAGCTGAGACTTCGTCATGACCGCCGCCACGCCAAACTCCAAGGAGCAGTACGCCGCCCACCTGCCAGCCCTGCACATGCTGTGCAGCTTGGGCTGGAACTTCCTGACCACGGCTCAGGCCCTAGCGATGCGCGGCAGCACGCGCGAGGTCATCTTGCGGTCCCGCCTGGTCGAGGTGTTGCAGACCCGGCGCTACGAGTACAAGGGCCAGTGGTATCCGCTGTCCAGCAGCGGCATCGAGCAGGTGGTGCGCGAGCTATCGGTGGTCAGCCTGGCCGAAGGGCTGCTGCCTGCCAACGAGCGGCTGTACGGCAAGCTGGCCCTGGGCATCACCGTCACCGAGTTCATGCCCGACGGCAAGAAGCACCAGCCCACCATTGCCGTCATCGACTGGGCCGACCCTGCGGCCAACCGTTGGGATGTGACCGAAGAGCTGGAAGTGCTCTCTGCCCAGGGCACGCACCACCGTACGCCGGACGTCGTGTGCTTCGTTAACGGCCTGCCGCTGGTGGTGATCGAGGCCAAGCGGCCTGAGTCCACGCATGTCAGCAAGTCGATGGTGGCCGAGGGAATCAGCCAGCACCTGCGCAACCAGCGGCCCGATGAGATTCCGCAGCTCTTTGGCTACGCGCAGCTACTGATGGCAGTGAGCCAGACCGAAGGCCGCTATGGCACCACCGCCACGGCTGCCAAGTTCTGGGCGCGCTGGCGGGAGGAAGAGTTCGATGCGGCCCACCTGGTCGCGGTGAAGAACGCACCACTGCCACCTGAGGTGCGCAGCCGGTTGTTCGAGGCCAAGCTGGCCAGCTTGGCGGCGTACTTCGAGTCGCTGTGGTCCCACCCCATGGAGCCCACCGATCAGGATCGGCTGCTGTGTAGTCTGCTGACGCCCGCCCGCCTGCTCGAGTTCCTGCGCAGCTACGTTCTGTTCGATCGCAAGGTCGGCAAGATCGTCGCGCGCTACCAGCAGTTCTTCGGCATCCGCGCCTTGCTGGCCCGCATCCTGCAGGTTCGGCCCGACGGCGGGCGCGAGGGTGGCGTGGTCTGGCACACCACAGGCTCGGGCAAGAGCTTCACGATGGTGTTCCTCACGAAGGCGCTTCTGTTGGTCGATGCGCTGGCCGAGTGCCGCGTGGTTGTGGTGACGGACCGTGTGGACCTGGAAGGGCAGTTGTCGCGCAATTTCATCTCGGGCGGCGCCTTCGGCTCAGCCATCGCATCGCAGAAAGACGGCGAGAAGAGCCGGGCGATGACGGGGCGCGACTTGGCCAGGCGCATCGGCGGCGGCACGGAACGCATCACCTTCACGCTGGTGCACAAGTTCAACTCGGCGTCCAAGCTGCCTGAGTGCCGCAACGACTCGGCAAACCTGATCGTGCTGGTGGACGAAGGGCACCGCAGCCATGGCGGCGAAACGCATGAGCGCATGAAGAAGGCGCTGCCCCGTGCGGCCTACATCGCCTTCACCGGCACGCCGTTGCTGAAGGACGAGAAGACCTCCAACAAGTTCGGCCCCATCGTGCACGCGTACACCATGCAGCGCGCGGTGGAGGACGAGACGGTGGCGCCGCTGCTGTACGAAGAGCGCGTGCCCGAGCTGACGATCAACGAAGAAGCGGTCAACCGCTGGTTCGACAAGATCACCGCAGGCCTGAGCGACGCCCAGCGCGCTGACTTGAAGAAGAAGTTCGCCAAGAAGGGCGCGATCTACGGCGCCGCGGGCCGAATCGAGCTGATTGCCTGGGACATTGCCACCCACTTCAGCGAGAACATCAAGGCTCTCGGCCTGGGCCTTAAGGGCCAGGTGGCGACCGATAGCAAGCTCGACGCCATCCGCTACAAGAAGGCGCTGGACGACACGGGCCTGGTCACCAGCGCCATCGTGATCTCGCCGCCCGACACGCGGGAAGGCAACGCCGAGGTCGACGAGGACACCCTGCCCGAGGTTCAGAAGTGGTGGAAGCAAACCGTGCTGGCGAGCGGCCTGGACGCCGAGACTTACGAGAAGCAGGTCGTCGGCGATTTCGGCACCGACGACGGGCCGGACCTGCTGATCGTGGTGGACAAGCTGCTCACAGGCTTCGATGAACCGCGCAACACCGTGCTCTACATCGACAAGCCGTTGAAGGGCCACAACCTGATCCAGGCGGTGGCGCGGGTGAACCGCCTGCACGACGACAAACGCTACGGCGTTCTGGTGGACTACCGCGGCATCCTGAAAGAGCTGGATACGGCGATCCGCGCCTACCAGGACCTGGAGACACGCACACAGGGCGGCTTCGACGTGGCCGACATCGAGGGCCTGTATCGCAACTTCGGCACCGAGTACAAGCGCCTGCCGGCGCTGCATGATCGCCTATGGTCGTTCTTCAAGGGCGTGGCGAACAAGCTGGACCGGGAACAGTTCCGCCAGGTGCTGACGCCGAAGTTCGTGACGGCGGCTGACGGCGAGGAGTACGACGAGCGCCAGAAGCTGCGCGACGAGTTCTATGCGGCCTTGACCGAATTCGGCCTGTGCCTGCAGACGGCGCTGTCCAGCCGCAGCTTCTTCGAGGACAAGAGCTTCTCCGAAGCGCTGATAGCCCGCTACAAAGGTGACCTGCGCTTCTTCACCGAGCTGCGCCAGACCGCTCGCCGCGACGCGATGGAGACGGTGGACTACAGCAGCTACGAAGAGCAGATCCGCCGGTTGGTTGACAAGCAGGTGATCGGCAAGGAGGTGCGTGAGCCCGACGGCGTGTACCTGGTGCACCAGCTCGGCCGGGCCGAAGACCCTGAGCAGTGGTCTGAAGAGAAGACGCGCAACGAAACTGACCTGATCCGCACCCGGCTGCGCAAGACGATCGAGCAGGAACTGGCCGAAGACCCGTATGCACAGAAGGTGTTCGGCGAGCTGCTCCGCCAGGCCATCGCCGAGGCGGAGGCCATGTTCGACCATCCGTTGAAGCAGTACGCGCTGTTCAAGGACTTCCAGGATCAGCTCGACGCGCGCAAGACGCCGGGCGTACCTTCGGCGTTGGATGAGAACCCGCACGCCAAGGCCTACTTCGGCGCCATCCGGATGGTGCTGGGCGATCAGGCCTGCGACGCCATGGACGAGGCAGCACAAGCCAAGTTGATTGATCACGCGGTTGCCATCGACGGGGTCGTGCGCGACGCGGTGGCCGAGCACTCGCTCAACCCGCAGAACATCGAGGCCGCGATCCGCAAGGGCCTGTTGCCGATGCTGTTCGGCGCGCTAGGTCTGGAAAGCGCGCGCCAGGTGGTCGAGCAGGTGATCCAGATCACCCGCATCGGGTTGAGCCGGTCATGACGGAGGTAGCCCGCGGGTTGGCCGGGGAGCAGCGCATTCGCTATGGCGACGAGATCATCCGCTTCCGCGTGCGCGTCCAGCCTGAGCGGCGCTTGCCGCGTGTGGCGATCCACGTGGAGCCGGATGGAAGGGTGCTGGTGGATGCACCCTGCGGCGCCACGCCGGCAAGTGTGCTGGCGGCTGTGCGCAAGCGGTCGCTCTGGATCAGTCGGCACGTCGAGGCCGCGCGTGAAAGGCATGGCGGCCTGCAAGGGCGCGATTACGTCAGCGGCGAAGCGCTGCTGTATCTGGGGCGGCGCTACCGGCTGAAGGTGGCCGTGCAACCGGCAGTGCCGGTGCATGCAGCGCTCCGCGGCGCCTACCTTGTGGTGACGGCACCCCATCGGGCACCGGAGCCGATCCGCGATGCCCTGGATGCCTGGTACCGGCAACGGGCGAGGGAAGTTCTTGCGCATCGCCTTGAGGTCGTTGCCGCGACCTTGCGATGGGTGCGCAGCGCGCCTGAGATGCGGCTGCGAAGCATGACCGTGCAGTGGGGCAGCTGCTCCCCGGCCGGACGCATCACGTTGAATCCGATGCTGGTCAAGGCACCCCGTGAGTGCATTGACTACGTTGTGCTGCATGAGCTCGTCCATCTGCTGCACCACAACCACAGTCCGGCGTTCTATCGAACCTTGGACCGGCACATGCCCGCATGGCCAGCCTTGAAGAAGAAGCTGGATGGCATGGCCGAAGACGTGTTCCGCAGTTGACTGGAGGGCGAGCAAGATGACCGAGAAAACGGATGGACGGGCCGAAGCGCCACCGCTGCGCGTGCTCACGCTGGACGGAGGCGGCGCGAAGGGCTTCTACACCTTGGGCGTGTTGAAGGAAGTCGAGGCGATGATCGGGTGTCCGTTGCACCAGAAGTTCGATCTGGTGTTTGGCACGAGCACAGGCGCCATCATCGCGTCCCTCATCGCGCTCGGGCACGGCGTGGACGCCATCCTGGAGCTTTACCGCAAGCACGTGCCGGCCGTGATGTCGCACAAGACCGCCCCAACTAGGTCGGCAGCTTTGAAGACGTTGGCGATCGAGGTCTTCGGTGACGCGACGTTCGCCGACGTTAAGACCGGCATCGGCGTGGTCACTGCCAAGTGGCTTACAGAGCGGCCGATGATTTTCAAGGGCAGCGTCGCCCAGGCCCATGGCCGCATCGGCACATTCGTCCCCGGCTTCGGCGTGAGCATCGCCCACGCCGTCAAGGCGTCGTGCTCGGCGTACCCGTTCTTTGAGCGCACGACCGTGCGGACCTCGCTGGGCGAGGACATCGAACTCATCGACGGCGGCTACTGCGCCAACAATCCAACGCTGTACGCGATCGCTGATGCCGTTCAGGCGCTCAAGCGTGATCGCAAAGACATCCGACTGGTCAGTGTCGGAGTGGGCATCTACCCCGACCCGAAACCGGGCCTGTTGATGTGGCTGGCGAAGAGGTACCTCGTTAGCGTCCAGCTGCTGCAGAAGACCCTGGAGATCAACACGCAGTCCATGGACCAACTGCGCCAGATTCTGTTTCACGACGTGCCGACCATCCGGATCAGCGACTCCTACGTCACGCCAGAGATGGCTACCGATCTGTTGGAGCACGACCTCAAGAAGCTGGGCGTCTTGTTCCAGCGAGGCAGGGAGTCGTTCGCCTCACGCGAGAAGCAGCTTCGCGAGTTTTTGATGTAGCCAGGGGGAGAAGATGCCCATACCAGAATCGCAGCTCGAAACGTGGTCGCACCAGGGGTCGATCACGCAGTCGAGCAACACGTACAACTCGATCAAGAACGTCCTGGAGGCCAGCACGACGCCTTACGCCGACAAGAACTTCAAGGTGTTCCTGCAAGGCTCGTACGGCAATGACACGAACATCTACGCCGAGAGCGACGTGGACATCGTGATCCGACTCGACGACTGCTTTCACAGCGATCTGGAATCGCTGTCCGAGGCCGAGAAGGCCGCCTACAAACAGTCGTTCAGCGACGCAACCTATACCCATACCGACTTCAAGCGCGACGTGCTGTCCGTCCTGACCACCCAGTACGGATCGGCGGTCAAAGCCGGCGACAAAGCCATCGCCATTGACGCGAACGGTACGCGCCGGAAGGCTGACGTGATCGTGGCCACGCAGTTCCGGCGGTACTTCAAGTTTCGATCGTCCTCAGATTCAGAGTACGTTGAGGGAATCTGCTTCTTCAACGCAGCAGGGGAGCGAATTGCGAACTACCCCAAACAACACTCGGCGAACCTGACAACCAAGCACCAGGCTTCTTCCAAGTGGATAAAGCCGATGGCGCGCGTGTTCAAGAACATGCGCAGCCGGATGGTTGACGATGGCTTGATCAAGGCCGGCGTCGCGCCCTCGTACTACCTTGAAGGCCTGCTGTACAACGTGCCGAACGAGAAGCTCACTTCGAGCTACCAGGACTGCGTCGTCAACACGCTGAACTGGTATCGGCAGGAGGCGAAGAAGGTCGACCTTGTTTGCGCCAATGAGCAGTACTACCTGCTGCGCGACAGCTCTCACACATGCTGGCCTCAGGCGAACTGCGACGCCTTCGTGGAGGCGGCCGTCCAACTCTGGAACGACTGGTAGATCGGCCGCGAGAGACCATCTGAGTGCCACACTTCCCGAGCAGAAGTTTGCATCGGGTCGAGACGACAGACACCTACTCTTGTCCGGGTACGGTGCCGCGCCACTCGCGCGCAACAGGGTTCCACCTTGGCTCGAAGTCGCTGCTGAGGCTGCACGCGGCAAGTGCCGGACCGAGGAACTCGGCGAGTGTCTCAACCACCACGTCGAGGCTGGTCGACTGCAGGCCAGCTTTCGTCACGAAGGCCCGCCATTGCTGGGCCTTGATCGGGTTTGATGAGAACTCGGCCGTCAGCGCCGATGGAACGGATGTCGGCAGCGATGTGTTCCGCCGCGCGAACGTCGCACGGATGGCGGACACCAACGTGACACCGTCCAGCTCCGAAGTCCTGGCGATCACTGCCAAGTCGAAGAAGTCCTTCATCCGGCTGTTGTTCATGCCCAGCACGACCATCGCGTGCAGCTTCTCGGCGATCACCGTGTAGACGGGGTAGGCCCGCAGCGATGGCGCCGCCAGATCGTCGAGCAGCGTGGGGTAGGTGACGGTCTCTGGTGCCGGCGTGATCGCGTCCCCAAATCCGATGTCCACCTGCACCGGCAGGCGCGCGCTGCCGATGAACGCCGGAATGGTCAGGCGCAGTCCGCCGTAGACGTTGTCTTCGCGGATCGGCGCGATCCGCATGCCCGCAGTCTCGTATCGGACGCCGTCGTCGGCGTCGATCGCGCAGACTGCGGTGAATGTGCTGCGCAGCGTGTCCGCATCATCTGCGCCGAAGCCCAGCAGGTCGGCGTCCTTCGTCGGCCGGTGCGGCGTGTCGTACCACAGCGCAAACAGCAGCGCGCCCTTCAGCACGAAGTTGCCGGCGTGAGGGGACACAGAGAGCCGGTACAGCAGCCGCTCGATAGCAAAGCGCGAGAGCAGGAGGTTGTAGTTCTCGCCCGTGCTGCGAGACCGGTTCAGCAGGCGAGCGAGTACCGAGGTCGACCGGTCCGCGCTCATCCCGTCATTGCCTCCAGGTACGGACGCATCACATTGGTCATCCGGTTGACCTTGGCGTAGCGCCACAGGTCGTCCATCGTCACCTTGCGCTGCTGCCAGGCCTCGCGCAGGGCTTCGAGCGCCACTTCGAGGCCCACCTTGCTGCGCAGCTTGAAGCAGTCGGTGATGGTCTTGGCCAGGCTGTAGACGCGGACCGGTGCGCCGTCGAGCACGACTGTTTCGATGCCCTCGGTGAAAGCCTCGCCAGACAGGCGGGTGACACGCAGGGCAACCTGGGCGCCTTTCGGTGCGTGCGTGCCGGCCGGCAGCGCGATCCAGACCTCGAAGGGAGCCTGCGCACCGATGCCGTGGACCTCAAGGGCAGAGAGCAGGCACACGACTGCCTTGGGCGCCTGTCTGGTCACCTCGATCACCGACTGATGCGCGCTCGGAGATCCCTCCGCGCCGGTGTAGAGCCCGCGGCCGACGCGGCGGACCTGGCCGCGCGCGGCCATGCGCGAGACCGTGCGTGAAGGGATGCCCTGCGCCGACAGCTCGCGCGCGGACACGGCGGGCTGCTTCGCGGCAAGGCGCAGCACCTTGTCGTCATGGCTTCGGGTAGACATGCCAACATGGTAGCAAAGTGCACTACTTATTTGCAAGTAATGCATTCTATGTACGTTCAGCATTGGCCGGCCGAGGCGAGCGTTGTGCATGCGCGGGCACCGTCAGCCTGAGCGATCGGGTGCTAGCCAGCGGGAAGGGAGGCAACGGCTCACTGGTTCGACGCCACATCCAGACCGCCGGGCCTGGGTCGCCAATCTCGTGACCCGGAGTCGCTTCGTCGAGGCCTGCGGGAACGATGAACAGCATCGGTGCCGACCCTTCGCAGTCGGTGAGCACGGCGGTGGCGATCCCGTTGTCCCGCCCGAGGTTGAAGTGCAAGCCCTTCACGAACGCGCGGTTCTCACCGACGAGCCTGTCCAGGAGCTGCTTCTCGAAGCCATCTTCGACCGGCAGCCATTGCCGCGTCACCGGCATCAGGCACAACTCGTTGATCGCCGGAACGCCGGCACTGCTCACGCCGAAGGTGGCGATCATCACCATGTGGATGTCGTCGCTGGCGCCCCACAGCGCCAGTTCGGGCTCGAAGCGACGCCCGAGCCGCCGGTAGAGCTGCTCGTCGACTGAGAATGCCTGGTCGGGCATGTGCTTGACGATTGCCTTGAAGCCGTAGCGTGCCGGCACGATCTCCTTGACCTCGCCGATCAGCAACATCAGGTGCTGTGCCTTCCCAGGCGCGGCCACGGCGTGCTGCCACAGCGCCAGACGCCGCGCGTTGATCGCGTCGCGCTCGTCGATGCAGAAGGGCTCCGGCACGTAGAGCCGGGCGCGCAGCGAGTCACCGCGCGCGAGCTTGTGCTCCGCGGCCTGGAGCAGGTGTTTTCTCACCGTGGCCCAGGTCCGCTTGCCCGCGAATCCCGGATGCCAGCGCGTCAGCTCGGCCTGGTCCCACAGGTAGTGCAGCAGCCCTCGTAACGAGAGCTTGGTGCCGGAGGAGGACACGCTGTCACTCTCGGCGCCGGCCGGCGGCATCTTCGACCGGCCCGGCATCCTTGCCAGCGGGAAGTCCAGCCTCAGCGTGGTCTCACCGGTGGCCGGGTCCTCGGTGATCGCGCTGCCCAGCACCTGCCCCAGGCCGGAGAACTCGGCCGGCGGTTCGTAGGACGGGCAGTCGGGTGCGTGGTGGCTGCCCGTGTCGGGCATGCGCTTGACGATGTAGCCCCGATCCGAACCCGCGAGGCGGGCCACGTACATCTCCACGCCATTCACCAGGCACATGCAGCGAGGGCGTTGGTGCGAGGCATGGGCTTCAGCAATGGCATCCGCAAACCCGCGCGATCCGATCTCGAAGCGCCGGCCGCCGATCTCGTAGATCGCGGATGGCGCCGTAATGCCATGGGTCGACTCTTCCACCGGCGTGGCCTCACCGCGCGGGCGCAGGCGCAGCTCGGTCGCGCGTGCGCTGCATCTCGGGCGTGGGGACGACAACCGGGCGCTGCGACGGCGCAGACTTGTCGTAGACCTTCACCTTGGGCACCTGGCCGTCGCGGATGCGCTGGGCCAGCTTCTCGGTCGCGGCGGCCATCACCGCAGCGCGCTGCTTCTCGGGGACCTTCTTGGCGACCAGCACCGCTTCGATGGCGGCCAGCACGGCCTTGCGACCACCGCCACCACGGGCCGATGACTTCTCGGCCGGCGCTGCCGCTGCGCTGCTGCTCGCGTCCCTGGCCGGCTCGATGCGGTTGACCAGGCGCGCCTCGCGTTCGCGCTTCAGCACTTCCAGGTCACCGGGGTTCGGCTCGTAGCCCAGGGTCTTCACGCCGCGCACCGACGCTTCGAGCCAGACCATGCGTTTGAAATCCTCGTTGCCCGCCACACGCAGCGCCTTCCAGTTGCGCGCCTCGGCCACGTCGACCATCGATCGGGCGACCGACGGGCTGTTGGTGTCGGTGGCCAGGCGGAAAGTCGACTCGGTGAACGCCACCCGCGAGGTGTCGCCGCGGAAGCGGTATTCGGTGCGACCGATGGTCACGTCGCCCATCGTCACCGGAGCCCGCTTGATGAGGTAGCGGTCCATCAGCGCGGCTTCGAGGCGTGCGACGAGCGCGGCGCGTTCGGCCTGGGCGTCGATCTTCGCGATGGCCTTGGCGTCGACTTGCTCGGGCTGCGCGGGCGTCCTGGCGGCCCCTGGCATCGGGACCACGTTCGTGGCCTCGGGCACCTCGTCGCGCGCCGGCACCGGGCCCAGGGGCTGCTCGGGCGCAGCCGGGCGCTGCTGCCCGCGTTGCCATTCGCCATTGACCTTCTGGATCGGCGTGCGCTTGCCGTCCTCGGCCACCGCGACGAAGCGGGTGCTGCCGAGTTGATCGGCTTTGGCGACCATCTCCGGGATGGTGTTTGCGCGGTATGTGACCTCCGCGAAAGGATCGCGCATCTCGTAGCGCTCGCCGGTGCTGTCGTTGGGTGTCTGGAACCGTTCGATGGCCACGGGGGCGCGGTTGGCGGGTTCGACGGTGCCGCCCTGGGCTGGTGCTGAACGTCGGACGGGGGAGTTGTCTGCATCCATGGCGACCTCGGGATGATGGGTGGTGTGGAAGCTCAGGGCTGGGCGACGGCGGTGGCGCTCAGTGCGACGGGCAGCGCGCGGTACAGCTCGATTTCGACACGGCGGTTCAGGCCGCGCCCGCCCGCACTGGCGTTGTCGGCTACGTGGTCACCGGCCGGCTGGTAGGTGGCGCGAATGCGCGCTGGATCCACGCCGGCCGCCACCAGGTAGTCACGCACCGCAGCCGCCCGTTCCCGCGCAATCCGGCTCTCGGCCGGCGCGTCGGTGGTGCCGTCAGTGCGCCCGCGCAGAAGGATCAGGGGCGACGCCTTGGCGTCCTCCACCAGGGCAGCCGTGATGTCCGGTGGGATGGCGACGCGTGTGCTGCCGAACTCGAACCGCACGGTGAAGATGCTGTTGGCCCTGATCTGCTGGCTGGTCGGTGCCTGCATTGCGGCTAGAAGTTGCTGGCGGGCCGCCAGGTTCGACAGCGTGGCAGCGGTGGTTTCCGCAATTCGGCTCGACTCTGTGGCCAGGATGCGCGTGTTCTGCAAGTCGTTTTTGCAGACCTGCAGCTCGACGGCCATCTGGGAGTTGACAGGCCGCTTCTGCGACTCGTCCACTGTCGGTGGTTTCGGGGGCGAGCTGCAGGAAGCAAGGACGAGCAGCCAGGGCACGAATGGGGTGGCGTTGCGCACAGCAGTTCTCCCGTGTTCTCAAGGAATGATCTGGGCCTCTGGCGCGCTGGGTTCACCGCCTGGCGGCGCGTCGATGTCGGCGTCGAGTGCGGCCACGTCCAGCGTCATCGCCGTCGCGTCGCTATCGGCGAGCAGGACGCCGTCCTCGTCGGCAACGGGCTCGATCGATCCACCGATGCCTGGGATACCCGGCGCGCCCTTGTCGAAGAAGGTCAGCAACTCGTCGGCGACCTTGTCCGGCGGACCCTCGAACGAGTCTGGCAGCAGCGTGTGGTCGTGGGCCAGCGCCTCCAGGCTCAAGG
The DNA here is from genome assembly GCA_964616015.1 of uncultured Methylibium sp. Taxonomy (GTDB): domain Bacteria; phylum Pseudomonadota; class Gammaproteobacteria; order Burkholderiales; family Burkholderiaceae_C; genus Methylibium. The sequence goes on along the minus strand of CAZTTC010000085.1, from coordinate 167 downwards.
TCTGCCCGGCAGGCAGTTCGGCGTCGGCATAGCGCCAACGTTGCTGGACACGCGCCAGGTGGAGGTCCATGTCCATGCGCGGCACGGCCGGCGCTTTCAGCAGGCGCGAGGTGAAGGCCTTGTCGCGGTAGTAGCGGATCTTCTCGCCGAGGATCGGCTTGCAGTTC
>CAZTTC010000084.1:0-11903 GCA_964616015.1 uncultured Methylibium sp. | reverse complement strand
ACCAGCGCCTCACCGACGAGGGCGTGATCGTCATCAAGGCGCAGGAGCAGCGCACGCAGGCGCGCAATCGCGAGGACGCGCTGCAGCGGCTGCTGGAACTGGTGGCGAGCGTCGCCAAGCCGCCGAAGTCGCGGCTGGCGACGCGCCCGACGCTAGCGTCGCAGCGTCGCCGTGCCGAGGCCAAGCAGCAACGATCCCGCCTCAAGCAGCAGCGGTCGCGACCACTCGACTGAGGCGCAGCTGTCCGCGGGACGACGGCTACAGTTCCGCTATGCCCGTCACGACCCGAGGTCGACCGACCGCCGCCGCCGCATCCGCACTCTCCCCGAGCAGGCGCTGGTCGGCGCTGCACGCGCTGTCCCGCCGCACCCAGCAGGAGTTGCGCCTGCGCCATGCGTTGCGGCTGCATGTGGCGATCATCGCGGTGCTGACTCTGGCCTGCCTGTGGGCTGTCTCGCACGGGCTGCTGATGGCTGGAGTGGACACGCTGGCCTTGCGCTACGGCGTCGCGGTGGCGGTTGGCTACGTCGTCTATCTGCTGCTATTGCGGGCCTGGGCCGCATCGCTCGCGCGGCGCGAGTCCCCGCTGGACGGCAGCGGGGATCTGCCGCTGCCGGATGTCGGCGGGGGCCCTGGCAGCGCACCGCACAAGGTCGGCGCCGTCGAGGCACCGACCTGCTCACCGGGGGGTGGCGGTGACTTCGGCGGTGGCGGTGCGACCGGCCAGTTTGATGCACCAGTCGGCGGCGACAGTGCAGGATCGATGATCGAGGGCGCGGGCGAGCTGCTCGGTGGCGCCGATGAAGGCATCGTCGTCATCCTTCCTTTGGCGGTGGTCGTGGGCGTGGTGATGTTGATCGGCGGCCTGCTCGGGGCGGGCGTCTTCATGCTGTTCGGCGTGGAGGTATTGCTGTCGGTCACAGGGGAGGTCGTCCTGGCCTCGGTGGCCGGCTCGGTGGCCTACAAGGGGTTGAGCGAGGGCTGGCTGTCGGCGGCCTGGTCGCGCACCTGGCGCGGCGCGCTCGCGGCGCTTGTGTGTGCGGTCGCTCTCGGCGCCACGCTCGACCTGGGCGTGCCGCAGGCCCGCTCGTTTCCGCATGCCATCGAGTTGTGGCGCCAGCCATGAGCAAGCCGCGCAGCGCCTACACCTGCAGCGAATGCGGCGGGACCAGCCCCAAGTGGCTGGGCAAGTGCCCGGCCTGCGGCGCCTGGAACACGCTGGAGGAGGGTGTCGCCGAGGCGGCGTCGGCGACGCGACACCGCTTCCAGTCGCTGGCCCGGACGCAGCCGGTGACCACGCTGTCGGAGATCGATGCCGCCGACGTGGCCCGCACGCCGACCGGGCTGGAGGAGCTCGACCGCGTGCTGGGGGGGGGCATCGTCGCCGGCGGCGTGGTGCTGATCGGCGGCGATCCGGGCATCGGCAAGAGCACGCTGCTGCTGCAGGCCGCCGAGTCGCTGTCGGCGGCCGTGCCGGTGCTGTACGTGACCGGCGAGGAGAGCGCCGCGCAGGTCGCCTTGCGTGCGCGCCGGCTCGGTCTCGACGGCGCGCGGGTGCGGGTGCTGGCGGAGATCCAGCTCGAGCGCATCCAGGCCACGCTGGAGGTCGAGCGACCGGCCTTTTGCGTCATCGACTCGATCCAGACGCTGTACTCCGACCAGCTGACCTCGGCGCCGGGCTCGGTGGCGCAGGTGCGCGAGTGCGCGGCCCAGCTGACACGCACCGCCAAGGCCAGCGGCACGACCATCGTGCTGGTCGGTCACGTGACCAAGGAAGGCGCGATCGCCGGGCCGCGCGTGCTCGAACACATCGTCGACACGGTGCTGTACTTCGAGGGCGACACGCATTCGAGTTTCCGGCTCGTGCGCGCGATCAAGAACCGCTACGGCGCGGTCAACGAGATCGGCGTGTTCGCGATGACCGAGCGCGGCCTCAAGGGCGTCGCCAACCCCAGCGCGATCTTCCTGTCGACGCATGCCGAGCCGGTGCCGGGGTCCTGCGTGATGGTGACGCTCGAAGGCACGCGGCCCCTGCTCGTCGAGTTGCAGGCGCTGGTGGACAGCGGCGGCCCAAGCCCGCGGCGGCTGTCGGTCGGACTGGAGCGCGACCGCCTGGCGATGCTGCTGGCGGTGCTGCACCGGCACGCCGGCATCGCGTGCATGGACCAGGACGTGTTCGTCAACGCGGTCGGGGGCGTGCACATCAGCGAGCCGGCGGCTGACCTGGCGGTGATGCTGGCGATCCAGAGTTCGCTGCGCGGGCGTGCGCTGCCGCGCGGCTTCATCGCCTTCGGCGAGGTCGGGCTGGCCGGCGAAGTGCGGCCGGCACCGCGCGGCCAGGAGCGGCTGAAGGAGGCGGCCAAGCTCGGCTTCAGCGTGGCCGTCGTGCCCAGGGCCAACGCGCCCAAGAAAGCGATCGAGGGACTGACGATCCACGCGGTCGAGCGCGTCGAGCAGGCGGTCGAACTGCTGCGGGGACTGTGATGCGCATCGCAGCCGTGTCGGACATCCACGGCAACCTGCCGGCGCTCGAGGCGGTGTTGGCCCAGATCGCCCGCCTCGGCGTCGATCTCGTCGTCAACCTCGGCGACATCGTCAGCGGTCCGCTCTGGCCGCGCGAGACCGCGCAGCGCCTGATGGCGCTGGACCTGCCGACGATCGCCGGCAACCACGAGCGCCAGCTGTTGACGATCCCGCGCGAGCGCCAGTCGGCCAGCGACGCCTACGCCGCGGCTGCGCTGGGCGAGGCCGAGCGCGCCTGGCTGCGCAGCCTGCCCGCCACGCGGCGGCTGGCCGACGACGTGGCCTGCTGCCACGGCACGCCGGCGAGCGACCTGCACTACCTGCTGGAGACGGTGACGCCGGGCTTCGGCATCGACGGCTCGCGCGGCGTGCGAGCAGCGAGCGCCGACGAGGTCGCGGCGCGCTGCGCCGGCGTCGAGAGCAGCCTGCTCCTGTGCGGTCACAGCCATGTGCCGCGCGCGCTGTGGCTCGCGGGCGCGATGCGGGTCGTCAATCCGGGCAGTGTCGGCTTGCAGGCCTACGACGACGATCAGCCGACGGTGCACTGGGTCGAGGTGGGCAGTCCGCATGCGCGCTGGGCGCTGATCGAGCGTCGACAGCCCGGCGCCGACTGGGACGTAGCGCTGATGGCGACGGCCTACGACTGGGAGCACGCGGCCCGGCAGGCGCAGCGCAACGGGCGGGGTGACTGGGCCGATGCGCTGCGCACCGGCCGCGTCGGGCGAACCGAGCGCCAAGCGCTGGCCATGCGGGCATGAGCCGGGGCTGGATCGCCTGGGTGCTGGCGGCGGCCGCGATCGGCGCCGGCCACGTGTCATACGGATGGCCGGGTGTCGCGCTGGCCGGGACCGTGATCGTGTTCTGGCTGCTGCTCGACTTCAGTCGCGCGATGCGGGCCATGCGGCGTGCCGCGACCGCGCCCAAGGGCAGCGTGCCGAGCGCCGTGATGCTGGCCGCCCGGCTGCGGCCCGGCATGACGATGGTCGACGTGCTGCCGCTTGCGGGCAGCCTCGGCGAGCCGATCGGCGGGGACGACGACGAGGAGCGCTACCGTTGGACCGACGCCGGCGGCAGTGCGGTCGTCGTGCGCTTCGGCGGCGGGCGCCTGCGCTCCTGCGGCCTCCAGCGGCCCGAAACGAACGAAGGACCCGGTGAGGGTCCTTCGCAGGTGGCTTGAGCCGAACGGCCGGCGCGATCCGCTACGGGCTGCGCCGGCGCCGCGCCATGAAGCCGACGACGCCCAGGCCGGCGAGGATCAGCGCATAGGGGTGCAGGTCCGGCACGGGCGAAGCGCTGACTTCGAAGGCGACGCCTTCGGCCTGCGCTTCGTTCGCGAGGGCCACGGCACCCTGGCGACTGAGCATGCGGAAGGAACCCATCGCATCGGTCGAAGCCACGGGCGTGGCCGCGAAGGACGAGCGCGCGACAACAGCTGGCACCACGGCACGGAGGTCTGCGGTGCCGGCGAAGCTGTCGACGCCCATCCAGGACGGGACCGTGTGCACGCCATCGGCTTGCGCCTGAACGAGGCCGACGAACAGCAGGTTCGACAGCAGGCTCAGCAGGATCTTGGGCAGCGGCTTCATGGGCAAGTGAGAGCGTCCGGTCGGACTGGGTTCCAGCAGCTTGGGTGCGACTGCGGAGGCCGTGAACTTATGCGCCGCAGTGCGCTGCAGCAATCCCCCATAGGGGGCCAACCCCCGCGATCCGGGGGTCGGCGACCGCTGCGTTGTGACCGGCAGGCCACAGTCCGCGGACTCGTAGAATTTGCGCTCATTCGAACCGAGGAATTCCCATGTCGATGTCCGACCGCGACGGCAAGATCTGGATGGACGGTGAGCTCGTCGACTGGCGCGACGCCAAGATCCACGTGCTGAGTCACACCCTGCACTACGGCTGTGGCGCCTTCGAGGGAGTGCGCGCTTACAACACGGTCAAGGGCACAGCGATCTTCCGTTTGCGCGAGCACACCGAACGCCTGTTCAACAGCGCCAAGATCCTGCGCATGAAGATCCCCTACTCGCTCGAGCAGGTGATGGACGCGCAACGGGCCGTCGTGAAGGCCAACAAGCTCGAGAGCTGCTATCTGCGTCCGCTGACCTGGATCGGCGACCAGAAGCTCGGTGTCAGCCCCAAGGGCAACACCATCCACCTGATGGTCGCGGCCTGGGCCTGGGGCGCCTATCTCGGCGAGGAGGGTCTCAAGCGCGGCATCCGCGTCAAGACCAGCAGCTACACCCGCCACCACGTCAACATCACGATGACGCAGGCCAAGGCGGTCAGCAACTACACCAACTCCATCCTCGCCAACATGGAGGCCACCGACGACGGCTACGACGAGGCGCTGCTGCTCGATGCCTCGGGTTTCGTGTCCGAAGGCGCCGGCGAGAACCTCTTCGTCATCAAGAACGGTGTGGTCTACACGCCGGATCTGTCCGCCGGCGCGCTCAACGGCATCACGCGCAACACGGTGTTCGCGATCTGCCAGGACCTGGGACTGAAGTTGGTCGAGAAGCGCATCACGCGCGACGAGGTCTACATCTGCGACGAGGCCTTCTTCACCGGCACGGCCGCGGAGGTGACGCCGATCCGCGAGCTGGACCGCATCGAGCTGGGCGCCGGCGCCTACCTGGGCACACGGGGCCCGATCACCGAGAAGATCCAGGCGGCCTTCTTCGACATCGTGAACGGCCGCAACCCCAAGTACGCCGAATGGTTGACCGCGGTCTGAACACCATGAACGAACCCAAGGCTGTCGTCGAGGTGGCTGCCGCGGACCTGCAGGGGCCGGGGGTGGTGTTCTGCCCGAACCCGAAGATGCCGCTGTGGAGCAACCACCCGCGCGTCTTCATCGCCGTCGCCGACGGCGAGGGCAAGTGCCCGTACTGCGGCACGGTCTATCGCCTCGGGGCCGGCGAGACGCTGCACGCGCACTGACGCGCCTGCACTGACGCCCGGCCCGGATGCGTCACTGCCATGACCCGCTCGCTCGTCATCGCGCCGCAATGGATCGGGGACGCCGTGATGGCCGAGCCCCTGCTGGCGGCGCTGGCCGCGCGCGGCGAGCGGCTGACGGTCGCCGCGCTGCCCTGGGTGGCGCCGGTGTTGCGCGCGATGCCGCAGGTCGGCGATGTGATCGACGTGCCCTTCGCGCACGGCAAGTTCGACTGGGCCGCGCGACGCGCGCTCGCCCGCACGCTGAAGGGCCGCTTTGACGCGGCCTACGTGCTGCCGAACTCGCTGAAGTCGGCGCTGGTGCCGTGGCTGGCGCGCATCCCGCGGCGGGTGGGCTACCAGGGCGAAGGCCGTTTCGTGCTGCTGAACGAACGCACCGCCAACCCGGTCGGCAAACCGTCGATGGTCGACTTCTACGGCGCACTGGCGGGCGGGTTGCCGGCCGGCGCGAGGCCCCGACTGCGGCTGGCCGCATCGGCCATCACCGCGGCGCTCGGCCGGCTGGATCTGGAGCCCGGCCGTTACTGGGTGTTCGCCGCCGGCGCCGAGTACGGAGCGGCCAAGCGTTGGCCGGCGGCGCATTACGCCGCGCTGGCGCGGCAGCTCCAGGGACACCACCAGCTGCCGGTCCTGCTGCTCGGATCGGCCAAGGAAGCGCCGATCTGCGAGGAGATCGCTGCCCTGGCGCCCGGCGCCTGTCGCGTGCTGGCGGGGCAGACCTCGCTCGACGACGCGATGGCGCTGATCGCCGCGGCGCGCGGCGTGGTCAGCAACGACTCCGGCCTGATGCACGTGGCAGCGGCCTTCGGCAAGCCGCAGGCGGCCGTGTTCGGCTCCACCAGCCCGCAGCACACGCCGCCCCTCAATCCGCACGCGCGCGTGCTGTGGCTCAAGACGATGCGCGGCGAGGCGCAGCTGGATTGCCAGCCCTGCTTCGAGCGCGACTGCCGCTACGGGCACCTCAAGTGCCTGACCGACATCACGCCGCAGCGCGTGGAGAAGGCGCTGGACGAGGCCGATGCCAGCGAGCGGGCCGTCGCGCTGCGGCCCGGCTGAATCAGATCTGCAGCTTGCCGACCGACAGGATCGGTCCGGTGGGCGCGCCGGTCGGCGAACCGCCGCTGGGCTCGAGGCTCACCGCGAACGCCGCGGTGTCCTTCAGCAGCAGCGCACGCTGCACCGTGGTGGCCTGCTGACCCGAGACCAGGCCGAGCGAGCGCGGCGCCCCTTGCGGCGGCACGGCCCACAGCTCGAAAGCGCGTCCCGCGCCGGGCGCGACCTGCTGGATCGGCTGCAGCACCAGCGCCCGGCCGTCGCGCGTGAGGCCGGCCGCGAAGCCGGCCTGCAGCACGCCGGCGGCGTCGGGGTTGGGCGCGATCACGATCACGATCGGCGGCTGCGCCGGTTGCGGCTGCGACAGCACCAGGCCGAAGGCCAGCGCCGCCACCGTGGCGAAGGCCGACACGCCCTGCCACAGTCCCAGCTTGTGCCACCAGCGCAGCGGTGAGGCTGCGCTGGCGAACAGGCGCTGCTCGACGCGCGACCAGACCGTCGCCGACGGCTGCACCGGCGTCACCGCCGCACTCAGGGGGATCAGTCGGGCCTGCCAGGCCGCCACGGCCCGCCGCAAGGCCGGGTGGGCCGGCAGCAGCGACTCGAGGCGGCGCCGCGCCGGACCGCGCAGCGTGCCCAGCACGTGCTCGGCGGCCAGCCGGTCGACGAGGGAAGGGCGGCTGTAGTCCATCGTTCAGGCCGCGGCGCCATGGGCGCGCTCAAGGCAGCCCTTCAGCGAGATCAGCGCACGGCGCACCCAGCTCTTGACCGTGCCGAGCGGCTGCTTGAGGTGGTCGGCCACCTCGGCGTGCGACAGGCCCTGGTAGAAAGCCAGCGCGAGGCTCTGCTGCTGCTCGCCGCTCAGCGCCTTCATGCAGCCTTGCAGGGCGCGCGCATCGGCGGCCTGCCCGAGCAAGTCGAGCGGGCTGGCATCGGGGGAAGCAAAGTCCTGCAGCATGTCGTGTTCGTCGTCGTCGCCCAGGCCCACCGAGGTGCTGACGGTCTGCGGCTCGCTCTGACGACGGCGCAGGCTGTCGATCGCCCGGTTGCGGGCAATGCTGGTCAGCCATGTCAGGGGCTGACTCAGCGTGGCATCGAAGCCCTGCGCCGCGCGCCAGACGTTCACGTACACCTCTTGCAGCACGTCCTCGGCCTGGGCCCGGTCCTTCTGGATACGCAGCACGACGCCCAGCAGATGCGAGCTGGTGCGCTGGTAGAGCGTGGCAAACGCCGCACGGTCGCCCAGCGCCACGCGCGACAGCACGGTGGCGAGTTCGCGGCTGCGTTCGGTCCAGTCCTGAGGCGAGGTGGCCATGGGTGGGGGATTCTAGTGAGGTGCGGCGGGCGTGAGCGATGCGCCCCTGCGATCCTGCGTCGTGTCGCGGGCATGCTCCTTACAATCCGCCAGCTGTCGAAGACCGCCCCCTCATTCGCATGTCGCCCAAGCCCAAGGCCCCGCCCTCCTCGCCCGACGACATCGAGGCGCAGTTCTACGAGGCCCTGCAGCAGGCCGACATCGACAAGCTGATGGCGGTCTGGTCCGACGACGAAGACATCGCCTGCGTGCACCCCGGCGGGCCGCGCATGGTCGGGGCCGGCGCCATCCGCGCCGCCTTCGACACCATCTTCGCCAACGGCGCGATCGACGTGCAGCCCGAGAAGGTCCGCCGCCTGCACACGCACGCCAGTGCCATCCATCACGTGCTGGAGCAGGTGCAGCTGATGGGTGACGAAGGACCGCAGAAGGCCTACGCCATCGTCACCAACGTCTACATCCTGACGCCGCAGGGCTGGCGCATGGTGCTGCACCACGCGAGCCCCGGCATGGCGCGCGAGCTGCAGGAGATCTCCGAAGCGCCCTCGACCCTGCACTGAACGCGGCGCCGATGTCGGCCGTCCTCGAGCCCGTGATCCCGAGCGCCGTCCAGTGGGCCGCGCCCTGGTGGCTGCCCGGCGGCAACGCGCAGACCATCTGGCCGGCGCTGTTTTCGCGTTGCCGCACGGGGCCGCCGCTGGTGTTCCGGCGCGAGCGCTGGACGACGCCGGACAGCGACTTCATCGACGTCGACTTCCTCGATGCGCCGCCGCCCGCGCCGCTGCTGGTGCTGTTCCATGGCCTCGAGGGCTCGTCGGCCAGCCACTACGCGCAGGCCTTCGCCGACTGGGCGCGTGCGCAGGGCTGGCGGCTGGCGTTGCCGCACTTCCGGGGCTGCTCGGGCGAGCTCAACCTCGCCCCGCGCGCCTACCACTCGGGCGACCACGAAGAGATCGGCTGGATCCTCGAGCGACTGCGCACGCAGCACGGCGCGCCGCTGCTGGCCGTCGGCGTCTCGCTGGGCGGCAATGCGCTGCTGCGCTGGGCCGAGGAGGCCGAGACCGGTGCCGCGACGACGGCGCGCGCGGTGTGCGCCATCTCCTCGCCCATCGACCTGGCGGCCGGCGGCGAGGCCATCTGCCGCGGCTTCAACCGGCAGGTCTACAACCGCATGTTCCTGCGCTCGATGAAGCCCAAGGCGCTGGCCAAGCTGCGACAGCACCCGGGGCTCTTCGACCGCGCGCGACTCGTCGCTGCTCGCGATCTCTACGAGTTCGACGACGTCTTCACCGCGCCGCTGCACGGCTTTGCGGGTACCGACGACTACTGGGCGCGCGGCTCGGCCAAGCCGCAGCTCGCGCGCATCCGCATCCCCGCGCTGGTGCTCAATGCGCGCAACGACCCCTTCGTGCCGGCCGCCTGCCTGCCGTCCCGCGGGCAAGTCGGCCGCCACGTCACGCTGTGGCAGCCGGCGCACGGCGGGCATGTCGGTTTCCCGGGCGGGGGCTTCCCCGGCGAGGTGCTGGGCCTGCCGCAGGCCGTGATGGCCTGGATGCGCGTGGCCGCGGGCGTCTGACGCTCGACAGCTCGCCCGCTCACAATCCCGGCATGGAGGACATCGTCCGTGCCGCGCTGAAGAAGTGGCCGCAGGTGCCGGCCTGCCACGGCTGGCTCGGCCTCGATGCGCGCGGCGACTGGTACATGCGCGACGACCGCGTGCAGGCCGCCGGTCCCTTTCCGCAGGTCAAGGGCAGCCGGCTGCTGCACCGCAAGCTGTGCGAGTTCATCGCCCGCAACTACGAAGCCGACGCGGACGGTGCCTGGTTCTTCCAGAACGGACCGCAGCGCGTCTACGTCGAGCTCGAGGCGGCGCCGCTGGTGCTGGGCGTGCAGCGCGGCGCCGACGGCTACGTGGTGCGCACCCACGTCGACAGCGAGGTCGGCGCGGTCCGCAGCGCCTGGGTCGACGAGCACGGCCGGCTCTTCCTCGACACCGCGGCCGGCTTCGGCCTGCTGCGATCGCTGGACATGGACACCGCGGCCGACGCCGTGACGGCCGGGCTGTGGCAACCCGCGGAGATTGCCTTCGCCGAGCTGCCGCGCCGCTTCGGCTACCGGCTCAGCCCGCAGCGCGACCTGGGCTGAGCGCAGGCCGCGGCGCGACGGCGCAAGAAAAAGCCGGTCGCGCGGACCGGCTCGTGTCGGCGGCGCGTGCCGCTTACTGCGGTGCGCTGGCCGGCGTCGCCGCGAGCTTGGGTTCCTCGAACTTCGCGCCGCCGGCATTGGCCATGTGAACGACCGCCCGGCCGATCTCCACGTCGCTGAAGTCGCCGCCGCCTTGCGCGCCCATCGCGCCCTTGCCCTTCAGCGCCGACGTCAGCAGCGTCTCGTAGCCGGTCGCGATGCGCGGACCCCAGGCCGCGGCGTCGCCGAGCTTGGGCGCATTGGCCACACCCGCGGCATGACACGCGGCGCAGACGGCGGTGTAGACCTCCGTACCGCTCTTGAGCGCGCTGGTGTCCGAAGCGTCCTTCACCGTCACCTGGCCGACCGGCGCGATGCGCGCCGCCGTGGCCTGCGGGCCGAGGCCGTCGCTGCCCGCCGAGGGCTTGGTGCTCGAGGACACGTAGCCGGCCAGCAGCACGATCACCGTGATGGGCACCACGAACGCCAGGACCACCGCGACGATCAGCTGCTTGGGTGTACGGATCGGCCCCTCGTGGTTGGGCTCGTGGTCGTCGTCGTGGTGCGCTGCGTCGCTCATGGGGTCCTCGGGCTATCGGTGCGGGGAGCGGTCGCTGCATGGAGCGGCCGCCGTCAAGGGCGCGCGATTATAAGAGCCGACCCCGTGCGACCCACTCGCAAACGGCTGCACATGGGGCTGCACAAGGGCCCCCGCTGATAGAATCGTGCCGCTGCGTCCGTAGCTCAATGGATAGAGTACTGCCCTCCGAAGGCAGGGGTTGCTGGTTCGATCCCAGCCGGGCGCGCCACCCCTCGCAGCGGCTCCGCTCCCCCCAAGGATTCACAACACCGGCGTCGGCGGATAGTCCGCCTCGCGCAGCGCCCGCTCGACCTGGGCGCGCGGCAAGGTGGTCTCGACGCGCACACGGTGCGTCGGCAACTCGGCCTGCACCTTCGCCGCCGGGTCGAGGGCGGTGATGGTCTGGGTGATCGTCTGGACGCAGTGGCCGCAGCTCATGGCCTGGATCTCGAACTCGAGCATCGGGGTCTCCCGCAAGTGGATGGATGCAGCGAGCATCCGCCTTGCCATCGTGGCAAGGTCCAGCGCACCCCGTCTTGATCAGGGTCAATGGTTGACCGCGTTGACTTTGCCATCATGGCAAGGTCGAGACTGCCCGCCATGAACACCCTTGCCGCGCCCCCGCTGACCCTGGCCATCGAGGGCATGACCTGCGCGTCCTGCGTGCTGCGCGTCGAGAAAGCCCTGAAGAAGGTCCCCGGCGTCGCCGATGCGACGGTCAACCTGGCCACCGAGACCGCCCGCGTCGAGGCCGCGCCCGGCACGCTGCCGAGCGATCTCGAGGCAGCGGTCGAGGCGGCCGGCTACGCCGCCCACCTGCAGGCGGCCGATGCACCGCTCGCCGTGCGCGCGCCGTCCGAGGCCTCGCTGGGCTGGCCCGTGGCCGTGGCGGCCCTGCTGACCCTGCCGCTGGCCCTGCCCATGATCGCGCTGCTGTGGGGTCAGCACGGGATGCTGCCCGGCTGGTGGCAGTGGCTGCTGGCGACCCCGGTGCAGTTCTGGGCCGGAGCGCGCTTCTACCGCCACGGCTGGGCCGCGCTGCGCGCCGGCAGCGGCAACATGGACCTGCTGGTGGCACTGGGCACCAGCGCCGCCTACGGCCTGAGCGTGTGGCTGCTGTTCGCGCATGCCGGGCACGAAGGCGCGCCGCATCTTTACTTCGAGGCTTCCGCCGCGGTCATCACGCTGGTGATGCTGGGCAAGTGGCTGGAAGCGCGCGCCAAGCGTCAGACCACCGAGGCGATCCGCGCGCTGCAGGCGCTGCGGCCCGAGACCGCGCGCGTGCTGCGCGAC
>CAZTTC010000083.1:0-11938 GCA_964616015.1 uncultured Methylibium sp. | reverse complement strand
CTTCTTCAGCCCGGCCAGCGGCGCGGCGGCGTTGGCACCCGCGGCCTCGGTCACCGCGGCGAGCGTCGTCGCCTTCGACACATGGTTGAAGTACGAGGCGGCACTGGCCTTCCACCAGCGCCGCATGTCGAGCGCCAGCGCCTGGGCCAGCGCGTCCGTGCTCTGGCGTTCGCGCTCGGTGCCTTCGACCCCGGTGACGCTCGCGGCGACGAGGAAGGTCAGCAGTCCGATCACGGTCGGGCGTTCCTGCGCCAGCAGCCAGGGCAGCAACGCCGCGCCGTCGGCGGGCAGTCGCGCGGTCCACTCGATGCGGGTCTGCTCCATCAGCTTCCAGGCTTCGGCCTCGGCCATGTCCGCGGACTCGCGCCGCAGGCCCTCGTGCGTCTCGCTCGCGCTGACGGTGAGCGCATCGTCGCCGCCGCGGTAGCGGTGGAAGCCGTCCTTGAGCAGCTTCGCGGCCAGATGAGCTGTCAGCGCGGCCAGGGCCACGTCCGGCCGCAACAGCAGTTCGGCCTGGATCGCCGCGACGCGGTGCGCGGTCAGGCTGCGCATCAGCTTCTCGGAATGCACCGCGCGGGCGCCGCCCTTGGGCAGGCTCACAAGGGCCGTGCCGGTAGTCGGCTCGCCGCTCGTGGCCTGCCTCGCGGCCTGCACGACCGCATCACGATCCTCCGGCCGGACCAGCCCGCGCTTGACCTCGACCGTCCCCCGCGCTCCCACGAACACCACGCAGCCCGCCTGCGCCATCAGGTCCGCCGGAAACACCGCCAGCGCTTCGTCGATGGCGCTCAGTTCGGCCTGCAGCCGTTCGTCGTCGGCCTCCAGCGCGGCGTACTCGTTCTCGTCGCCATCGTCGTCCGACATCGCCTCCATGCGCGCGTGCAGCGTCTCCAGTTCGGCTTCGAGTTGCGCGTGGCGCGCCGCCTCGTCGTCGTTCGGTACGCGGCGTGCGCGGCGCACCTCGCCGTGGCGCACGTAGTCCTCGTAGACATACCGGGCACGCACGTCGACCCACTTCCAGCCTTCGGCGGCGACCTCGCGGGCCGGCTGTTGCAGCTTGTCCAGCGCCAGCCGCTCCAGCAGTGCGGCGTCCTGCAGGTAGGCCTTGCCGTCGTCGCTGAACAGGTCGCGCCGCAGCGGGCCGCCCGCAGCCTCGTAGGCCGCCACCGTCACGAAGTTCGCCACGCCGTCGCGATCCGACTCGACCTCGCCCCGGGTCAGCAGCCGGCGCAGTTGATCCGCGCTGCGGTTCCATTCGGGCAGCTGCTGCCACAGCTGCTGCTGCCGCGCCGGGTCGTCGATTGACGCGAGCACCATCAGGCAGTCCAGCCCGATCCCGCCTTCACGGAACAGCGTCAGCAGCGCAGGCGACACCGCCGCCAGCTTGAGCCGGCGCTTCACGACCTGCGGTGTGACGCCGAAGGCCGCCGCCACGTCCTCGACCGACCGGCCACCGTCGATGAGCCGGGCGAAGGCGGCAAACTCGTCGGCCGGATTCAAGGCCTCGCGCTCGACGTTCTCGATCAGGCTGGCCATCAGCGCCTGCTCGGCCGGCACCACGAGCACCGGCACCGGCTGGTTCTCGGCCCAGCGGCCCTGCTCCACCAGCAAAGCCATCGCGCGCAGGCGCCGGCCGCCCGCACAGACCTCGTGCACCCCACGCGCGCCGCGCACGACGACCAGGTTGTGCAGCAGGCCCGCAGCCTCGATGGACGCGGCCAGTTCGGTCAGCGGCAGCGGCGCCGCCGGGTTCTCGGGCCGCGCCTGGCAGGTCGGCGACAGCACGAGCTTATTGAAGGGAACGAAGCTGCGCGGTGAAGCCGCGATCACGGCTTCCAGCTCTTGCTTGGAGAGTTTCATTGGGGGCTCCTGAATGAGGACGGGCGCGGCATTGGCCCGTGGATTCAGGTTCCCATGAGGGAGGGCGTCATCAAGAGTCGTCAGCCTGTGTACCGAAGCTGCTATGACGGCTAAGGAAGGTCTGCAGAACGCGTTCTGCAGCGCGCATTGAGTGAAGCTGATGCGCTCGAGCCGTTCGCAGGCCCGTCGAGGCCCGCGGCTGGCCGGATCTGCGCCTTCAGCGGTCCGCTCTTTGCGCCTCGGACGCCCGTTTCGTGCGTCCCGGGCGCACTCATCCCGGCGCTCCCATCAACTGCCGTCGCGCCATCCAGAGGTTGGACAGCGCGAACAGCGTGACGATCTGCGCCGTGTTCTTCTTCAGGCCCCGGTAGCGCACCTTCGTGAACCCGAACTGCCGCTTGAGCACGCGGAACGGGTGTTCGACCTTGGCCCGGATGCTGGCCTTCATCTTCTCCACGCGCTCGGCCACGAAGTCGGGCTCGATGAACGGGTTGAGCTTCCTTCTCTTGCCCGCTCGCATCGCGACGTGCCAGGTCGGGCCTGCGGCTTCGGGGCGCTTGTGCACACCCTGGTAACCGGCGTCGCCGAAGGCCGCCTCTTCGTCGCCGTGCAGCAGCGCGCCGGCCATGTTCAGGTCATTGACGTTGGCCGGCGTGGTGGCCACGGTGTGCACCAGGCCCGAGTGCGTGTCCACGCCGATGTGGGCCTTCATGCCGAAATACCAGTTGTTGCCCTTCTTCGTCTGCTTCATCTCTGGGTCGCGCTCGCCGTCGAGGTTCTTGGTCGAGCTCGGCGCAGAGATCAGCGTGGCGTCCACCGCCGTGCCCGAGCGCAGCATCAGGCCACGGTGCTGCAGCAGGTCGTTGACCACGCGCAGCATGTCCACGGCCAGGTCGTGCTTCTCCAGCAGGTGGCGAAAGCGAAGGATCGTCGTCTCGTCGGGCAGGCGTGCGGTGGCGCCATCGAGCTTGGCGAACTCGCGGTACAGCGGCACGTCGTGCAGCGCCTCTTCCATCGCCGGGTCCGACAGGCCAAACCACTGTTGCAGGTAGTGGATGCGCAGCATGGTCTCGATGCCGAAGGGCGGCCGGCCGGTCTTGGCCTTGGGATAGTGCGGCTCGACGATCTGCACGAGCACACCCCACGGCACGACGCGTTCCATCTCTTCCAGAAACTCGCGCTTGCGCGTCTTCTTCGTCGAGAGGTTCAGGCCAAGTCCAAGCTGCTTCATGCACGCCATCGTCGCGCCGGCGCCGACCTCAGACAAGAAGGGTCAGCACGGAGTTATGCAGACCTTCCCTAACAAAGAGCAGACCTTCCTGGCTGCTCGTTCCCGGTCAAGCCAGGCGGATACTGAAGGGCAGCTTCAAGGCCATCCTCGTTCGTGCTTCTGGGTACGAAGGGCAACCTTCAGCGAGGACGGCGGAGGAATGAGTAGCCACCGACATCGGGGTCGCTACAGCCAACGACGTACCTTCGCGGCGTAGGCCTCGAATGCCATACCGAACTTCGCCTCGAGTGCACGTTCTTCGGGAACGATCTGGAACACGGTGATGTACAACACGAAGACCAGCAGTAGAGGCAGAGACCACCAGGCCTGAAGGTAGAGCCCCCAGGCCAGCAACAAGCCTGCGAACCCCAGGTACATCGGATTGCGCGTGAACCGGTAAATGCCATCGGTGACCAGATGCGATGCGACGGCAGGCCTCGTGGGATCGATGGTGGTGGCCCAGCGCCTGAATGCAATTGCGCCAGCCGCGACGAGGGCGAGGGACAGCGTGGCGATCAAGGTGGGCAGGAGCCAGGCGAGCGGCGCGGGAAGACCAAATAGTGGCGACAGGCGCGACACGCCCCACATGGCAAGGCCCGTTGCCATCATCAGCAAGGGCGGCGGGAAGCGCGTCTCCAGCACG
This sequence comes from uncultured Methylibium sp., assembly GCA_964616015.1. GTDB lineage: Bacteria > Pseudomonadota > Gammaproteobacteria > Burkholderiales > Burkholderiaceae_C > Methylibium. Next base: position 8,165 of record CAZTTC010000083.1, on the reverse strand, counting down.
CGGGCGCCTGGGCACTCACTGCTCATGGGCCAACGACTGTCCGATGGGGCGGCCTACCTCCATGGCGAGCCGGCGCAGGCTGAGCACGTGCAGCAGCACGGCCAAGGGAGCAAGGAACCCGGCCAGAAACGTGTACGGAAACGTCCCGATCGCCAGATTCGGAACTTCCGACTGAAGCAGTTGGAAAGGCCCGGGCGCGGTCAGCGCCGATCGAACGACGATGTTGACCAGAGCCAGCAGTCCTACGACGTTCCAGCCCACGGCGATGCGACGACCCGCACGGCCACGCGTAGCCATCCATGCCACAACCGGTGCGGTCAGGCCGATGAAGATGTCGACGTTGCCGCCTTCGTAGGTCATCAGCTGCGGTATCAACCCCTCGTTCCACAGCCGGTGCAGACCGACCTCGACCGGCACGCGAAAGGCCTGCGCACCGATCAAGAGACCGATTGGCAAGCTGCCGGCCACCTTCAGTCCGGCTGCCGAACGGATGGCAAACAGGCCAATGAACAGGAACACCGGCAGCAGCACGAACAGGACGCCCGGCGGGCGCAAGGTCGGATTGGCGACGACGCCTGTCCAACTTAGCAGGCCGACGTAGAGCAGCCACACCGGCAGGCCCAGCGTCACAACACGAACCGGGCCCTCGTCAAGATACCGACGCGCCGACACCATCACGGCCACAGCCAGCAACACGACCCCTGCGATGAAGAGACTGGATGTCATGACCGCACCGCCGCGATCGCATTGCGTGTTCGAGGTTCACCGGGCTTCGTTGAAGCCCGCGTCCCGCCGATCCCCTGTTCATCCATCTGGGCCATGTGATCTGACTGCCACAGTTCGCTGTCGATGGACAGCGATGCACCTTCCGGCGCCAGGAAGCCAAGGCGCCGCTCGTATGCGCCCAAGTCATGGCCTGGATACAACGGCAGAACGTTGAAGCGGGCGAACGCCTTGAGTCGGTTGATGCTGGTCTGCCGCGCAAAGGGCAAGGCGGCGTAGCGAGCCGCGGTGACCTCGAAGTCTTCCGCTGGTGCCCCGGTCAACCGTTCCACCACGTCGGTGACACCACCCGCCAGCGAAAAGCTGCCCCGCCGATGCTCCTGCATGTAGTAGCCGTAGTTGTAGACCTCGTGGATGTCTGCGCCCGACATCCGCGCTGCCTTGCGGAACATCCACATCGGCAGATCGACCGGCAGCACGGCGTGGCCGACAACCCTGGCGATCACGCGCGCCATGTCACGACTGGTGAGCAGCCGTGGACCCGTGGGCCTCAGGCGCCGGCCGGCGTGACCCTGCGGTGTCTTGAGCAGGGCCACAACGACCCGGGCGATGTCTTCGTTGGCCACCGGGGCGCTGGCGCTGTCGCCTGTGAGGACCGGGTAGAAGTACAGCAGCGAAGCGAAGTCGATCACCCGGAGAAAGTTGTCGGCAAACATGCCCGGGTTGACGATGATGTGGTCCGTTCCGCCCACGGCCGCCAGCGCCTGGTCAGCCTGCCAAGTCTCGCGCGTCTGGATCGACGGATGGGTCGGGTGCGACAGCCACTGGCTCAACTGGACGATGGTCTCCGGACGGGTGTGTCGGGCCGCATCGGCAAACGCCCGCGCGGCCTGCGCCAGGCCGGGCCTGAACAGCGTCACGTAGTAGACGCGCTGAACACCCCGCAGGGCAGCGGCCAACTGATCCGCGTCGAACATGTCGGCGACCACGACCTCGGCTCCCGAATGCCGCAGCGCCTCGCTACGCGCGTCGTCACGGTGCACGAGCGCCCGGACGGGCCACCCCTCATGAAGCAGCTGCCGCGCAACGGCGCCTCCCGTCTTGCCCGTAGCCCCGGTGACGAGGATGGTTGGACGTGTCATGAGCAATTCCTTCGCGTGGGGTCAGCGCTGAAGAGGTGGCCGACTGCTTTTAGATGAGGACTGACATCTTTATGATGATACCTATAATCTAAGTTGTCAAGTTGCCAACTGGAGGTGCTGGTCATGCGCGTCACGCAACAGGAGATGGATGTCAGCCATGAACGGATCGTGCAAGGCGCGGCACGCCTTTTCCGCGAGCGCGGCGTGCGCACCACCAGCGTGGCCGACGCCATGAATGCGGCCGGTCTGACGCACGGCGGCTTTTATCGGCACTTCAAGACAAAGGACGATCTTGTCGTCGAGTCGCTTCGCCTGGCCTTCGACAGCTTCTCCGCGCCGCTGGAATCGCGACAGGACTTCGAATCACCCGCCCGGGTGGCTGCGGACTTCAAGGCTTTGTATTTGTCGGACGACCACGTCGCCAACCCGGGCCTGGGCTGCCCGATGCCGGCGATCGGGGGCGACGTGGCTCGCGAGTCGGCGCCGATCAAAGCTGAGTTTTCGGCGGGTCTCCAGCGCGTGCTGGAGGCGCTGGCGAAAGCTTACGAGGGCTCTGATTCGGAACGGCAAGCCGCCGCCGCGCGCGAACTCGCGATGCTGGTCGGAGCCGTCGTGTTGGCACGCGCCTGCGAAGGGCACACCGCTGATCGGATTCTTGCGGCCTGCAGAACGACCTAACAACGAGCCACTCGGGAATTGCGCGAGTGTCTGCCGCCCGGCACACCCGAGCAACATATTGATCGGCTGCGTCGGGTCGGATTGATGCCTTGAACGTCGGCTCTGCGGACACAGCTCGGAATCGACGTCGGCGACCGAAGCTACGGGGGCCAAGTCACCCTCGAAGCGCTCGCACTGCACAAGCATGTCTGCCAAGGCGTCGTCAGCGTCGGCGGGTGGTGGCTGATCCTTGGGCATGCCTCATTGTCCGGCGCGAACCGCCACCGCGTGGCCCCTGCCAAATCGGGCGTTGGCAGTGGCAAGCGGTTGAGACGCGATCGGACGAACAGGCCTTCGCGCACAGTCCGAGGGCTACCCGCAGGCATCAGCCTGCCCAGCCCCGACTTGCGTCGGCGCCGCGGTCGATACCCGCCTTGCACGCCCCTTCGTGTTCCGCCTGGAGCCCGACGCCCGCGGCACACCGGCACCGCATCTGAGACTGACTGATCGCCGCCTCGCGCGGCAACAGAGCCACCCACCCATGCGCCCGCGCATCCGGTGGGCCATCCATCCACCCTGACGGGGAGCCATCTCCCCGCCGGGGCAGGTGCGTCTCCGTCGCCCTACGGAGACCCCCATGACTCGCATCCCCGAGCCCTGTTCCTGGCTGCCCGGCTTCGAGCCGGAGCCCGCCGCGGCCTTCGCGCCGCCCATGCCTCCCGTTCCTCCCGATCCGCCGCTCGACGACGAGCCGGGCGAAGAGGAACACGAGCCTCGCCCACCGCAACCCTTGTGGCGGCCGAGCGAGCCGCCGACGCCCAGCGCCGCGCAGCACCCCTGGCCCCAACTGCCCGCCGGCGGTCTCGACATCCCACGCGGCGCGGTCGCCAAGTTCGAGGCCAACCTGGCCGCGATCCAGACCCTGCGCGCGCTCGACGCGTCGGGCAGCGAGCCCGACGAGAACCAGCGCAGCACGCTGCTGCGCTACACCGGCTGGGGCGGCCTGCCCGCGAGCTTCAACCTCGAGGCGCCGGAACCGGCCTGGGCGCGCCGCGCCGCGCAACTGCGCGACGCGCTCGACGCCGATGACCACAGTTCGGCGCTGGCGTCGGTCAACAACAGCCACTACACCCCGGTCGCGGTGATCGCGGCGATGTGGCGTGCGGTGCAAGGCTTTGGCTTCACCGGAGGCCGCGTGCTCGAACCGAGTGCCGGCATCGGCCACTTCCTTGGTGCGATGCCGGCGGCGCTGGCTGAGCAATGCGCGGTCACTGCCATCGAGATCGACCGGCTTTCGGGCCGGATGCTGCGGGCGCTGTACGGCGCCAGCGGCGTGGACGTGCGCATCGGCGCGTTCGAGAAGACGCCGCTGGCCGATGCCTGGTACGACCTGGCGATCGGCAACGTGCCATTCGGCGCCTACAAGGTGGCCGATTCGAGCAACCGGCCCTACGGCCGCTTCAGCATCCACAACTACTTTCTGGGCCGCGCGCTCGACCTGATACGGCCTGGTGGGCTTGCCTGTTTCATCACCAGCAGCCACACGATGGACAGCTGGGAGGACACCGTGCGGCGCTACCTGGCGTCGCAGGCGGTGCTGCTGGGCGCGATCCGCCTGCCGCGTGGCGCCTTCGCCGAGATCGCGTCGACCGAGGCGCAGGCCGACATCCTGTTCTTGCGCAAGCGCGTGCCGGGCGAGGCCGACGAGCAGCCCTGGCTGGGCCTGAGCGTGGTGCCCGAGTCGCTGCGCGATCCGCGCTGCGGCGAACGCTACCTGCAGGTCAACCAGTGGTATGCGGCACAGCCCGAGTTCTGCATCGGCCGCATCCGCCAGGAGAGCAACGGCCACGAGCCGGTGCCGACCGCGGTGTTCGACGGCGATCTGTCCGCGGAACTGCCTCGGCGAGTCGATCTGCTGCCGCGCGGCGTTTACAGCGCCGCCGCGCCAGACGCAATGCCGGCCGAGCGCCGCGTATCAGCCGCGGCCGGCGGAGCAAGGCCCGGGAGCCATCACCTCCACCACGGCCGCGTGCATCGTGTGGAAGACGGCGAGTTGGTGGACATCCACGAGCGCCTGAACGCCACGCAGCGCGCCCGCATCGCGGGCCTGTGTTCGATCCGCGACCATGCGCGAGTCCTGCTTGATCTGCAACTCGCGAACGCCGACGACAGCCGGCAGCGCCACGAGCGCGCCATGCTGAACGGCAGCTACGACCGCTACGTCGCGCGCTTCGGGTGTCTGTCGAACCGGGCCAACGCGCTCGCGTTCCGGCGCGACCCCGACTACCCGCTGCTGCTGTCGCTGGAGCACTACGACGAGGAGACCGAGACCGCCACCAAGGCGGCACTGTTCAGCCGGCGCACGCTGGCAAGGATCGTCGAGCCCGAAGCCGCCGCCGAACCGGAGGAGGCGCTCGCCGCCTCGGTGCAGTGGCGTGGCCGGGTCGATCCGGCCTGGATGGGCCAGTTGCTGTCGGCGCCGCCACAAGCGGTGCTCGATGCGCTGGCCGAGCGCGGGCTGGTGTTTCTGGACCCCGCGGACGGGCTGTGGAAGACCGCTGACGAGTACCTGTCCGGCGAGGTCAAGGCGAAGCTCAGGCAGGCACTGGCAGCGGGCCAAGAGGCCGCGCGCAATGTGATCGCGCTGGAGCGGGTGCAACCCGAGGACTTGCCACCGGCAGCCATCGAGCCGCGCCTGGGCGCGGTGTGGATCCCCGCCGGCGACGTGGAGGACTTCATCCGGCAGGTGCTGGAGCAGAAGGACTGCGAGGTGGGCTACTCGGCGCAGGCCGGGGCCTGGTCGGTGCGCTACCCCGAGTGGAGCGCGCGCCAGAACGTCAAGGTGACGCAGGAGTTCGGCACCTCGCGGCTGAACGCCATCGAGCTGGTGCAGTGCGCGCTGAACGTGCAGGTGCCGACGGTGCGCGATCCGGACCCGGAGAGCGACCGCATGATCGTCAACCCCGACGAGACACTGGCGGCGCGGGCGAAGCTGGCGCTGACCAAGGAGCGCTTCGCAGCCTGGGCCTTCGACGAAGCCGAGCGCCGGGAGCGGCTGTGCCGGACCTACAACGACCTATTCAAAGCCACACGGCCGCGGCAGTTCGATGGCTCGCACCTGAAGCTGCCGGGGTTCTCGCGCTGCTACGCGCTGCACCCGCACCAGCGGGACGCCGTGTGGCGTGTCGTGCAGTCCGGCAACACCGGGCTGTTCCACGTCGTCGGCGCCGGCAAGACCGCGGTCTGCGCGATCGCCGGCATGGAACTGCGGCGCCTCGGCTTCGCGACCAAGCCCTGCCATGTGGTGCCGAACCACATGCTGGCGCAGTACACGGCCGAGTTCGTCCGGCTGTACCCCAATGCCGCCGTGCTGATGGCGGGCAAGGAAGACCTGGAGGGCGACCGCCGGCGCGAGCTGGTGTCGCGCATCGCCACGGGCGACTGGGACGCGGTGGTCATCACGCACTCGAGCTTCGAGCGCATCCGGATGTCGCCGGCTTTCACACAAACCTTCATCAAGGAACTCATCATGGAAATCGAGATGGCAGTGCGCGCCGAGCGGCGCAACGACCGGGGCAACCGGATCGTCAAGCAGCTCGAAGCGATGAAGAAGAACTGGACCGTGCGGCTGGAGAAGCTGCTGGCCGACACGAAGAAGGACGGTCTGCTGAGCTGGGAACAGCTCGGCATCGACACGCTCTTCGTCGACGAGGCCCACCTGTTCAAGAACCTGTACCGGTTCACGAAGATGACGCGCGTGGCCGGCCTGCCGCTGGCGAACTCGGAGCGCGCCTTCGACCTGTTCCTGAAGACGCGCTACACGATGCGGCTGCACGGCGGCGCGCAGCGCGGGGTGGTCTTCGCCACCGCCACGCCGGTGGCCAACACGATGGCCGAGGTGCACACGATGATGCGCTACCTGCAGCCCAGAAGGCTGGAGGCGCTCGGGCTGCAGCAGTTCGACGCCTGGGCGGCCACCTTCGGCGAGAGCGTCACGGCGCTCGAGATCGCGCCCGACGGCAGCGGCTACCGCATGAACACGCGCTTCGCGCGTTTCATCAACGTGCCCGAGCTGATGGCGGTGTTCGGCGAGGTGGCCGACATCCGCACCGCGGAGATGCTGAAGCTGCCGGTACCGGCGCTGCGCGGCGGCAAGCCGCGCATCGTGGCCTGCCCGGCGAGCAGCGCGCTGAAAGCCTACGTGCGCACGCTGGTCGAGCGTGCGGAGGCGATCCGCATGGGCCGTGTCAAGCCGCAGGTGGACAACATGCTCGCGGTGACCACCGACGGCCGCAAGGCCGCGCTGGACTTCCGGCTGGTGGCGCCGGGCGTGCGTTTCGACGTGCAGGGCAAGGTGGCAGCGTGTGTCGGCGAGGTGCTCGCGGTGCGGCAACGTACCGAGGCCTTCCGCGGCGCGCAGCTGGTGTTCTGCGACCTGTCGTCGCCGAAGGAAGGCAAGGCCTTCAGCGTCTACGACGACCTGAAGCAGCGCCTGGTCGATGCCGGCGTGCCGGCCACCGAGGTCGCGTTCGTGCACGACGCCGACACCGATGCGCAGAAGGCCACGCTGTTCAAGGCCGTGCGCGAAGGCCGCGTGCGGGTGCTGCTCGGATCGACGGCCAAGATGGGCATCGGCACCAACGTGCAGACCCGGCTGGCGGCGCTGCACCACCTGGACGCCCCATGGCGGCCGTGCGATGTGGAACAGCGCGAAGGGCGCATCCTGCGCCAGGGCAACGAGTGCGAGGACGTGGAGATCTTCCGCTACGTCACCGAAGGCAGCTTCGACAGCTACATGTGGCAGGCCTTGGAGACCAAGGCGCGGTTCATCGCCCAGGTGATGAGCGGCGACAAGGGGCTGCGTTCGATCGAGGACGTGGAACTGGCCGCGCTGTCGTACGCCGAAGTGAAGGCGCTCGCCTCGGGCAACCCGCTCGTGATCGAGAAGGCCGGCGTGGACGCCGAGGTGGCCAAGCTGTCGACGCTGTTCTCGGTGTGGCGCAACCAGCGCTATGCGAACGAGAGCGAGGTGGCGCGGCTGCCGATGTTGATCGAGTCGCTGGAGCGCAAGCTGGCGTTGCTGGAACAGGACTGCGAGCGTGCCGAGCCGGTGTCGGTGAACGACATGCGTGTTGAACTGGCCGGCCAGGTGCTGGTCGGCTCGGAGGCGGTCGGCGAAGGGCTGCGCCAGCTGGTGCGTGCGGCGAAGGCTGCGCAAGGAAGCGTCGAGCAGCGGGTCGGCCGGTTCGCCGGCTTCAACCTCGGACTGCGCGCCAGCCGCGACGACGGCGTTCCCGGCCTGTACCTCGAAGGGCACTGCCGGTTCGACGCCGACGTGTACCAGACGGCCCAGGGCCTGGTGGCGGCGCTGCTCGCGGTGCTGGCGTCGGTACCGAAGGAGCGCGATGCGGCACGCCAGCAGTTGGCGGTGCGCGGCAAGCGCCTGGCCGATCTGCGCATCGAGCTCGAACGCCCGTTCGAGCATGAGGGCCGCCTGGCAGACCTCCTCGCGCGGCAGCGCCGTCTGCAGCGCCAACTCGACCTCGACCAAGACTCGGCCGGCGCCAGCCGCATGGATGCCGAGGACACGAAGCTCGCCGCCTGACAGCGGCTTTGGCCCCTCCCCGCTACGGCGGGGAGGGC
>CAZTTC010000082.1:0-12213 GCA_964616015.1 uncultured Methylibium sp. | reverse complement strand
AGGCTGAGCCAGGGCGAGACGTCGCTGACGCCGAAGAAACCGCGTCGGAAGCCGTCGATCATGTAGAAGAAGGGGTTCAGGTGGCTCGCGCCCTGCCAGAAGGCGGGCAGCGACCCGACCGAATAGAACACGCCCGACAGGAAGGTCATCGGCATCACGATGAAGTTCTGGAAGGCAGCGATCTGGTCGAACTTCTCGGCCCACAGCCCGGCGACCAGGCCCAGCGTGCCCATCATCGCGGCGCCCAGCACCGCGAACACCAGCGCCCAGGCCGGCTCGGCCAGGCCCGGCGGCGCGAACCACACCGTCACCGCCAGCACGCCCGCGCCGACCACCAGCCCGCGCAGCACTGAGGCGCCCACGTAGGCGGCGAACCAGGCCCAGTGCGACAGCGGCGTCACCAGCAGGAACACCAGATTGCCCGTGACCTTGCTCTGGATCAGCGACGAGCTGCTGTTGGCAAACGCGTTCTGCAGCACACTCATCATCACCAGGCCGGGGATCAGGAAACTGGTGTAGCCGATGCGGTCGAAGACCTTGACGTGATCCTCGAGCACGTGGCCGAAGATCAGCAGGTAGAGCACCGCCGTCAGCACCGGCGCGGCGATCGTCTGGAAGCTGACTTTCCAGAAGCGCAGGCTCTCCTTGTAGAACAGGGTCTGCCAACCGGTCATGCCAACTCCGCCGGCCGCGTCGACGACTGCATGATCTCGAGGAACACGTCCTCCAGGTCGGCCCGGCCGATCTCCAGGTCCTCGACCTTCACGTCCGCCGTGCGCAGCGCCGCCAGCAGCGCCTCGACCTCGGCGGCATCGTGGGCCGTGAGCTGGACGATGCGCCCGGTCACGCGCGCCTGCGCGGCCACGGCCGGCGGCAGGGCCTGATCGGTCTTGAAGCGCAGCATCGTGCTCGCGGTCCCGGCCAGCAGGTTGGCGGTGCGATCGAGCGCGACGACGCGGCCGGCCTTGAGCATCGCGATGCGGCCGCACAGCGCCTCGGCTTCCTCGAGGTAGTGGGTCGTCAGCAGCACCGTGTGGCCCTCGCGATTGAGGCGCGCGATGAACTGCCACAGCGTCTGGCGCAGCTCCACGTCCACGCCGGCGGTCGGCTCGTCGAGCACGATCACCGGCGGGCGGTGCACCAGCGCCTGCGCCACCAGCACGCGGCGCTTCATGCCGCCCGAGAGCTGGCGCATGTTGGCGTCGGCCTTGTCGGCCAGGCCCAGGTGGGCGAGCAGCTCGTCGATCCAGGCGTCGTTGCGCTTCTTGTCGACGCGCACGCCGAAGTAGCCGCTCTGGATGCGCAGCGTCTCGCGCACGCTGAAGAAGGGGTCGAACACCAGCTCCTGCGGCACGATGCCCAGCACCCGGCGCGCTGCCGCATAGTCGCTGACCACGTCGTGGCCCAGCACCGTGACGCGGCCCGCGGTGGCGCGGCTCAGTCCGGCCAGGATGCTGATCAGCGTGGTCTTGCCGGCGCCGTTGGGGCCGAGCAGGCCGAAGAAGTCGCCCTCCTCGATGTCGAAGCCGACGTCCTGCAGGGCGGGGAACTCGCCACGCGGCCCGCGGTAGGTCTTGGAGACGGACTCGAAGCGGACGGCGGGCATGGGGCCGCGATTGTAGGGAGCCGTCGCGGTTCGCGTTGCCCGCCTTGGTGGCCCCCTGGCGTTGATGCTAGATTGCCTGCGCCATGCCCGCCCCGAAGAAGCCGCCGCGCCGCACCGCCGAGCGCATCCTGGAAGTCACGCTGGAGCTGTTCAACCGCTTCGGCGAACCCAATGTCAGCACGACCCTGATCTCGGCCGAGCTGAACATCAGCCCCGGCAACCTCTACTACCACTACCCGGCCAAGGACGAGCTGATCAACAGCCTGTTCGACCGCTACGAGACGGCGCTGACCGAACTGCTGCGCGCCTCGGACAACGTGCGCAACGTCGAGGACGCTTGGCTGTTCTTCCACATGTTCTTCGAGCTGATCTGGCAATACCGCTTCCTCTACCGCGACCTCAACGACCTGCTCAGCAAGAACCGCCGCCTCGAGACCCACTTCCAGTTCGTGCTCAAGAACAAGCAGCAGGCGGTGCGCGCGGTGCTCGACGGCCTGGGCCGCGGCGGAGCCTTCGGCCAGGCCGGCATCGACGGGCGCGAGGTCGAGCCCGTCGCCACCGCGATGGTCGTGGTGCTGACCTACTGGCTGAGCTACGAGTACGTGCGCGACCCGCGCAAGGCGCTCGAGCCCGAGAGCGCCGGCGCCGCCCTGCTGCGCGGGGCCCAGCACGTGCTGAGCCTGCTGATGCCCTACCTCGACCCCGGCCAGCGCGAACACCTGTTCACGCTGGCCGGCAGCTACGCCAAGCCCTGAAGAAGACCGCTTCGACAACGACACGACAGGAGACGACGATGGCCAAGTGGACCGCCTTTCCCTACGACAACGCCGACTACCGCTACGACGCCGCGGCGCTGAAGAAGCACTGGGCCCGGCTCCATGCCGGTGACGCCGAGCCCCTGCCCAAGGAGGCCGCGGTGCTGGAGGCCTGGGCGCTGTTCCACGCCGGCGAGTTCAAGAAGGCCGCCGACGCGGGCCTCAAGGCCGCAGGCGCGGGCCTGATCGTCGCCCACAAGGCCCAATCCATCTACGCCAACTACCTCGAGAAGAGCGAGAAGACCAAGCTCGAGCTGTTCCAGGAGGTGGCCGAACGGGCCGAGGCCCAGGCCGCGGCCGAGCCGAAGAACGCCAACGCGCACTACTTCATGGCCTACGCGCTGGGCCGCTACAGCCAGGGCATCAGCGTCGCCAAGGCGCTGGCCCAGGGCCTGGGCGGCAAGGTCAAGGGCGCGCTCGAGACCACCATCAAGCTCTCGCCCAAGCATGCCGATGCGCACATCGCGCTCGGCGCCTTCCACGCCGAGGTCATCGACAAGGTCGGCAAGCTGCTCGGCCGCACCCAGGGCGCCGACGCCGCGACCGGGCTGAAGATGTTCCAGACCGCGCTCAAGCTCAACCCGACCAGCGCGATCGCGATGGTCGAGTACGCCAACGGCCTGGTGATGCTCGAGGGCGACAAGAAGATGAAGGAGGCGACCCAGCTCTACGAGCAGGCCGCCGCGTGCGAGCCGCTGGACGCGATGGAGCGGCTGGACGTCGAGATGGCCAAGGCCGAGCTCGAGGACTGAAGCCCGGCTCATCGCGACCAAGGCCCGCATGCAGATCCTGATCGTCGAGGACGACCGCTCGATCGCGGAGAACCTGCACGACTACCTCGAGGCGCGCGGCCACCGCTGCGACCATGCCGATTCGCTGGCGCAGGCCCGGCGCCGCCTGGCAGCCGACCCGCCGGACGTGCTGCTGCTGGACCGGTCGCTGCCCGACGGCGACGGGCTGGCGCTGGTGCACAGCCTGCGCGCCCAGGGCTCCGCGCTGCCGGTGCTGGTGTTGAGCGCGCGCGAGACGCTCGACGACCGGCTGCGCGGCTTCGAGGCCGGCAGCGACGACTACCTCGTCAAGCCCTTCGCGCTGCAGGAGGTCGAGGCCCGGCTGCTGTCGCTGGTGCGCCGCGCGGCGCCGGTGGCGGCCGCGACGACGCTCGAGCTCGGCCCGCTGCACTACGACGCCGCGGCCCAGGAACTGCGCCTCGAAGGTCGCACGCTGCCGCTGCCCCCCAAGCCGCTGCGGCTGGCCGCGCTGCTGATCGAGCACCCGAACCGCGTGTTCTCGCGCCAGGAGCTGGAGACCGCCGTCTGGGGCCAGGCGCTGGAGTCGAGCGACAACCTGCGCAGCGTGCTGCACACGCTGCGGCGCGCGCTCGCCGGCGCGAGCGGCATCGAGATCGTCAACGTCCATGGCAGCGGCTACAAGCTCGTCGTCCGCTGAGCGCCTGCGCGCCGGCCTGCAGGGCTCGAGCCTGCGGCTGCGCATCGGCCTCGTCGCGGCCTTGCTGGTGCTGGTGGCGATCCTGGCCCAGGCCTTCACGATCTTCTTCCTGTTCGAAGAGAAGGAGGACGAGCTGATCGACGACATCGTCAACAGCCAGCTCGCGCACAGCATGGCGATGTGGCGCGAGTCCCCTGCCAAGGCGGCGCCCAACACACCCGACATGACGCTGTACAGGCTGCGCCACGGTGAGGCCGACACCGCCCTGCCGGCGTGGCTGCATGGCCTGACGATCGGCAACCACGAGCGCTTCGACGGCAGCCGCGAATACCACGTGGCGGTGCGCGACGACGGCGAGGCACGCTACATCCTCGCCTACGACGCCGAGGAGCACGAGCAGCGCATGCGCGCGATCGGCTCGGTGATCGTGGCCTCGGCCCTGGCGATCGCGGCGGCGGTGCTGGCGATCGTTCACCAGCTCTCCGGCCACTTGACGCATCAGCTGCACGACCTGGCCGAGCGGGTCGATCAGGGCCACGAGGGCACGCACGCCCGGCCGGGCATGGCGCGCGAAGTCGCGGTCGTGGCCGCAGCACTCGACCGCTACGAGCAGCGTCAGCGCGACGCCGTCGGCCGCGAACGCGAGTTCACCGCCAATCTGTCGCACGAGTTGCGCACGCCGCTGGCCGTGATCCGCAGCGATGCCGAACTGCTGGCCTCGCCGGCGGAACTGGGCGGCGAGCAGACCCCCGCCGGCGTGCAACGGCGGGCCCAGCGCATCGTCGGCACGGTGGACCGCATCACCGAGCTCTCGACCAGCCTGCTGACCCTGTCGCGCGAGGCCCGGCCGCAGCTCGAGGAAGCGCTGGGTCTGCGCGAGATGCTGCTGGGCTCCTGGCGGGCGCTGGCGGCACGGCACGGCAACGGCCACGGCCACGGCGCCCGACTCCAGCTTTCCGTGCCCGAGGAGGCCACCGTCAGCGGCGACCCGGCCCTGCTGCGGCTGGTGGTCGACAACCTGCTCGACAACGCACTGCGTCATGGAGCGAGCGGCCCGATCGATTGCCGCGTTGTCGGCGCTTGCCTGGAGGTGCGCGACCACGGACCGGGCTTCGCCCCCGAGGACCTCGAGCTGGTGTTCCGGCGCGGCTGGCGGGCGGCCAGCGACGGCGTCGGTCACGGCCTGGGGCTGGCGCTGGTGCTGCATGCCTGCACGGCCAGCGGCTGGCAGCCGAGCGCGGCCAACGCCGAGGGCGGCGGCGCGCTGCTGCGCGTGGACTTCGGAGCGGCCCTGAGGCTGGCGGCCTGAAGCCCCGCCCCGGCGCGCCGCCGGGCTCACAGATCGCTCACAAACGCCTCACCGCGGCCTCACGGCCGGCTGGCGAGAGTGCGAGGGTTTCGATCCTCGACAGCTCGCCTTGTCCACCTCCTACCTTCCCCGCCCGGCCGCGCCGGCCGGCGCGCCGTGGTTCGTCCGGCGCTGGCACCTCGGCAGCGACGCCCTCGCCCTGCTGAGCAGCCTGTACTTCGCGCTGGTCGCCAATGGCGGCTTCTGGAGCGCCGCCCTGCAGGGTCACAGCCTGTCCTCGCCGCAAAGCTGGGGCCACGCACTGGCGCTGGGTGTCGCGCTGGTCGGCTTGCAGTTCGTGCTGCTCGGCCTGCTGCTGACCCGGCACAGCGCCAAGCCCGTGCTCGCGGTCCTGTTCATCGTGGCGGCGGTGGCGGTGCACGCGACCTGGCGCTACGGCGTCTACCTCGACCCGGCCATGCTGCGCAACGCGCTCAAGACCGACGCGCCCGAGGTGCGCGAGCTGATCACGCCGGCGCTGTGGCGCGACCTCCTGCTGCTGGCCGGCCCGCCGCTGCTGCTGCTGTCGCGGCTGGACCTGCGGCGGCGCCCGTTGCGCCAGGCCCTGGTGCGACGTGCGCTGGCACTGGGCATCGGCAGCGTCGTGGTCGCAGGCGCGCTGCTGGCCGACTTCCAGAGCCTGGCCTCGCTGATGCGCAACCACAAGGAGGTGCGCTACCTGGTGACGCCGACCAACGTCGTCTACTCGCTGGTCCGCGCCACGAGCTCGAACGGGGTGCGCCCGGCGCAGGTGCGCCTCCCGATCGGCACCGATGCCCGCCTCGGCCCGGCCTGGACGGCCTCGGCGCGCCCGGTGCTGATGGTGGTCGTGGTCGGCGAGACCGCGCGCAGCGCCAACTGGGGCCTGGCCGGCTATGCGCGCCAGACCACGCCGGGCCTGGCGGCGCGTGCGCCGATCTCCTTCCCGCGCGTGTCGACCTGCGGCACCGACACCGAGACCTCGGTGCCCTGCCTGTTCGCGCGCATCGGCCGCCGCGCCTACGACGAGACGCGCATCCACCGCGAGCAGTCGCTGCTGCACCTGCTGGCCCGCACCGGCCTGGACGTGCAGTGGATCGACAACCAGTCCGGCTGCAAGGGCGTCTGCGACGGCCTGCCGACGCGCCAGCCGAAGCCGGCCGACCACCCCGGCCTGTGCGACCGCGAGCGCTGCCTGGACGACGTGCTGCTGGGCGAGCTCGACCAGGTCGTGCGCCCCGTGGCCGCCGGCCCCGCCGCGGCGCCGGCCGGCCAGGTCGTGGTGCTGCACATGCTGGGCAACCACGGCCCGGCCTACTACCGGCGCTACCCGGCCGACGACGCGCCCTGGCAGCCGGCCTGCCAGGACGACGACCTGTCGCGCTGCACGCGCGAGGAGATCGTCAACGCCTACGACAACGCGCTGCATCACACGGACCGGGTGCTGTCGGCCGCGATCGACCGGCTGCGCGCGCTGGCCTCGACCCACGACGTGGCGCTCGTCTACGTCTCCGACCATGGCGAGTCGCTCGGCGAGAAGGGCCTGTTCCTGCACGGCATGCCCTATGCGATCGCCCCGGACGAGCAGAAGCAGGTGCCGATGATCCTGTGGATGTCCGACGGCTATGCGCAGCGCTTCGGCGTCGACCGCGAGTGTCTGCGCCGCCAGGCCGCCGCCGGCGGCGCCAGCCACGACCACCTGTTCCATTCGCTGCTGGGCCTGCTGGACGTGCGCACGGCGGCGCAGAGCCCGGCGCTGGACCTGAGCACCGGTTGCCGCTGATGGCCGCGCCGACGCGCGCGCCGCACGCCGTCCGCCGCTGCTGGCTGATGCGCCAGCTGGGCTGGCTGGCGCTGGGCGCCGGCGCCCTGCTGTGGCTGTTCGAGACCCGGCCCGTGGATCTGGTCGTGGCGCGCTGGTTCTTCGATGCCGGCCTGGGCGCGTTTCCGCATCGCCACGAGTGGCTGTTCGACAGCCTGCTGCACCACGGCCTGAAGTCGCTGTCGGTCGCCGCCGGTCTGGGCGCGGCCGGCCTCGCGATCGCCGGCGCCTGGGGCCTGTGGCCGAATTGGCCGCGGCGCAACGCGCTGGTCGCCGTGCTGGGCATGGCGTTGATCCCGCTGGGCACTGCGCTGCTCAAGCACTGGACCCATCGCCACTGCCCCTGGGATCTGACCCCTTTCGGCGGCTTCGTGCCCTACACCACGCTGCTGCAGGGCGCGCCCGAGGGCTATGCGCCCGGGCAATGCTTCCCGGCCGGCCATGCCTCCGGCGGCTTCGTGTGGATGGTCTGGGGCGTGGCCCTGCGGCCGCTGCGACCGCGCCTGGCGCGCTGGGCGCTGGCCGGCGGCCTGCTGCTGGGTCTGGGCATGGGCACGGCGCGCATGGCGCAGGGGGCGCACTTCCTGTCGCACACGCTGTGGTCGGCCTGGTTCGCCTGGGCCGCCGTCGTCGCGCTGGCGGCGCTGTGCCGGGCCGATCTGGGCGGCAGCACCCCAGAACGGCGCGACCGCGGCGATCGGATCCCGGCGAGCCCGCCTGGCCCCGCCCATCCTTCGCGCGTATCGATGCGCGCGCCAAGCTTCGTGCTGGTGCCGGCGCTGGTGCTGGTGCTGGTCCTGGTGTTGACCCTGACGAGCGGCCAGGTCGGCGCCCAGGAGCCGGCGCCCGCGCTGCCGTCCTTCGCCGAGCTCGAGGCCGCCGGCGCACGGATCGGCACGATCCGCATCATCAACAACGACATCTTCGACACCGACGACCCGAAGGAGGACAAGGCACCGTTCCGCTGGGCCAACGCGCTGCACATCCGCACGCGCGCCGGCGTCATCGAGCGGGCGCTGCTGTTCAAGACGGGCGAGCTGCTTTCGGTGCGCCTCATCGACGAGACCGAGCGGGTGCTGCGCAGCACCCGCTACCTCTACGACGTCACGTTCCGCCCGGCGGCCTACCGCGACGGCGTGGTCGACATCGAGGTCGAGACGCGCGACACGTGGACGCTCGACCCGGGCGTGAGCTTCGGCCGCTCGGGCGGCGCCAACTCGGGCGGCATCAACCTCAAGGAGTACAACCTGCTCGGGAGCGGCATCGCGCTGAGCCTGGGCCACTCCAGGAACGTCGATCGCTCCAGCAACGAGTTCCAGATCTCCAACCAGCGCGCCTTCGGCAGCTGGACGTCCCTGACCTACAGCCACGCCAGCAACAGCGACGGCCAGCGTGACGCGGCCTCGATCGTGCGGCCCTTCTATGCGCTGGACACGCGCTGGGCCGCCGGCATCACGGCATCGAAGGACGACCGCATCGAGTCCGTCTACAACGCCGGCAACCTGGTTCGCCAGTACCGCCACCGCGAGACCCTCGGCGAGGTCTTCGGCGGCTGGTCGCCGGGACTGCGCGAAGGCTGGGTGCAGCGCTACTCGCTGGGCGCGAGCCTGCAGGAGGACCGCTACGCCCCCGGGTCGGATCTGCCGGCTCCGGCCGGACTGCCTCCTGACGAGAAGCTGGTCGCACCCTTCGTGCGCTTCGAGCTGATCGAGGACCACTTCGACAAGCAGCGCAACCGCAACCTGATCGGCCGGCCCGAGTTCTTCGCGCTCGGCTTCGCGTCGACGCTGCAGCTGGGCTGGGCCAGCACCGGCCTGGGATCGAGCCACGAGGCCCTGCTCTACACGGCATCGGTGAGTCGCGGCTTCGAACCCGCCCCCGAGCACACGCTGACCACTGCGCTGTCGATCACCGGGCAGCGCGCGGGCGGTCAGCTGCGGCGCCAGCGCCTCGGCGCCCAGGTGCGCTACTACTGGCCGCAGAGCCCGCGCTGGCTGTTCTATGCGGCGGCATCCGGTGATGCGGTGACGCGGCCGAACCCCGAGGACCTGCTGCTGCTGGGCGGCGACAACGGCCTGCGCGGCTACCCGCTGCGTTACCAGAGCGGCGAGCGGCGCGCCCTGTTCACGCTGGAGGAGCGCTACTACACGGACCTCTACCTGCTGCGGCTCTTCCACGTCGGCGGCGCGGCGTTCTTCGACGCCGGCCGTGCCTGGGGGGGCAGCGAGACCCCCCCCGTCAACCCGGGCTGGCTGCGCAATGTCGGCTTCGGGCTGCGCTTCGTCAGCTCACGCGCCGCGTTCAGCAACGTGCTGCACGTCGACCTGGCGTTCCCGCTCGATCCGACGGACGACGTGAAAAGAGTCCAGTTCCTGGTCAAGACCCGGACCAGCTTCTGAAGTCAGACCGAGCCGCCTCGTGCGCGACCCACCTGGGCCTGGCCGGTCCGGCCATTCACGCCACACCCAGGACTCCGACGATGGCCCTGCGCTCTCCACCGCGCACGATGGCCCGCCCGCGAGCCGCTGCATCGCGGCGATCGGAGTGCGGGAAAGCACGCAGCATCTGGCCTGAGTCAAGGTATAGATTAGCGCGCGAACCATTAGCGTGATCTTTCGGTTCCCGCCGGTTCCAAGCCGCACGGACTCCTTCCGTGCTCGTTGTGTCGGATCCAAGAAAACCCCAGAGGAGACCCCCATGAGTCAAGCAATCGCGAGATCGGCCTTCGGGCAGCGCATGCGCACCGCCGTCGCCGCCGGCCTGCTGCTGGTGGCCGGATCGGCCGCCACCGCCCAGGAGACGCTCTATCAGCGACTCGGCGGCATGTACCCGATCGCTGCCACGGTCGATGACCTCGTCGAGCGGCTGTACGTCAACGGCACGCTCAACGCCAACCCGGTGGTCGCGAAGATCCACGCCAACACCATCTCGAAGCACGGCTTCAAGGTCATGGTGAGCAACTGGGTCGCGCAAGCCACCGGCGGTCCGAAGATCTACACCGGCCTGCCGATGGACAAGGCTCACGCCCACCTGAACCTGACCGATCGAGAGTTCGACGTCGTGATGAACGAATGTGCGACGACGTTCTACAAGTTCAACGTGCCGAAGAAGGAGATGGACGAGTTGATGGCGCTGCTGCAGAGCTATCGCAGCCAGGTCGTCTCGAAGAAGTAGCCCGATCGACGCGGCCGGCAACGCACGCGGGAGCGTCGTGTTGCCGGCGGGTCACATCGGCATGTTCATGATGTCGGTGTAGGCCTGCACCAGCTTGTTGCGCACCTGCAGGGTCGCCTGGAAGCCGATCTGGGCCTTCTGCATGGCGATCATCGTCTCCTCGAGCGAGACCGAGGAGTTGCCCAGCTGCACCTGCTTCTGCATCTCGGTGGCCTGGACCTGGGTCGCGCTGACCGCCTTGAGCGCGGCGCTGAAGCTGGTCTGGAAGCTGGCGGGCGCCACGGCCTGCGGCTGCGTGGCCTGACGCACGCGCTCGGCCACCTGCGGCATGCCCGCACGGGCGGCGGCCTGTGCAAAGTCGAAGGGCTTGAGCTTCACGTCCATGGGTCGCCATCGTGCCAGCCGGGCCGCCGGACGATGGAGCGAACTGGCCGCGTTTGGCCGGCTTGTTCGCCGCTTTTGCCGCTCGAGGGTAACGAAACAATGCCGAGGCGACGGGCGAAAGCCGCCACGCCGCGATCGACCCACGAGACCCCCCGACCCCTCACGCGACGCCCAGACCTCCGACGATGGACACCGCACTTGCCACCGTGAACAACGCCCCGACCGCCGCGCTGGCCCCGGCCGACGGCTTCGGCTCGCGCCTGGCCGCGCTGCCCGCCGGCCGCAAGGCGACGCTGGCGCTGGGCCTGGCCGCGCTGGTCGGCATCGCGCTGGCGATGTCGATGTGGTCGTCGCAGGGCAACTACAAGGTGCTCTACGCGGGCCTGTCCGACAAGGACGGCGGCGCGATCCTCGCGCAGCTGTCGCAGATGAACGTGCCCTACAAGCACGCCGACGGAGGCGCCGCGATCCTGGTGCCGGCCGACAAGGTGCACGACGTGCGCCTCAAGCTCGCCTCGGCCGGGCTGCCCAAGGGCAGCATCGCCGGCTTCGAGCTGATGGACAACGCCAAGTTCGGGCAGACCCAGTTCCAGGAGCGCCTGACCTTCCAGCGCGGCCTCGAGGGCGAGCTGACGCGCTCGATCTCGGCGCTGTCGGCCGTGCAGGCGGCGCGCGTGCACCTGGCGCTGCCCAACCAGAACGGCTTCTTCCGCGAGCAGCAGAAGCCCAGCGCCAGCGTGCTGCTGACCCTGCACCCCGGCCGCACGCTGGACCGCGCGCAGATCGCCGGCATCGTGCACCTGGTGTCGTCCAGCGTGCCCGAGATGAACCCCAAGGCGGTGAGCGTGCTCGACGCCAGCGGCGCGCTGCTGTCGACCAGCGGCGACGGCGCCGCGTCCGGCAACGGCCTCGACGCCGAGCAGCTGCAGTACCGCCACCAGATCGAGGCCAACTACACGAAGCGCGTGCTCGACATCCTGGAGCCGGTGCTGGGCCGCGACAACCTGCGTGCCCAGGTCACGGCCGAGGTCGACTTCTCGCAGACCGAATCGACCTCCGAGCAGTACGCGCCCAACCAGGGCGAGAAGGCCGCGGCCACCGTGCGCAGCCAGCAGACCAGCGAATCCAGCGGCGGCGCCAGCGCCACCCCGGCCGGCGTGCCGGGTGCCACCAGCAACCAGCCGCCGGTGCCGGCGACCGCGCCGATCAACGGCAGCGCGCAGCCGATGCAGGCCGCCCAGGGCGGCGGCGCCAGCGGCGGCAACAGCCGGCGCGAGGCCACCACCAACTACGAGGTCGACAAGACCGTGCGCGTGACGCGCAATGCCACCGGCACCGTCAAGCGCCTGAACGCCGCGGTGGTGCTGAACCACAAGTCGACGACCGACGCCAAGGGCAAGACCACCACCACGGCGATCCCGGCCGAGGAGATGGAGAAGCTCACCGCGCTGGTCAAGGAGACCATCGGCTTCAACGAGACGCGCGGCGACTCGGTCAAGCTGATCAACGCGCCGTTCAGGATCGAAAAGCCGGTCGCCGAGGAGCCGTTGCCGCTGTGGAAGCAGCCCGAGACCCAGGACCTGCTGCGCTCGCTGGCGGTGCCGGGCGCGCTGACGCTGCTGGCGCTGATCATCGT
>CAZTTC010000081.1:0-12298 GCA_964616015.1 uncultured Methylibium sp. | reverse complement strand
CGCTGGCGCCCGACGAGTACGGCGGCCTGGTGATGGTGCTGCTGCGCATGCTGGCCTTCCGGCCCGGTGGCAGCACGCGCACGGCACCGCCGCGCGCCGCAACGGCATCCGCACCTGCCTCATCACCCTCGTCAGCGCCCGCATCCCAGCCGGCGGTCCCGGTGCCGCGGCCCGCAGCGGCCGTGCCGCTGGCTCGCAATCCGGCGGTGGCCAGCACCGCGGTGGCGCCGGCCAGCAAGCCGGCGCCGGCCGGCGCGTCGGCACCGTCGACCAGCGTCCCGCCGTGGGAAGAAGAGATCCCGCTCGACGTCGAGGCCGCGCCCGAGGCGACCGTGGCGCGGTCCGCCCGCACCTCGCTGTCGGCGCCAGCGCCGGCGCTCGAAGGGGCGCCGCTCGTCACCGGCCCGCTCGGCGACCGCTGGCACGCGCTGGTGCAGTCGCTCGTCGCGTCGAACGCGATCGCCGCGCTGGTGCGCGAGCTGGCGCTGCAGGCCGAGTGCACCGCGATCGATCCCGGCGACGCGCGCTTTGCCTTGCGCGTCGAGCGCGAGGCCCTGCGCAACCCGGTGCATGCCGACAAGCTGCAGGCGGCGCTGGCGCAGGCGCTCGGCCATGCGGTGCAGATCGACATCGAGGCCGGTGCCATCGTCGACACACCGGCACGTCGCGAGGCGGCCGCGCGCGATCAGCGCCAGCGCGAGGCCGAGCAGGCCATCCAGAACGATCCGCTGGTGCTGCAGCTCACGGCCCAGTTCAAGACGGCGCGCATCGTGCCCGGGTCGATCAAGCCGATCTGACCCCCCCCATCCCCGATCACACGGAGAACGAGATGCACAAAGGACAACTGGCCGGCCTGATGAAGCAGGCCCAGGCGATGCAGGACAACCTGAAGAAGGCGCAGGACGAGCTGGCGCTGATCGAGGTCGAGGGCCAGTCGGGCGCGGGCCTCGTGAAGGTGGTGATGACCTGCAAGCACGACGTGAAGCGCATCACCATCGACCCCAGCCTGCTGGCCGACGACAAGGACATGCTCGAGGACCTGGTGGCCGCCGCCGTCAACGACGCGGTGCGCCGCGCCGCCGCGACCAGCGAAGAGAAGATGGGCAAGCTGACCGCCGGGATGCCGATGCCGCCGGGGATGAAGTTCCCGTTCTGATCCCGCACGTGGCCTCGTCGCTCGACCAGTTGACCGAGGCGCTGCGGCGCCTGCCGGGCGTCGGCGTGAAATCGGCGCAGCGCATGGCCTACCACCTGCTGCAGCACGACCGCGAGGGCGCGCAGCGGCTGGCGCGGGCGCTCGAAGGCGCGGTCGCCACGGTGCGCCACTGCGCACGCTGCCACACCTTCACCGAGGCCGAGGTCTGCAGCACCTGCCTCGACCCGGCGCGCGAGCGGCGCCAGCTCTGCGTCGTCGAGACGCCGGCCGATCAGGCGGCGGTCGAGCGCAGCGGCAGCTACCACGGCCTGTACTTCGTGCTGATGGGGCGGCTGTCGCCGCTGGACGGCATCGGCGTGCGCGACATCGGCCTGGCCGCGCTGCTGGAGCGCGCGACCGACGGCGAGGTGCAGGAGCTGATCGTCGCGACCAACTTCACCGCCGAGGGCGAGGCCACCGCGCACGCGATCGCCAAGGCGCTCGAGGGCCGCAGCGTCGCCGTGACGCGGCTGGCGCGCGGCGTGCCGGTGGGCAGCGAACTCGAGTACGTGGACCTCGGGACCATCGCACACGCGCTCAGCGACCGGCGCTGAGCGCTGGCGTCTCCCCGGTTCGCGACCGGCGCTGAGCGCCGGCGCGATCAGCGCTTGCTGGCCTTCGCGCGCTTGCTGCTGGTGGCCTTCTTGGTCGTGCGCGTGCCCTTGCTCGCGGCGGCCTTGGCCGGCAGGTAGAGCACCACCGCCTGGCCGGTGGCGAAGGACGCGCCGGCCGAGACCTTGTTCCAGGTCGCGAGGCTGGCGGCGCTGACGCGGTGACGCGTGGCGATCGACGCGACGCTGTCGCCCTTGCGCGCCTTCACCGTCGTGCGTCGCAGGTTCGGGCCGTCGGACACCAGGTGCATCGCCGCGTTGTCGGCGACGCGCTCGGACACGTCCTGGTGGCGCTGCTGGTTGCGCGGCACCAGCAGGGTCGAGCCGGCCTTGATCAGCATGCGCGGCGGGATGCGGTTGACGTCGCGCAGCGCCTCCTCGCTCATGCCGGCCTGCCTGGCCGCGTCGCCCGGCTTCATGGTCTTGGGCACGGTCCACGCGGTCCACGAGGCCAGCGGCCCCTGGTGCTGGCGCAGCGCGATCAGGAAGCCGTTGGCGTTGTCGTAGGGCAGCAGCACCTGCGGCGTGCCGGCTGCCAGGATCACCGGCCGGTTGAGCTGCGGGTTCAGCGCCTGGAACTCGGCCATCGGCAGGCCGGCCAGGCGCGCCACCAGGGCCACGTCGATGTCGCGCTGGATCGGCACGCTGAGGAAGTAGGGGTGGTTCTCGAGCGGCGGCAGCGCCAGGCCGAAGTCCT
This sequence comes from uncultured Methylibium sp., assembly GCA_964616015.1. Taxonomy (GTDB): domain Bacteria; phylum Pseudomonadota; class Gammaproteobacteria; order Burkholderiales; family Burkholderiaceae_C; genus Methylibium. Next base: position 9,795 of record CAZTTC010000081.1, on the reverse strand, counting down.
GCGGTCGCGCGACGATGTTCTTCACCGCCTGCAGCTTGGGCACGTAATAGCGCGTCTCGACGGGCATCTTGAGGCTGAGGTAGTCGGTCGGCAGACCGGCCTTCTGGTTGCGCGCCATCGCACGGCCGACGCTGCCCTCGCCCCAGTTGTAGGCGGCCAGCGCGAGGTGCCAGTCGCCGAACTGGGCATGCAGCTTCTGCAGGTAGTCGAGCGCGGCGCGCGTCGAGGCCAGCACGTCGCGGCGCTCGTCGCGGAAGATGTTCTGCGTCAGGTCGTAGTGCTCGCCGGTCGAGGGGATGAACTGCCACATGCCCGAGGCCTTGGCCGAGGACATCGCCTGCGGGTTGAAGGCGCTCTCGATGAAGGGCAGCAGCGCCAGCTCGGTCGGCATGCCGCGGCGCTCGATCTCGTCGACGATGTGATAGAGGTAGCGGCTGGAGCGCTCGGTCATGCGCTGCACGTAGTCGGGTCGTGTGGCGTACCACTGCTCGCGGTTGCGCACGAGGTCGGTGTCGAGGTCGGGCATCGCGAAGCCGCGGCGCACGCGCACCCACAGGTCGCGCTGGGCCGTGCTGTCGGCCAGATCGACGGGCTCCTCGGGACGCACCGGGTCGGTCGGCGTGCCGGCCGCGACGGCGGGCGGCTCGCCGGGCGCGGCCGGCACCGAGCCGGAGGCGGCGGCCGGTGCCGAGGCGGCGACGGCCGGCGCGCTGGCAGCCACCGGTGCCGATGCCGCCGGCGCTGCGGGTGTCGCAACGACCACCGCGGGTTGGGGCGCGGGCCCGGGGGCCGTCGCGCAGGCCGCCAGCAGCAGCGTCAAGGCCAGGGAGGGTGCAAGACGCTGCAGCAGGGCGGCGGGGGGGGTCATCGGAATTCGTTCTTCCACTGTCGCAATGCGGCGAGCACGCTCACCGCATCGTCGCCGGTCGCGCCATGGGCCCGCGCCGCGGCGCGCACCCCGGGTTGGGTGACCCGCAGGAAAGGATTGACCTGCCGCTCGGTGGACACGCTGCTGGGCAGCGTCGGCAGGTCGCGTCGGCGCAGCGATTCGCAGCGCGCGTTGTAGTCGATCAGTTCGGCGTTGCCGGGTTCCACGGCCAGCGCGAACTTCAGGTTGGACAGCGTGTACTCGTGGGCGCAGCACACCCGCGTGTCACCCGGCAGCGCCGCCAGGCGCGACAGCGAGGCATGCATCTGCGCCGGCGTGCCCTCGAACAGCCGGCCGCAGCCGCCGCTGAACAGGGTGTCGCCGCAGAACAGGATCGGCGCCTGGCCGGCCGGCCGCCCGAAGTAGGCGATGTGGCCGGCGGTGTGGCCCGGCACGTCGATCACTTCGAAGGGCGTGCCGAACAGGTCGACCGTGTCGCCGTCGCGCAGCGGGACGTTGGGCTCGGGGATGGACTCGGTCGCGGGCGCCCACACCGGTCCCCGCAGGCGGTCGCGCAGCGCATCGACGCCGCCGACATGGTCGCCGTGGTGGTGGGTCACTACAATCGCCGACAGCTTCAGCGACCGCTCGTCGAGAGCGCGAACGACCGGTGCTGCGTCCCCCGGATCGACGACGATGGCCGACACGCCATCGTGGAGCATCCAGATGTAGTTGTCGGTGAAGGCGGGAACAGCAAGCAGGTCCATGACGCAAGAGGCTTCGAGTATAGATTTGCCGCGCTGGCTGCAGACACCACCGGGACGCTATGTCCTGGAATGGGAGCAGGCCCGCATCGATGCTCATGTGGCCGACGTCTTCGGCTTCCATGCCTTGCAGCTCGGTCTGCCCGAGATCGACGCGCTGCGCGCCAACCGCATGCCGCACCGCTGGCTGGCGCGCCCGGGCGGGCCATCGCCGGATCAGCACGAGGTCGAGGACGACGCCCCGCCGGCGGCCATGCCGGCGACGACGCTGCTGTGCGACTTCGAGGCGCTGCCGTTCCCCAGCCAGAGCCTGGACCTGGTGGTGCTGCCGCACACGCTGGAGTTCGCGCGCGACGCCCACCACACGCTGCGCGAGGTCGAGCGCGTGCTGGTGCCCGAGGGCCGCGTGGTCATCGTCGGCTTCAACCCCGCCAGCCTGTGGGGCCTGCGGCAGTGGGGCGGGCGCTGGTCGCGACGCCTCGGGGCGGGCGGCAACGGCGCCAGCCTCTTCCTGCCGCGCGCCGGCGAGTTCATCGCCCACCGGCGGCTGCGCGACTGGTTGCGGCTGCTGAGCTTCGAGGTCGAGGGCGGGGCCTTCGGCTGCTACCGGCCGGCGCTGCGCTCGCAGCCCTGGCTGGATCGCTGGGGCTGGATGGAGAAGGCCGGCGACCGCTGGTGGCCGATGTTCGGCGCGGTCTACCTGGTCACCGCCGTCAAGCGCGTGCGCGGCATGCGGCTGATCGGCCTGGCGCGCGGCAAGGCGCCGAAGTCGCGCGCCGCGCCGGCGGTGGTGAGCCACCGGCACCGCGCACTGAACCACGAGCTGCGCCGCGAGCTGAGCGAGGAGCTCGAGTGAGCGCGGCCCGCAGCGTCAGCGATGTGATCGCCCGGCCGTCGGTGACCATCTACACCGACGGCGCCTGCAAGGGCAACCCCGGCCCCGGCGGCTGGGGCGCCTGGCTGTTGAGCGACGGCCACGAGAAGGAACTCAGCGGCGGCGAGGCCAACACCACCAACAACCGCATGGAGTTGACCGCGGTGATCGAGTCGCTGGGCTCGCTCAAGCGCAGCTGCAAGGTGGCCCTCTACACCGACAGCGAGTACGTCCGCAAGGGCATCACCGAATGGATCCACGGCTGGAAGCAGCGCGGCTGGAAGACCGCCGACCGCAAGCCGGTCAAGAACGCCGACCTGTGGCAGAAGCTGGAGTCGCTGGCGTCGGTGCACCACGTCGACTGGCACTGGGTCAAGGGCCATGCCGGCGACCCGGGCAACGAGCGCGCCGATGCGCTGGCCAACCGGGGTGTGGCGCGCTTCCTCTGAGCCTGGTCGGCCTGTGTGAAGCAATGTTTCCCCTCGCCCGGCCGTGCGGTATGCGGGGCCGCGGCCGTCGCGACAGGCCGCGGCGTATCAGAATCCTGATGTTCTGCTGACGACCTCTGATGAAACGACTCCATCTCAGCGTGGCCGCCGTGGGCCTGATCGCCGCTTCGCTGCTGGCCTGGTGGTGGCAGCAGCGCGCGCCGGCGCTGGCCGGTGCCGGCGCCGGCATCGCGAACGCGGCCCCCAGCGCGCCGGCCCGCGGTGCGACGCCTGCCGGCCCGGTGGCGGTCGAGGTGGCCCGCGCCGAGGTGCGCGACCTCACCGACGACACGACGGCGGTCGGCAGCCTGCGCTCGCGCCAGGGCGTGGTGGTCCGCCCCGAGGTCAGCGGCCGCATCGTGCGGCTCGGCTTCGTCGACGGCCAGCGCGTGCGGCGCGGCCAACTGCTGGTGCAGTTCGACGACTCGCTGCCGCAGGCCCAGTTGCGCCAGGCGCAGGCACAGCTGGCGATCGCGCAGACGACGCTGCAGCGCAATGCCGAACTCGTCGCGCAGAACTTCGTCACGCAGAGCGTGGTCGACCAGGCACAGGCCAACGTCGCCGTGGCCGAGGCCCAGGTCGCGCTGGCGCGCGCCACCGTCGACAAGCTGCGCATCCTCGCGCCCTTCGACGGCCAGGCGGGCATCCGCCAGGTCAACGTCGGCGATTACCTGAAGGACGGCGCCGACATCGTCGCGCTGGAGGACAGCTCCAGCGTGTATGTCGACTTCAACCTGCCCGAGCGCTTCGCCACGCGCATCAAGCCGCAGCAGACGGTCGCGGTCGCGATCGACTCGCTCGCGGGGCAGACCTTCAGTGCCGTCGTCGAGGCGCTGGAGCCGCAGATCACCGCCGACGGGCGGGCCATCGCCGTGCGCGCCCGCGTGCCCAATGCGAGCGCCCAGCTGCGCCCGGGCATGTTCGCGCGCGTCAAGGTCGTGCTGGGGCAGCGCCCCGGCGCGATCCTGGTGCCCGAGGAAGCGCTGCTGCCGCAAGCCGGCAAGGAGCTGCTGATCAAGGTCGTCGACGGCCCCAGAGGCCCGATCGCGCAGCGGCTCGAGGTCCGCACCGGCCTGCGCCGCGATGGCAAGGTCGAGATCCTCGACGGTCTCCGCGCCGGCGATCGCGTCGTCACCGCCGGCCAGCAGCAGCTGGTGCGCGGCGACGCGCAGCCGCTGAAGCTGGTCGAGCTGGGCGCCAAGCCGGCGCAGGCGGCACCCGTGGCGCCGTCCGGGCCGGCGGCGTCGGCGGCGCGCGCCGGCTGACCGGCAGGACGCGATGCAGCTCGCCGAAGCCTCGATCCGCCGCCCGGTCTTCGCGACCGTGCTGTCGCTGCTGCTGGTGCTGATCGGCCTGGTGTCGTTCTCGCGGCTGCAGCTGCGCGAGTACCCACGCATCGACGAGCCGGTGGTGACCGTCACCACGCGCCTGACCGGCGCCTCGTCCGAGGTGATCGAGTCGCAGGTCACCAAGCCGCTCGAGGACTCGATCGCCGGCATCGACGGTGTCGACATCGTCACCTCGATCTCGCGCTCCGAGGAGAGCCAGATCACGGTGCGCTTCAAGCTGGAAAAGGACCCGGACAACGCCGCCGCCGACGTGCGCGATCGCGCCTCGCGCGTGCGCGGCCGGCTGCCGGACACCGTCGACGAGCCCATCATCACCAAGGTCGAGGCCGATGCCTCGCCGACGATCTGGCTCACCTTCAGCAGCGACTCGCAGACCGCGCTGCAGCTGACCGACCTGCTGACGCGCATCATCAAGCCGCGGCTGCAGACCATCCCGGGCGTGGCCGACGTGCAGATCCGTGGCGACCGGACCTACGCGATGCGGGTCTGGCTCGACCCCGACAAGCTGGCCGCGTTGCGCCTGACGGTGCAGGACGTCGAGGACGCGATCCGGCGCCAGAACCTCGAGGTGCCGGCGGGCCGCATCGAGAGCCAGCAGCGCGAGTTCACCGTCACCGCGCGCACCGATCTGACGACGCCGACCCAGTTCGCCGACATCGCGATCAAGCAGAGCGCGCAGGGCTACACGGTGCGCATGCGCGACATCGCGCGCGTCGAGGAAGCGCCAGCCAGCGAGCGCAGCGCGGTGCGCTTCAACGGCAAGCCGGCGGTGTCGGCCGGCGTGGTGCGCAACGCCACCGCCAACCCGCTGGAGCTGGCGCAGGGTGTGCGCGAGATGCTGCCGCGGCTGCGCGAGGACCTGCCGGCCGGCGTCGCGGTGCAGGTCGCCAACGACAACACCATCTTCATCGACCGCTCGATCCGCTCGGTGTTCCAGACCATCGTCGAGGCGGTGGTGCTGGTGGCCCTGGTGGTGTTCGTGTTCCTGCGCACCCTGCGCGCGTCGATCATTCCGCTGGTGACCATCCCGGTCAGCCTGATCGGCGCCTTCGCGCTGATCGCGCTGGCCGGCTTCACCGTCAACACGCTGACGCTGCTGGCCCTGGTGCTGGCGATCGGCCTGGTGGTCGACGACGCGATCGTCGTGCTGGAGAACATCTACCGTCACATCGAGGACGGCATGGAGCCCTTCCAGGCCGCGCTGAAGGGCGTGCGGGAGATCGGCTTCGCGGTGGTGGCGATGACGCTGACCCTGGCGGCGGTGTTCGCGCCCATCGCCTTCACGCCCGGGCGCACCGGGCGGCTGTTCGCCGAGTTCGCGCTGACGCTGGCCGGCGCGGTGATCGTCTCCGGCTTCGTCGCGCTGACGCTCAGCCCGATGATGTGCAGCCAGCTGCTGCGCCACAACCCCAGGCCCAGCCGCTTCGATCGCGTCGTCGAGGGCGGGCTGCAGCGCCTGACCGACGGCTACACGGAGCTGCTGCGCTGGACGCTGACGCATCGCTGGGTGGTCGTGCTGGTGATGGTGGCGTCGGCGGCCGGCGCCATGCTGCTGTTCAAGGGCATGAAGAGCGAGCTGGCGCCGATCGAGGACCGCGGCGTGGTCTTCACCAGCGTCAGCGCTCCCGACGGCGCGACGCTCGACTACACCTCGCGCTACCTCGGCGAGATCGAGAAGATCGCGCTCGCCGACCCCGACCTGGACCGCGTCTTCATCATCTCCGGCACGCCGACGGTGGCGCAGGGCATCGCGGTGTTCCGCGGCCGCGACTGGTCCGAGCGCGAGCGCAGCACGCCCACCATCGCGCGCGAGCTGTCGCCCAAGTTCGCCGCCCTGCCCGGCGTGCAGGCCTTCCCGGTGACACCGCCCTCGCTGGGCGGGGGGTTCCGCGAGCGTCCGATCAACTTCGTGATCCTCACCTCGGACCGCTACGACAAGCTGTTCGACGTGGCCCAGCAGATGCTCGCCGAGATGGCGACGAACCCCGGCATCGTCCAGCCCGACATCGACCTGCGCCTGAACAAGCCCGAGATCTACATCTCGGTGGATCGCGACCGCGCGGCCGATGCCGGCGTCTCGGTCGATGCCGTCGCCCGCACGATCGAGACCATGCTCGGCGGCCGCAACGTCACGCGCTACAAGCGCGAGGCCGAGCAGTACGACGTCATCGTTCAGACGCAGCCCAGCGGCCGCAGCACGCCCGAGGACATCGAGAAGCTCTTCGTGCGCGGCCGGGGCGACCAGATGATCCCGCTGTCGGCGCTGGTCAAGGTGCAGACCAGTGTCGCGCCGCGCGAGCTGAACCACTTCAACCAGCGCCGCTCGGTCACGATCACCGCCAACCTCGGCCCGGGCTATGCGCTCGGCGAGGCGCTGCCGTTCATGGACCGGGCCGCCGCCAAGCTGCTGCCGCCCGGCTATTCGACCGAGCTCAACGGCATCTCGCGCGAGTTCCGCACGTCCAGCGGGGCGCTCGGCCTCGTCTTCGTGCTGGCGCTGCTGTTCATCTTCCTGGTGCTGGCGGCGCAGTTCGAGAGCTTCGTCGACCCCTTCGTGATCCTGCTGGCCGTGCCGCTGTCGATGGTCGGGGCGCTGCTGGCGCTCAAGCTGGCCGGCGGCACGCTCAACGTCTATTCGCAGATCGGGCTGATCACGCTGGTGGGCCTGATCACCAAGCACGGCATCCTGATCGTGGAGTTCTCCAACCAGCTGCGCCAGCAGGGGCTGTCGACGCTGGAGGCGGTCACGCGCTCGGCCAGCCTGCGCCTGCGGCCCATCCTGATGACCACCGGCGCCATGGTGCTGGGCGCGGTGCCGCTGGCGCTGGCCACCGGCGCGGGGGCCGAGAGCCGCCAGCAGATCGGCTGGGTCATCGTCGGCGGCATGTCGCTCGGCACGCTGCTGACGATCTTCGTCGTGCCGACGGTCTACACGCTGTTCGCGCGCCAGCAGGCGCCGGGGCCGAACGACACGCCGGCGCTGGCCGACCAGCCCGCGCCCGACGCGGCGGTCTGAGCACCGCGCGCGCAGCCCGCCTCAGAGCGAGGCGGCCAGGGTCAGCATCGGCACAGGGTCCAGGCGCAGGCGGTTCTCCTCGCCGCGGGCCGGGCCCTTGACTTGCGTGCCCGGGTCGGCGGTGCGACGCAGCACCGGTGTGGCCAGGGGCTGCCGGTCGGCGCCGAGCACGCTGGCCACCAGCGGCTGGCTGGCGCGCGCGCCGCGCTTGAGCACCACCGCCGTCTCGCCATTGACCAGTTGCACGAAGCTGCCGGGCGGATAGATGCCGAGCGCGCGCGTCAGCGCGACGCCGATTTCGTCGGCCGTGCCCTGGCTGCCCAGGCAGGCCTCGCGCATCGCCTGGATCGGCGGCAGGCCCTTGCGCGCCTTGCGCGGGCTCATCCGCGCGGTGAACACGTCGATGCGCTGCAGCAGCCGCGCCAGCCGCTCGGCCGGCGCCAGCGAGCCCAGCGGGGCCGGCGCTTCATCGCCGGCCGTTGCGGCTGGGGCGTGGTGCTGGCCGACGACGGCCAGCCACAGCGCATCGCCCACACCCCGCGCCGACAGCATCTCGACGCTGCGCGCGGCGTGGCGATCGATCGCGAGCCGCTGGTCCAGCGTCGGCGTGCGCTCGCGGAAGACCAGTTCGTCCTGCAGCGCGGTCATGGCCAGGTTCATCGACAGCGCGGCGAGCGCCAGGCTGCGCTGCTCGGGCTCGTCCCAGCCCAAGTGCATTGCGCACTCGGCCGCGACGGCGGTGCACACCAGCGCGTGGTGGCTGCTGTAGCGGTCCAGCGTGCGCGCTGACCCGTGGATCAGCAGGTAGAACAGCCCGTCGGGCGACTGCAATCGCAAGGCGTCGAGGCGCAGCGCCAGGGCGCGCAGGCGATCGGGCCACAGTGGGTCGTCAGGGACGTCGGCGAGCAGCAGGCTCGCGTAGCGGTGCAGTTCCTGGACGGCCGCGACGAGCGCCGTGGCGTCGTCGGTGGCGGACGGAGAGGGCAAGGATTCCTGGGCCTGCATGGGCGGGACGAGGGACGGTCGGGAGGCCAGTTCGCTAGGGGGCGCCGGACGGATGCGCGCAGCTTAGCGCATGGGCCGGGCGGAGCTTGCGCCACCGCCACAGGGCAGACTCGGTTGCGGCGCCGGCCGGACGCGCATAGCGTCGGGACATCCGGCGTTACCGCGCCCGTCCTGGCCTTGCGACTCCTGCTGCCCATGAGCGATCCTCATCCGACCCGAGCCGAATCCGCCGCTCCGGCCGAGGCCGTCCACACCGAGGCCATCGACGACCCACGGCGCCGGCGCCTGCTGGGCCTGGCGGCGATGGCGGCCGCCCTGCTCGCCGCCTGTGGGGGTGGAGGCGGTGGGTCCCCGTCCCCCGCACCGCCGCCCCCGCCGCCGCCGGCGCCGCCTCCGGCGGTCGTGCCGGTCGACGGGCCGCCGTGGCTGGGATTCGCCCGCAACGCCCAGCATGGCGCGCTGAGCGGCATCGCCAGCCTGCCGCTGACGCGGCTGATCTGGAGCGCGGCGGTGGACCTGGCGCCGCCCTACAACAACGGCGCGCTGCTGGCGCACTACGGCTCGCCGGTCATCACGCGCTACAACACGGTGATCGTGCCGGTGAAGACCAGCGGCGGGCCCGCGGCGGGCTTCCGCTGCGAAGCGCGCATCGGCGCCAACGGCCAGAGGGTGTGGTCGCTCGACACCGATTACCGCCTGCCGCCGTACAACTGGGTGCCCAGCTTCAACCTCGCCCTGGCGCCGGACGGTCCGCTCTGCATCCCGGACTCGGGCGGGCGCGTGCTGCTGCGCGAGGACCCGGACAACGCCACCGGCCTGCAGCGCCACGCCGTCTTCTACGGCGCCGCGGCCTACGATGCCGCGCCGGCGAGCTTCGATGCCACCGTCTTCATCAACACGCCGCTGACCACCGACAGCCAGGGCAACGTCTTCTTCGGCTACGTCGTCACCGGGGCCAATCCGGCCGGGCTGAGCGGCGGCGGCATCGCGCGCATCGGCGCCGACGGAACGACCCAGTGGGTGAGTGCGACCACCGCCGCGGCCGACGCCACCATCACCAAGGCGGCGATGAACAGCGCGCCGGCGCTGTCGGCCGACGAGCGCACGCTCTACGTGGTGCTGAACAACGTGCCGGCGCCGGGCGCGCGCGCGCCCGGCCGCCTGCTGGCGCTGAATGCCGACACGCTGGCGGTGCAGGCGCGCCGCGTGCTGCTGGATCCGCTGACCGGCGCGCCATCCTGGGTCAACGACAACGCCAGCTCGTCGCCGCTGGTCGGCCCCGACGGCGACGTCTACATCGGCGTGCTCGAGTCCAATCCGCCGGCGCACGGCTTCCGCGGCTGGCTGCTGCACTATGACTTGACGCTGGCGACCGTGCGCACGCCGGGCTCCTTCGGCTGGGACAACACGCCCTCGATCGTGCCGCGCGCG
>CAZTTC010000080.1:0-12565 GCA_964616015.1 uncultured Methylibium sp. | reverse complement strand
AGTTCATCAAGGACGAGGTGTTCGCGCTGTTCGGCTACGTCGGCACGCCGACCTGTCTGGCCGCACTGCCGCTGATCAACGAGGCCAAGATTCCGTTCTTCGGTCCCTTCACCGGCGCCGAGGCGCTGCGCGATCCGTTCAGCCGCTACGTCTTCCACCTGCGCGGCTCGTACTACGACGAGACGGCGCTGATCGTGAAGCAGCTGACGTCGCTGGGCCTGAACAAGATCGCGGTCTTCTACCAGGACGATGCCTACGGCAAGGCCGGCCTCGAGGGCGTGACGCGTGCGCTGAAGGCCCTGGGCCTGGCGCCGGTCGCGCTGGGCACCGTGCAGCGCAACACCGTCGACGTGGCCAAGGCCGTGGCCGACATCGTGCCCAAGCAGCCCAACGCCGTGGTGCAGATCAGCGCCTACAAGAGCTGTGCGGCCTTCATCCGCGAGGCCCGCAAGGCCGGCTACGGCGGCACCTTCTACAACGTGAGCTTCGTGGGCACCCAGGCCCTGGCCGACGAGCTGGGCCGCGAAGGCCGCGGCGTCATGGTGAGCCAGGTGATGCCCTTCCCCTTCAGCACCACGACGCCGATCGCGCGCGAGTACCTCGAGGCCGTCCGCAAGGCCGGTGCGGATGCGACCGCCAACTACTCGAGCATGGAAGGCTACCTCGCGGCGAAGGTCTTCGCCGAGGGCCTGCGGCGCGCCGGACGCAACCCGTCGCGCGAAGCCCTGATCAACGGACTCGAGTCGATCAGCGGCGTCAACTTCGGCGGCTTCACCGTCAATTTCGGGCCGCGCGACCACGTGGCCTCGAGCTTCGTGGATCTGTCGATGCTGACCGAAGACGGCAAGGTCCGCCGCTAACCGCAGGAGCAGTGCAGGATGCAACGTCGTCAGTTCGTTCGACAGATCGGCGGCGCCGCCGTCGCGACCCTCGCCCTGCCCGGCTGGGCCCAGGCCGAACGCAACCGCATCGTGCTGGGCCAGTCGGCGGCGCTCAGCGGCCCGGCCGCCGAGCTGGGCCTGCAGTTCCAGCGCGGCGCGAAGCTCTACTTCGAGCGCATCAACGCGCGCGGCGGCATCAACGGACGGGCGATCGAGCTGCGCAGCCTCGACGACGGCTACGAGCCCGAGCGCTGCAAGGTCAACACCGAGCGCCTGATCAAGGAAGAGGTGTTCGCGCTGTTCGGCTACATCGGCACGCCGACCAGCCTGGCCGCGCTGCCCCTGGCCAGCGCGGCCAAGGTGCCGTTCATCGCCCCGTTCACCGGCGCCCAGGCGCTGCGCGACCCGTTCAACCGCTACGCCTTCCACGTGCGAGCCTCGTACTTCGACGAGACCGCGCGCATCGTCAACCAGCTCGCCGCGCTGGGCACGAAGAAGATCGCGGTCTTCCACCAGAACGACAGCTATGGCCAGGCCGGCCTGGATGGCGTGACCCGCGCCATGAAGACCCTGGGGCTGACGCCGGTGGCCACGGCCACGGTGGAGCGCAACTCGGTCGAGGTGGCCGACGCCGTCAAGGCCATCGCGGGCGCCGGCCCCGAGGCCGTGGTCCAGATCAGTGCCTACAAGAGCTGCGCCGCTTTCATCCGTGCCGCGCGCAAGGCCGGCTACGGCGGCGGCTTCTACAACGTCAGCTTCGTCGGCACCGCCGCGCTCAGCCGCGAACTCGGGCCCGATGCGCGCGGCGTCGTGGTGAGCCAGGTGATGCCTTACCCGTTCGCCCCGGTGTCGGCGCTGGCCGGCGAGTACCTGGCCGCCGGCCAGGGGGTGGCGGACTTCGAGCCCAACTACAGCAGCGTGGAAGGCTACACCGCTGCCAAGGTCCTGACCGAAGCCCTGCGGCGCACCACCGGACCCACGCGCGAGGACCTGGTCGGCGGGCTCGAGAGCCTGCGCGAGCACGACCTCGGCGGCTTCTTCGTCGATTTCAATGCCCGCAAGCACACCGGATCGACCTTCGCCGAGATGACCATCCTGACCCAGGACGGGCGCGTCCGCCGCTGAGCCGGGCGTCGCCCCGGCGCTACCATCGGCGCACCAGGGCCCGGGCCCTGAGGAGCGCACGATGCAGTTGATCGAATCCATCCTCGCCGACAGTGCCGCCGTCACGGCGATCCGGCGCGACCTGCACGCCCACCCGGAGCTGTGCTTCCAGGAACAGCGCACCGCCGACGTCATTGCCAAGGCCCTCACCGATTGGGGCATCCCGGTGCACCGCGGCCTCGGCACGACCGGCGTGGTGGGTATCGTCAGCAACGGCTCGTCGGCGCGGGCCGTGGGCTTGCGCGCCGACATCGACGCGCTACCGATGACCGAGCACAACCGCTTCGCCCACGCGAGCAGGCATCCGGGCCGGATGCACGCCTGCGGTCACGACGGCCACACGGCGATGTTGCTGGCGGCGGCCAAACACCTGGCGCGGCACCGCCACTTCGACGGCACCGTCTATCTGATCTTCCAGCCGGCCGAAGAAGGCGGTGGCGGCGCCCGCGAGATGATCAAGGACGGGCTGTTCGAGCGCTTCCCGATGCAAGCCGTGTTCGGCGCCCACAACTGGCCGGGCCTGAAGGTCGGCCAGTTCGCACTGAAGACCGGCCCCGCCTTCGCCAGCAGCAACGAGTTCAGGATCACGATCCGCGGCAAGGGCTCGCACGGCGCGATGCCGCACCTGGGCATCGACCCGGTGCCGGTCGCCTGCCAGATGGTCCAGGCCTTCCAGACCATCATCACGCGCAACAAGCGGCCGCTGGACACCGGCGTGATCTCGGTGACGATGATCCACACCGGCGAGGCCACCAACGTCGTGCCCGATCACTGCGTGCTCCAAGGCACGGTGCGCAGCTTCACGACGGAGGTCCTCGACCTGATCGAGCGCCGCATGAAGGTTGTCGCCGAGCAGACCTGCGCGGCCTTCGAGGCCGGCTGCGAGTTCGAGTTCTCGCGCAACTACCCGCCGACGATCAATCACCCCGACGAGACGGCCTTCGCGCGCGCTGTGATGGCCGAGGTCGTCGGCCCCGAGAACGTGCTCGAGTTCGAGCCGACGATGGGGGCCGAGGACTTCAGCTACTACCTGCAGCACCGGCCCGGCTGCTACTTCGTGATCGGCAACGGCGACGGCGCCCACCGCGAAGGCGGGCACGGACTGGGGCCCTGCATGCTGCACAACCCCAGCTACGACTTCAACGACGAGTTGATCCCGCTGGGCGCGACGCTGTGGGTGCGGCTGGCCGAGCGCTGGCTCGCACCCAAGGCCCCTGGCTAGGAACGCAGGCGCGCCAGCAGGGCGGCCGTCGACGCGTCGAGGCCCGCCACGTCGCCGCTGTCCAGGCGCGGCAGCAGCTGGCTGCACAGCGCCTTGCCCAACTCCACGCCCCACTGGTCGAAGCTGTTGATGCCCCAGACCGCCCCGCTGCTGAACACACGGTGCTCGTAGAGGGCGATCAGCGCGCCCAGGCTGGCCGGATCGAGGCGCTCCAACAGCAGCGTCGTGCTGGGCCGGTTGCCGGGAAAGCTGCGGTGCCGCGCGATGGCCTCGCGCGACATGTGCGGCGAGGCAGTCGGTGGCGACTCGGCCAGCGCCTCTTGCGCCGTCTTGCCGCGCATCAGGGCCTGCGACTGCGCCAGGCAGTTGGCCAGCAGCTTGCGGTGCTGGTCCTCGAAGGCCGCCCGCACCGTCGGCGCCAGGCCGAGCTGCGCATGGCTGGTCGTGCGCACCGCGATGAACTCGACCGGGATCGTGTCCGTGCCCTGGTGCAGCATCTGGAAGTAGGCGTGCTGGCCGTTGGTGCCGGGCTCGCCCCAGACGACCGGTGCCGTTGCGACGCGCAGCGGCTCGCCCTGCGCGTCGACGCGCTTGCCGTTGCTCTCCATCTCGAGCTGTTGCAGGTAGGCGGGCAGCCGCCGCAGGCCCTGGTGGTAGGGCGCCACGCTGCGGCTCGCGAAGCCGTGGAAGTTGCGATACCAGACGTCGAGCAGGCCCAGCAACACCGGCAGGTTGCGCTCGAGGGGGGTCTCGGCGAAGTGACGGTCCATCGCGTGCGCGCCCGCCAGCATCGCGCGGAACCGGTCGGCGCCGATCGCGATGGCCAGCGGCAGCCCGATCGCCGACCACAGCGAGTAGCGCCCGCCCACCCAGTCCCAGAAGCCGAAGCGGGTCGTGATGCCGAAGGCGGCAGCGGCCTCGACATTGGTCGTGGTGGCGACGAAGTGCTTGGCGATGTCGGTGCCACCGGCCGCCAGGAACCAGGCCTTGGCGGCCTGCGCGTTGGCCATGGTCTCCTGCGTCGTGAAGGTCTTGGAGGCGACGATGAACAGCGTGTGCCGCGGATCGAGTCGCAGCAGCAGCGGCCCCAGGTCATGGCCGTCGACGTTGGCAACGAAGTGGATGTTCAGGCGCGGATGGGTGTAGCCGGCCAGCGCCGCCGCCGCCATCTGCGGCCCCAGGTCGGAGCCGCCGATGCCGATGTTCACCACGTCGCGGATGCCGCTGGCCTCGACCTGCCGCACCTGCTCGGCATAGGCCAGCATCGCGTCCAGCGTCGCGTGCACCTCGGCCGAGAACGGCGCACTGCCGCGCGGGGCACGAAGCGAGGTGTGCAGCGCCGCGCGCGACTCGCTGTCGTTCACCGGCTCGCCGGCCAGCATGCGGTCGCGCTGGCCCTCGAGCCCCGTCTCGCGCGCCAGGTCCAGCAGGAAGCGCAGCGTCGCCGTGTCGAGCAGGTTCTTCGACAGATCGGCGAACACCGACGGCGCCTCGAAGCTCAGCGATGCATGGCGGTGCGGATCGCGCCCGAAGGCCTCGCGCAGGTCGAAGTCGCGACCATGGGCCTGGAAGTGCCCCCGCAGCGCCGCCCAGGCGGCCGTCCGGTCGCAGGACACCGTGCGGCTCACAGCGCGCGGATCCGCTGCTCGAGCCGGCGCGCATCGGCGGCAGCGGCCCGCACGCCAGACGCCAGACGCTCGCTCGCCGCGGCATCGTCGTTCAGTGCGTAGCGGAAGCTCGGCTCGTTGTAGCTCGAGGCCTTGGCATCGCAATGGAGCGCGGCATCGCGATCGAGGGCGCGCACCAGAGGGGCCTGGCTGGCCTGCAATTGCGCCAGCAGGTCGAGGTCGAGCGCAATCAGGTCGCAACCGCTCAGCGCCAGCGCCTGCGTGACATCGCTCAGGCCATCGGCCATGACCTGGGTGTCGACCCCGAACTTGCGGAAGTAGCGCCAGACGCCGGCTGCCACGTCGGCGCCTGCCGACAGCAGTGGCACGCGCGCTTCGCCGGCCGCCACCGCCTGGCAGGGCGCGAAGACACAGGCCAAGTGCGTGTGCACACCGTGATGGCCCAGGGCCTTGGCGGCCTGGATGCCTTCCCAGGTGGCGGGGATGCGCACCCGCAACCGCTCGGGCGGCAGGCCTTCGGATTCGTACAGCGCGGCGATGCGCTGGGCGCGCGCCACGATCGCGGCCGTGTCGAAGCTCAGTCGCGCGTCGAGCTCGGTCGAGACCCAGCCCGGCACGACACCCAGCAGCTCGCAGCCGAAGCGCACGAGCAAGCGGTCGAGCAGCGCCTCGGGGGGCTGGCCGCGATGGGTGGCGGCGGTCTGCGTCAGCAGCGGCGCACAGACCGGATCGTCCAGCGCCTCGAGGACGCGCGCCATGCCAAGACGGGCGGCGCGCGGCGCGAACACGCTCACCCTGTCGAACAGCGCCGTGTCGGCGACCACGGGCGACAGAAGCTGGAGTTGCTCGAGTTGGCTGGGCATGCGGCGTCAGGCAGGAGCCTTCACGACGATGATAGACCGCAGCCCCCGGTCGACCGTCTGGCGCTCAGGCGACGGCGGCGTCTGCCTGCGTGAGCAATTCGGCGATTCCGTACAGCTCCGCCAGCTCGCGCAGATGCTGCGGCAGCGAATGCAGTTCGTAGCGCTTGCCCCAGGCCTGGGCAAGCCGGCGGCACTCGATCAGCACGGCCAGCGCGCTGGAGTCGAAGTGCTGCAGCTGCGAGGCGTCGACGACCAGCAACGGCCCGGCCTCGCGCTCGAGCGAGACCTTGAGCAGACGCAGCGTGTCGCGCGCCTCGCGCAAGCTCAGGGTTTCGGGCAGGACCAGCATCGTCGTCGCGCCGCGGCTTCAGCTCTTGGCCGCAGCCGTCTTGTTGCGCTCGGCCAGCTTGGCGATCAGCCCGTCGATGCCGTTGGCCGAGATCTCCTGCGCAAAGCTGTTGCGGTAGTTCTCGACCAGCCACACGCCCAGCACATTGACGTCGTAGATCTTCCAGCCGTCGGCCGTCTTCTCCAGGCGGTAGTCGAGCTGGATGGCGTCGCCGCGACCCTTGACCTCGGTGCGCACCACGACCTCGGTGTCCTCGGGCTTGCTGCGCAGCGGTCGCAGCTCCACGACCTGGTCGCGCACCTGGGTCAGCGCGCCCGAATAGGTGCGCACCAGCAGGGTCTTGAACTCGGCCTGCAGCTTCTGCTGCTGCTCGGGACTGGCCTGGCGCCAGTAGCGGCCGACGGCCGACGCCGTCATGCGCTGGAAATTGACGTGCGGCAGCACCTTGGCGTCGACCAGCGCCATGATCTTCTTCAGATCGCCCGCCTGGATGGCCTTGTCGGACTTGACGCTGTCGATGACCTCGGTCGAGACCTGCCTGACCAGCGCATCCGGAGTCGGGACTTCAGCGCGGGCCGGCGACTGCAGCCAGCCCAGCGACATCAGACCGGCGGCGGCCAGGCCAGCAAGGAATTGACGTTTCTTCATAGAACCTTTCTGCAGTGATCGCTCACATGATGTTCTGCTTGGAGGCGGCGGCCCGGGCCTGGGTTCACCGCGCTACAAGGCGTTGCAACTCAACGCAGGCACGACCGCCGCGGTGGACGCCGTTCGCCTCGATCGGCTCAGCGGCCCGGCGCGCTCGCTGCAGCCGGCGGCGCAACCGCACTGGCGCCCGGAGCCACCGGCAACGGCAGATCGTAGCGCTCGTTGTCGTCGTCCGGCGGGGCGCCGTCGTAGATCAGGCTGCGCCGGCGCTGCAGGTAGGCGTCGCGGACGAAGGTGTACTTGTCGAGCGCGATGTCGTCGAGCAGCCCGGTGGCGCCCAGCAGATTGGCCCGGGTGTTGACGACCCGCACGGCCGTCAATGAGTTGCGGACCGCGATCGAATGGGCAATCTGGTCGGGCGAGGCCTTGACATCGACCGGCAGGCCGACCGCGTCGCGGATCGTCGAAGGGCCGAGGATCGGCAGCACCAGGTAGGCGCCGGCAGGCACACCCCAGCGCCCCAGCGTCTGGCCGAAGTCCTCGTAGTGCGGCTCGAGGCCCAGCTCGCTGGCCCAGTCGACAAAGCCGCCGGCCCCCAGCACGGTGTTGGTGCCAAAGCGGACGAAGTCGCTGGCGCCGTCGCCGAAACGTCCCTGGAGCACGAGGTTCACGGCCGACCAGGCATCGCGCAGGTTGTTGAAGAAATTGCTGACGCCCAGGCGGATCGTCTGCGGGACGATGTCGCGGTAGACGGTGGCCGGCGGCACGATCACGTACTTGTCGACGCCCTCGTTGAAGGCGAAGACCTGCCGGTTGAGCTTCTCCAGCGGATCGGGACGCTGCGCCGTCGCGCAGCCCGCCAGCAGCAGGCCGCTGCCCGCCGCGAGCACGACCAGGCGTCGATGGAACGATCGCGTCACTTCTTGCCCTCCTCGGCCGTGCCGGTGTCCGCGGCCTTGTTGTAGAGGAACTGGCTGATCAGGTTCTCCAGCACCACGGCGGACTGCGTCATCGAGATCTTGTCGCCGCCGGCCAGCAGCTTCTCCTCGGCCCCGGGCTCGATGCCGATGTACTGCTCGCCGAGCAGGCCCGAGGTCAGGATCTTGGCCGAGCTGTCCTTCGGGAAGCTGAAGCGCTTCTCGAAATCCAGGTCGACGCGGGCCTGGTAGGTGATGGTATCGAAGCCGATGGCCGACACGCGGCCGACGACCACGCCCGCGCTCTTGACCGGTGCCCTCACCTTGAGGCCGCCGATGTTGTCGAAGCGCGCCGACACGGTATAGGTGTCCTCGAAGCTCAGGCTCAGCAGGTTGCCGGCCTTCAGCGCGAGGAACAGGATCGCGGCCGCGCCGATCATCACGAACAGGCCGACCCACAGATCGCTCTTGGATTTCTGCATCTTGTCTCTCCCGGTGCGCGATGCCTCAGATCGAGAACATCATCGCGGTCAGCACGAAGTCGAGGCCCAGCACCGCCAGCGAGGCCACCACCACGGTGCGCGTCGTCGCGCGCGACACGCCCTCGGGCGTGGGCTGGCAGGTGTAGCCCTGCAGCAGTGCGACGAAGGTGACGGTGACGCCGAACACCAGGCTCTTGACGATGCCGTTGCCGACGTCCTTGAACACATCGACGCCGCCCTGCATCTGCGACCAGAAGCCACCGGCATCGATGCCGATCAGCAGCACGCCGACGACATAGCCGCCGATGATGCCGACCGCACTGAACACCGCGGCCAGCAGGGGCATGGCGATCACGCCGCCCCAGAAGCGCGGCGCGAGCACGCGCTGCACCGGGTCGACCGCCATCATCTCCATCGCGGTGAGTTGTTCGCCGGCCTTCATCAGACCGATCTCGGCGGTCAGCGAGGTGCCGGCACGGCCGGCGAACAGCAGCGCGGTGACGACCGGGCCGAGCTCGCGCACCAGCGACAGCGCCACCAGCAGGCCCAGGGCCTCCGACGAACCGTAGCGCTGCAGCGTGTAGTAGCCCTGCAGGCCGAGCACGAATCCGACGAACAGCCCCGAGACGGTGATGATGGCCAGCGAGTGATTGCCGAGGAAGTGGACCTGGTCGACGATCAGCCGCGCGCGCCGGAACGCCGTGGCGCCGCTGGCCACGAGCCGCGCGAACAGCCGCGTCGCCGCGCCGATGTCGGTGAGCTTACTGCGCACGGCATGGCCGACCTCGGCCGCTTGGTACCAGTTCATCCGGGCCCCACGCCGAAGTCCTCGCCGACGGCAACGGCCGGGTAGTGGAAGCGCACCGGCCCGTCGGGCGCGGCGTCGACGAACTGACGCACCAGCGGGTCGCTGCTCTCGCGCATCTCGGTCGGCGTGCCCTGCGCCACGACACCGCCGTTGGCGATGAAGACCACGTGGTCGGCGATCAGGAAGGTCTCGTCGACATCGTGCGAGACGACGATGCTGGTGATGCCGAGCGACTGGTTCAGCTCCTTGATGAGGCGCGCCGCGACCCCCATCGAGATCGGGTCCAGGCCGGCAAAGGGCTCGTCGTAGAGCATCAGCTCCGGGTCGAGCGCGATCGCGCGCGCCAGCGCGACGCGGCGCGCCATGCCGCCCGACACCTGGCTCGGCATGAGGTCGCGCGCACCGCGCAGCCCGACCGCGTTGAGCTTCATCAGCACGAGGTCGCGGATCATCGCTTCGGACAGGCCGCTGTGCTCGCGCAAGGGAAACGCGACGTTGTCGAACACGGAGAGATCGGTGAACAGCGCCCCGAACTGGAACAGCATGCCCATGCGACGGCGCGCGGCGTAGAGCGCATCGCGATCCAGGCCGGCCAGGTCGATGCCGTCGAACAGCACCTGGCCGCTCATCGGGTCGAGTTGTCGGCCGATCAAGCGCAGGACCGTCGTCTTGCCGCCGCCCGACGTCCCCATCAGCGCCACCACGCTGCCACGCGGAACGACCAAGTCGACATCGCGCAGGATCACGCGCTCGCCGTAGCCGCAGGTGACCTGCTTCAGTTCAACGAGAGCGGGAGAGCGGTCGGGACTCGACGGCGCTGTTGGACTTGTCATGGGCCGGAGATGAACGAGCCGGTTCTGGAAGCCGGCTCGACCGGATGATAGGGGATAGCCCGCAGAGACGAGTCAGCGGCTCTTCAGCGTGCGCTCACGCTCGACACCGCGCTCCTGTGCCAGAAGGCCGCGAGACGCGCCCGTCAGCTGACGATGCAAGCCTCCAGCAGCAGCCGCGGATCCGGCTGTGCGGGTCCGCCGGCGGCAGGACCTGGGGGGGGACGCCGAAGGCGCAACGGCGGTGAATCTGGTCACCGTGGCAGGTCGCTGGAACCCATCAGGAACTCGTCGACGGCCCGCGCCGCCTGGCGCCCTTCGCGGATCGCCCAGACCACCAGCGACTGCCCGCGCCGCATGTCGCCGGCCGCGAAGACCTTGGCCACGTTGGTCTTGTAGCCCCCCGTGAAGTCGGTGCTGGCCTTGGCGTTGCCGCGCGCATCCTTCTCGACGCCGAATCCTTCGAGGATGGACGCGACCGGGTTGACGAAGCCCATGGCCAGCAGCACCAGATCGGCCTGGAGGACCTGCTCGCTGCCGGCCACCTCGACCATCTTGCCACCCTGCCACTCCACGCGCACCGTCTTCAGCGCCGTGACCTTGCCCTCGTCCTTGCCCTCGCCGCCGATGAAGGCCTTGGTGGCGATCGCGAACTCGCGGTCGCAGCCTTCCTCGTGACTGGAGCTGGTGCGCAGCTTGACGGGCCAGTACGGCCACGTCAGAGGCTTGTCCTCTTCCTCGGGGGGCTGGGGCAGCAATTCGAACTGCGTCACGCTCTTCGCGCCATGGCGGTTGCTGGTGCCGACGCAGTCGCTGCCGGTGTCGCCGCCGCCGATCACGATCACGTGCTTGCCATCGGCGCGCAGCTGCGCCTTCAGCTTGTCCCCGGCATTGATCTTGTTCTGCTGCGGCAGGAACTCCATCGCGAAGTGGATGCCGTCGAGATCGCGGCCCGGCACCGGCAGATCGCGCGACTGCTCGGCCCCGCCGGTCAGCAGCACCGCATCGAACTCGGCCAGCACTTGCTCGGGCGCGACGATCTCCCGGGCCCAGTTGGTGACCTTGCTGCCTTCCGGCAGGTGGCCGACCAGCACGCCGGTGCGGAAGGTGACGCCTTCGGCCTTCATCTGCTCGACGCGCCGGTCGATGTGCGACTTCTCCATCTTGAAGTCGGGGATGCCGTAGCGCAGCAGGCCGCCGACGCGGTCGTTCTTCTCGAACAGCGTCACGTCGTGGCCGGCGCGCGCCAGCTGCTGCGCGGCCGCCATGCCGGCCGGGCCGGAGCCGACGACGGCCACCTTCCTGCCGGTCTTGTGCCTGGCCGGCTGCGGCTGAACCCAGCCTTCAGACCAGGCGCGGTCGATGATGGCGTGCTCGATCGACTTGATGCCGACCGGGTCGTCGTTGACGTTGAGCGTGCAGGCGGCTTCGCAGGGCGCCGGGCAGATGCGGCCGGTGAACTCGGGGAAGTTGTTGGTCGAGTGCAGCACCGCGATGGCGTTCTTCCAGTCGCCGCGGTACACCAGGTCGTTGAAGTCCGGGATGATGTTGTTGACCGGGCAGCCCGAGTTGCAGAACGGCGTGCCGCAGTCCATGCAGCGCGCGCTCTGGATCTTGGCCTCGTCGGCCTTCAGGCCGATGACGAATTCCTTGTAGTGCTTGAGCCGCTCGGGCACGGGCGCATAGCCCTCTTCGAGGCGCTCGTACTCCAGGAAACCGGTGACCTTGCCCATGTTGCTGATTCCTGTGATCGATTACTTCGCCGGCACGGCCTTACCGGCGGCCTTCTTCTCGCTGCCCCTGGCCTTGGCGATCGTGTCGGTGGCTTCCTTCTTCGCGCCCAGCTCGCCGAGCGCGCGCTTGTATTCGCTGGGGAAGACCTTGACGAAGCGGCCGCGCGCCTGAGCCCAGTGGTCGAGGATCTCGCGCGCACGCAGCGATCCCGTCCACTTGTGGTGGTCCTCGATCAGCTTGCGCAGCAGCAGCTCGTCGGCCACGCCCTTGTGGAAGATCGCGGCGTCCTGCGTCGCGCGCTGCTCGTCGGCGGGCAGGACCTTGTCGAGCGCGACCATCGCGGCGTTGCAGCGCGACGAGAACGTGCCGTCCTCGTCGTAGACATAGGCGATCCCGCCCGACATGCCGGCCGCGAAGTTGCGGCCTGTCTTGCCCAGCACGACGACGGTGCCGCCGGTCATGTACTCGCAGCCATGGTCGCCGGTACCCTCGACCACCGCCGTCGCACCCGACAGTCGCACGGCAAAGCGCTCCCCAGCGACGCCGCGGAAGAAGGCCTCGCCGCTGGTCGCCCCGTAGAGCACGGTATTGCCGACGATGATGTTCTGCGTCGCGTCGCCGCGGAACTCGATGCTCGGCCGCACAACCACACGCCCGCCCGACAGACCCTTGCCGGTGTAGTCGTTGGCATCGCCGATCAGGTAGAGCGTGATGCCCTGCGCCAGGAAGGCTCCGAAGCTCTGGCCACCCGTGCCTTCGAGCTGCATGAAGATCGTGTGATCGGGCAGGCCATCCGGGCGATGGCGGATCAGTTCGCCCGACAGCATGGCACCCACCGTGCGGTTGACGTTGCGCGCCTCGTCGATGAACTGCACCTTCTCGCCGCGCTCGATCGCGGGGCGGCACTTCTCGATCAGCTTGACGTCCAATGCCCGCGCCAAGCCATGGTCCTGCTCGTCGACCTGACGGCGCGGCACATCGGCAGCGACCTTGGGCAGGTGGAAGACACGACTGAAGTCCAGGCCCCTGGCCTTCCAGT
>CAZTTC010000079.1:0-12636 GCA_964616015.1 uncultured Methylibium sp. | reverse complement strand
TGTCGGGTGTGCCGGTGTCGAGCCAGGCGTAGCCGCGGCCCATGATCTCGACGCTGAGCTGGCCTTGCGCCAGGTAGCGCGCGTTGACCTCGGTGATCTCGAGTTCGCCGCGTGCCGAGGGCTGGATGTCCGCGGCGATGTCGCAGACCTGGGTGTCGTAGAAGTACAAGCCGGTCACTGCGTAGTGACTCTTCGGCACCTTGGGCTTCTCCTCGATGCTGACGGCGCGCTGCGCGGCGTCGAACTCGACCACGCCGTAGCGCTCGGGGTCGTTGACGTGGTAGGCGAACACACTGGCGCCCGCCGTGCGGGCCGTGGCGGCCTTGAGCAGGTTCTGGAAGTCGTGGCCGTGGAAGAGGTTGTCGCCCAGCACCAGCGCGCTGGGCTGGCCGGCGACGAAATCGCGCCCGAGGATGAAGGCCTGCGCCAGCCCGTCAGGGCTGGGTTGCACGCAGTAGCTCAGGCTGATGCCCCACCGCGACCCGTCGCCGAGCAGCGCCTCGAAGCGCGGCAGATCCTGCGGCGTGCTGATGAGCAGGATGTCGCGGATGCCCGCCAGCATCAGCGTGCTGAGCGGGTAGTACACCATCGGCTTGTCGTAGACCGGCAGCAGCTGTTTGCTGATGGACAGCGTGGCCGGGTGCAGGCGCGTGCCGGAGCCGCCGGCGAGGATGATGCCTTTGCGTTGCATGGGTCGTGGTTCCGCGCTTCGGGGCCTTGGGGGCACTCAGGGAGTCAGCAGCTCGCGCAGCATGCGTTCGACGCCGACTTGCCACGGGGGCAGGGTCAGGCCGAAGGCCGTGCGCAGCTTGCGGGTGTCGAGCCGGGAGTTGAGCGGGCGTCGGGCCGGTGTCGGGAAGGCGCTGGTGGGCACCGGCTCGATCGCATCGGCGGCGACTTTGATCGTCTGGCCGTGCGCGCGCGCCCACTCGATGACGAAGCGCGCGTAGCCGTGCCAGCTGGTCTCGCCGGCCGCGACCGCATGGTAGGTGCCGGCCAGCTCGGGATGCCAGGCCAGGCTGCGCAGCGCGTGCGCCGTGACGTCGGCCAGCAGGTCGGCGCCGGTCGGCGCGCCGACCTGGTCGTCGATCACGGTGAGCCGCTCGCGCTCGGCGGCGAGTCGCAGCATCGTCCTGGCGAAGTTGCCGCCGCGCGCGGCATAGACCCAGCTGGTGCGCAGGATCAGGTGCCGGCAACCGCTGGCGCGGATGGCGGCTTCGCCCTCGAGCTTGGTGCGGCCGTACACGCTGAGCGGGCCGGTCGCGGCGTCTTCGGATCGCGGCTGGTCGCCGGAGCCGTCGAACACGTAGTCGGTGCCGTAGTGGACCAGCCAGGCGCCGAGCGCGGCGGCTTCGCGCGCCAGCACGGCCGGCGCGGTGGCGTTGATCGTGCGGGCCAGGTCGGGCTCGCTCTCGGCCTTGTCGACGGCGGTGTGCGCCGCGGCGTTGACGATGATATCGGGCTCGACCGCGCGCACCGTCGCGGCCAGTGTCTGCGGGCGGCTGAAGTCGGCCGCCAGGGTCGTGCTGTCGATGTCGAGCGCGACGACTTCGCCCAGCGGGGCGAGGGCGCGCTGGAGTTCCCAGCCGACCTGGCCGTTCTTGCCGAGCAGCAGCAGCTTCATGCGCTGCCCCCCTCGCGGGCGGCGTAGTTGGTCGACAGCCACTCGCGGTAGCTGCCGCTCTGCACGTCGGCCACCCAGTCGGCATGCGCCAGGTACCACGCCACGGTCTTGCGGATGCCGGTCGCGAAGGTCTCGGCCGGACGCCAGCCGAGTTCGCGCTCGATCTTGCGCGCATCGATCGCGTAGCGGCGGTCGTGGCCCGGGCGGTCGGTGACGTGCTTGACGAGGCGCCGGTACAGCCCGGCCGGGTCGGGCTTCAACTCGTCGAGCAGCGCGCACACCGTGTGCACGATGTCGATGTTGGCCTGCTCGTTCCAGCCGCCGATGTTGTAGGTTTCGCCGACGCGGCCGCGCTCGAGCACCGCGCGGATGGCGCTGCAGTGGTCGCCCACGTAGAGCCAGTCGCGGATCTGGCGTCCGTCGCCGTAGACCGGCAGCGGCTTGCCGGCCAGCGCGTTGACGATCATCAGCGGGATCAGCTTTTCGGGGAAGTGCCAGGGCCCGTAGTTGTTGGAGCAGTTGGTGGTGACGACCGGCAATCCGTAGGTGTGGTGCCAGGCCCGCACGAGATGGTCGCTCGCGGCCTTGCTGGCCGAGTAGGGGCTGTTGGGTTCGTAGGGGTGGGTCTCGGTGAAGGCGGGTGCATCGGGCGCGAGCGATCCGTAGACCTCGTCGGTGCTGACGTGGTGGAAGCGGAAGGCGTGCCGGTCGGCGCCTGCCAGGCTGCCCCAATAGGCCCGCGCCGCCTCCAGCAGCGTGAACGTGCCGTCGACGTTGGTGCGCATGAAGGCGCCGGGGCCGTGGATCGAGCGGTCCACGTGGCTCTCGGCCGCGAAGTGCAGGACAGCGCGCGGCCGGTGTTCGGCCATCAGTCGATCGACAAGCGCGCGATCGCAGATATCGCCGTGCACGAACAGGTGCCGTGCATCGCCGCGCAGCGAGGCCAGGTTGCGCAGATTGCCGGCGTAGGTGAGGGCGTCGAGGTTGACGACGGGTTCTCCGACGCTGGCCATCCAGTCGAGGACGAAGTTGCTGCCGATGAAGCCGGCGCCGCCGGTGACGAGGAGGGTCAAGGTGTCGCTCCGGGGACGGCGGTGGTCAGCGGGCGCGCAAGGCCGAGCGGAGCCGGGAAAGCTTCTCGGCCGTGTCGGGCCGATCGGCGGACAGGCGCCAGAAGTGACGACCGATCACGAAGCCCATCAGCGCAAGCAGGCTCAGCAAGGTGGCCACCGCCGCGATCATCGCTCGCTTGGGTTTGCTCTTCCACTCCGGTCGCTGCGCGAGGTCGACCACCTGAATCAGCGCGCCTTCGCGGCTCTCGTCGAGGCGCGCCAGCTCGTACTGCCGGGCGAACAGCTCGAACAAGGTCTCCTGGTACTTGAACTCGCGGTACTTGCTGACGTAGTCGGAGCCCCCGCCCAGGTCGCTGCTTCGTTCGAGGTTCTGCACCTGGCCGCGCAACGCGACCACCAGCGACTGCTGTTGCTGGACCTCCGGGGTGGTGTCGGCCAGGTTGCGGCGCAGGGTCTGCAACCTCACCTCGGCGGCGGTGAGCTCCGCCTTGAGCCGGGCATAGCCCTCGGCGGCGGCCTTCGGCTCGGCCTTCAGCGCGCCCTGGTTGAAGCCGCTGGCCTCCAGCACCTGCTGGGCCTGGGTCAAGCGATCCCGGGTCTGCTGCAACTGGCTCTCGAAGAACACGCGGCGCTGCTGGGCTTCGGTCAGGGCGAGCTGGCTGGTGAGGCGCCGCAACTCGTCGACGTGCGCGTTGGCGAGGTCTGCAGCGCGCTGCGGATCGACGTCGTCGACCTCGACGGTGATCAGGCCATCCTTCTTGCCCAGCGCGATGCGCACGTTGCCGGCGAGGTCCTTGCGCGCCTCGAACCTAAACTTGCGCTCGTACACGGCCAGCAGGTTGAATTGGTCGATCAGCCGATCGGCGACGGTCGTGCTCTGCATCAGCGCCACGTACTGGTCGGCGGGGCTCTTGATGCTGCCCGCCGCCCCGGCCAGGCCGGCCAGTGCGCCCAGCTGGGACAGCGTCGCCGAGGCGGCACTTTGCTGCTGCTGTGGAGGCAGGAACATCGTGCGCGCCGTGAACTCGGGCTGGACGAGGAAACTGCCGCCCAGCGCCGCCAGGCCGACGAGCAGCGGCCCGGCCACCAGCAGCTTCAGGTGGGCGACCAGCGGCAGCGCGAGGTCGAGCAGGTCGACGCCGTCGTCGCTGAGGGCAGGGTCGGGGGACTCCGTGATCGGGTCGCGCTGCATCTCAGTGGCTCCGCCGCGGTGTGCGCGACCCCCGCGGCATGACTCGGCGAGCCCAGCAGCCGCCGCGGACCGGCTTCGCCGGGCCGCCAGCGGCGTCCCCTGGAGGGGGAGCGGCGAAGCCGCAACGGGGGTGGTTCATCTCAGTGGCTCCGCCGCGGTGTGCGCGACCCCAGCGGCATGACTCGGCGAGCCCAGCAGCCGCCGCGGACCGGCTTGGCCGGGCCGCCAGCGGCGCCCCCTGGAGGGGGAGCGGCGAAGCCGCAACGGGGGTGGTTCATTTCAACGCCCCACGGCGATCGCGGCCGCCACGCCCAGGCCGAGCTGATAGATGATCTGGGTCCAGTCCTTGAAGTCCTGGACCAGCGTGGTGCGGTTGACCTCGTCCGGCACGAAGATCGTGTCGCCCGCCTCGGCGGGCACGCCCTCGAGCCCGCCGCCGTACGAGAAGAAGCCGCTGCGCTGTTGGCCGCTGACCACGCTGCCGTTGGCCCGGATCATGAAGACGCCCTTGGGGTCGGCGCTGCGCGTCGGCCCGCCGGCCAGGCGCAGGTAGGTGTTGGCGTCGCGACCCGGGTCCCAGAGGAAGCTGCCGGCGTTGTAGACGCTGCCGAACACGCCGATCGTCGTGGGGCGCGGCGGCACGAAGAGCCGGTCGCCCTCCTCGAGCGGCAGGTCGGGCAGGGCGCTGGCGTTCGGCGCCACCTGCAGCACGATGCGCCCGGACGGCCTGAGGTTGCGCAGGCGCTCGATCAGGCGCGTGGTCGCGGTCTCGCGTGCCGTCTGCGCGGCCGCTTCATCGGCCGACGCCACCCGCTGGCCGCTGGCCGCGCGCGAGAACTCGACCTCCAGATCCCGCAACGCGCGTTCGTAGTTCTTCTGCTGCGTCAACCGCACGCTCTCGCGATTGAACTCGCTGCCGAACACGTAGGCCTGCGGCGTCAAGCCGCCCGCGGCGGCGATGGCGTCGGCGATGCCGCTGCTGGGCGGCAGCACGTACTCGCCGGGCCGCAGGACCTCGCCCTCGACCCGCACGCGCTTGTTCTGGCGCTGCACCGGGATCGCGACGTCGACGGCGCTGAAGGCCCGCAGCACGTCGCCGCCCTTCAAGGGCGATCCCAGATTGGCCGGCAGTTCGAGCTGCGTGATGCGCACGTCGCTGCGGTCGTCCAGGCGTTCCAGGGTCAGGCGGCGGCTGTCGGCGACGGTGCCGAGTCCGCCGGCCATGCGCAGCACGTCGCTGACGGTCTCGCCCGCCTTCAGCTCGAAGATGGCGGGCTGGTTGACGCTGCCGATCATGCCGATCTGCGGCCCCACCGGCCCGACGTGGATCACGTCGTCGGCCTGGACGACGCGGTCGCCGCTGCGGTCGCCGTTGAGGAGGAAGTCGTAGAAGTCGAACCGCGCCTCGAGCTTGCCGCCGCGCCGCAGCTCGATGTTGCGGAAGCTGCCGGCGGCCGACGGCCCGTCAGCCGCCAGCAGGGCCTGGGTGATGGTCGACAGGCTGCTGACGCTGTAGGCGCCGGGTCGCGTGACGAAGCCGGTGACGTAGACCCGCACGCCGCGCAGCCGGCCGAGCGAGACGCTGAGGTTGAAGTTGCGGAAGACCTGGCCGACGCGGCGGCTCACGGTGTCGTTCAGGTCGGCGTAGCGCACCCCGCCGACCTGGACCGTGCCGACGCGCGGGACGCCGATGCGCCCGGCGCGGTCCACGACCAGTCGGAGATCGGCATCGACCGAGCCCCAGAGGGTCAGCAGCACCTCGTCGCCGGGCTTGACGACGTAGTCCTGGGGCACCAGCGCGCTGAAGTCGAGGCTGGCCGCGTCCTGGGTGCGCGTCACCAGGTCGGCGCCGAAGCGGCGGATCGTCACCGGCTCGGCCAGCCGCTGCACGAAGGTCTCGAACTCGCCCGGCGGCGTGCCACGCAGCCGGGAGCGTTGCGCGTCGAGGCGATCGTCGCTGCGGCCGGGGGCGCGGCTGTCGGTCCGGTCGCGGTCCGGACCATCGAGGCGGTCCAGCCGGTCGCGGTCGCGCGAGTCCTCGCGATCCAGGCGCGAGTCGCGCTCGGCGTTCGTCGCGTCGTCGCGCGGCGGCGCGCTCGGCTGGCGCAAGCGGATCGGGCCGGTGCTGGTTTCGCTGACCTCGTTGCGGGTCGTCTGGCTCGAGGCGGGTTCGGCCGCGACCAGCGCGCACAGCAGCACGCCCAGCCATCCGGCGCCGCGCGCCAGGGCGTGCAGCGCCGGCCGGACGCGGACCGTCGGGATGCCGGTCATGAGGACGGCCGAGCGCTGCAGGGCGTCGGCGGGTTTCGGCGTGGACAGCACGGGGAGTCGGAGCGTCGTGGATTTGCGGCGGATTGTAGGGATGGCTCGCCGCGCGCCATCCGGCCCGCCGCGGGCGGCCGAGGGCGGGGACTCGGTCCGCCCGCCGGGGTCGGGCGTGCGCGTCAGGCCGTGCCGTCGGTCGCCTTCGGCGCGATCCGTCCGTAGCTGTCCTGGAAGCGCACGATGTCGTCCTCGCCCAGGTAGCTGCCTGACTGGACTTCGATCAACTCGAGCGGCAGCTTGCCCGGATTGGCCAGTCGGTGCGTCTGCCCGAGGGGAATGTAGGTGCTCTGATTCTCACTGAGCAGCAGGGTCTGGTCGCCGCAGGTGACCTCGGCCGTCCCGGCGACCACGATCCAGTGCTCGGCGCGATGGTGGTGCATCTGCAGGCTCAGCGATGCGCCGGGCTTGACCATGATGCGCTTGACCTGGAAGCGCGGGCCGGCGTCGATGCTGTCGTACCACCCCCAGGGGCGGTGCACGCGGCGGTGGAGCTGGCCCTCGCTGCGATCGGAGCGCTGCAGCTGCGAGACGATCTCCTTGACCTGCTGGCTGTGCTCGCGTGACGCGACCAGCACCGCGTCGGCCGTCTCGACGACGACCAGGTCCTCGACGCCGATCGTGACCACCAGCCGGCTCGTGGCGTGCACGAGCGTGTTGCGGCTCTTCTCGAGCAGCGCGTCACCCTGCGACGCGTTGCCGTGGGCATCGCGGCCGCTGACCTGCCAGACGGCATCCCAGGAGCCGAGGTCGCTCCATCCGGCGTCCAGGGGCAGCATCTTCACGACGTGGCGGCGTTGCGGATCGGCCGGGCAAGCCTCCATCACCGCATAGTCGATCGACTCGGAGGGGATCGCCGCGAACTCCTCGCGGCCGGGGCGCACGAAGAGCTGATCGGTGCTGCGCGCCTGCCAGGCGCTGCGCGTCGCCTGCTCGACGTCCGGGCGAAACCGCTGCAGCGCCTTCAGCCAGGCCGAAGCGCGCAGCACGAAGATGCCGCTGTTCCAGGCGTAGTCGCCGCTGGCCAGGTAGCGCTCCGCGGTCGGCAGGTCGGGCTTCTCGACGAAGGCCGTGACCACCCTGACCGCGCCGTCACCCTGGCTGTGGATGTAGCCGAAGCCGGTTTCGGGCCGGTCGGGCACGATGCCCAAGGTGACGAGCGAACCATCGCCCGCCGCCTCGATGGCTTGGTGGAGCGCCCGGCTGAAGGCCGCGGCGTCGGTGATGGTCTGATCGGCCGGCGTCACGACCAGGATCGGGTCGCCCGCATCCACGTCCAAAGTCGCCAGCGCGGCCATTGTCAGCGCCGGGGCGGTGTTGCGGCCCTTGGGCTCGAGCAGCAGGGCCGAGGGCGTCACGCCGATCTCGCGCAGCTGCTCGAGCAGCATGAAACGGTGCTCCTCGTTGCCGACGACCAGCGGCGAGGCGACCTTCACCTGCGCCGTCGCCAGCGCCGTCAGGCGCTGCGTGGCCTGCTGGAACAAGGTCTGCGTGCCGCCGAGCGCGAGGAACTGCTTCGGATAGAGCGCCCGGCTCAAGGGCCACAAGCGGGTACCGGATCCGCCCGCCAGGATGACAGGAACGATGGAGTGCATGGGTGTGGTCGAGTCCGAGGGCCGACTCACTATATAGCGGCGTGGCCCCCGCTTTCCGCCGCGGACCGCTGGCTACACTGCCGCGATGTTCTGGTTCCTGTGCGCATTCGCAACCGCCGCCGCGCTGACCCTGCTGGTGGTGCGCTCGAGCCGAGGCTACGCACATCTCGTGCATGACGACGATCTGAGCGGACCGCAGAAATTTCATGCGCGGCCGGTGCCACGGGTCGGGGGCCTCGGCATCGTGGGGGGTCTGCTGATCGTCACGGCCCTCATGGCCCGGCAGCAGCCCGATGCGGCGCGTTTCGCGTCCTTGCTGCTGGCCTGCGGCCTGCCAGCGTTCGCGGTCGGCATGATCGAGGACCTGACCAAGCGCGTCTCGCCGGCGCGACGCCTGCTGGCCACCGCCGTGTCGGCGGCGCTGGCGCTGACCTTGCTCGAGGCGACGATCACCCGCACCGACCTGTGGGGCCTGGACTGGATCGCGTCCTTTCCTCTGGGGGCGGGGCTGCTGGCGATCTTCACCGTCGCGGGCATCGCCAATGCGGTGAACATCATCGATGGTTTCAACGGACTGGCCTCGATGTGCGTGACGATGATGCTGTTGGCGATCACCTATGTCGCCTACCAGGTCGGCGACACGGCCGTCGCGACGATGGCGCTGGTCGGGGCCGGCGCGGTCCTGGGCTTCTTCGTCTGGAACTACCCCGCAGGGCTGATCTTCCTCGGGGATGGCGGCGCCTACTTCCTCGGCTTCTACCTGGCCGAACTGGGCATCCTGCTGGTCCACCGCAATCCCGCGGTGTCGCCGCTGTTCCCGCTGCTGCTGGCGATCTATCCGATCTTCGAGACGCTGTTCTCGATGTACCGCCGCAAGCTGGTGCGAGGCCGGTCGGTCGGCATGCCGGATGGCGTGCACCTCCACAGCCTGGTCTACCGGCGCTTGCTGCGATGGGCGGTCGGGACGAAGGACGCCAAGCTGCTGACGCGCCGCAACTCGATGACTGCGCCCTACCTCTGGCTGTTGTGCATGCTGGCCATCGGCCCGGCCCTGCTGTTCTGGAACGACTCGCGGATCCTGGGCGGCCTGATCGTGCTGTTCGCGCTGTCCTATGTCGCGCTGTACGCCCAGATCGTGCGTTTCAGGGCGCCGCGCTGGCTGGTGTTCCGACGCTGAAGCTCGCTTCGCCGATAATCCGGCGAGATGCACACCGATACAGCTGCTGAGTCGCAGACGACTCCCGCCGAGGCCCCCCCGGCCCGTTTCGACACCCTCGCCCTCGATCCCAAGCTGTTGCGAGCGGTGGCCGAGTCCGGTTACCTGACGATGACCCCGATCCAGGCCAAGGCGATCCCACTGGTCCTGCAGGGGCGCGACGTGATGGGCGCGGCGCAGACCGGGACGGGCAAGACCGCGGCCTTCTCGCTGCCGCTGCTGCAGAAGATGCTGCGGCATGAAAGCAGCAGCACTTCGCCCGCGCGCCATCCGGTGAGGGCACTGGTGCTGGCGCCGACGCGCGAGCTGGCCGACCAGGTCGCCAACAGCGTCAAGACCTACTCCAAGTTCACCGAACTGCGCGCCACCGTGGTGTTCGGCGGCATCGACATGAAGCCGCAGACCGCCGAGCTCAAGCGCGGGGTCGAGGTGCTGATCGCCACGCCGGGCCGACTGCTCGACCACATCGAGGCGAAGAACTGCTCGCTGTCGCAGGTCGAGTACGTGGTGCTCGACGAGGCCGACCGCATGCTGGACATCGGCTTCCTGCCGGACCTGCAGCGCATCCTGAGCTACCTGCCGAAGCAGCGCCAGACGCTGCTGTTCTCGGCCACCTTCTCGCCCGAGATCAAGAAGCTGGCGCAGAGTTACCTCCAGGACCCGATCCTGGTCGAGACGGCCCGTCCCAACGCCACGGCCTCAACGGTGGAACAGCGCTTCTACCGTGTCGAGGAAGACGACAAGCGCCGCGCCGTGCGCCAGCTCCTGAAGGACCGCGGCATCACGCAGAGCATCGTCTTCGTGAACTCCAAGCTGGGGGCGGCGCGGCTGGCGCGCTCCTTCGAGCGCGACGGGCTCAACACCCAGGCGCTGCATGGCGACAAGTCGCAGGACGAGCGCCTGAAGGCGCTGGCGGCCTTCAAGGCTGGCGAGGTGGACCTGCTGGTGGCGACCGACGTGGCCGCCCGCGGACTCGACATCGCGGACCTGCCGGCGGTCTTCAATTTCGACGTGCCCTTCAATGCCGAGGACTACGTCCACCGCATCGGACGGACCGGCCGCGCCGGTCAGTCGGGCTTGGCGATCACGCTGGTCGACCGCGACGACAGCCGGCTGGTTTCGGACATCGAGAAGCTGATCAAGAAGAAGCTCGACATCGAGCCGCTCGAACTGGACGACGACCGGCCGCGCCGGCCGCCGCGACGCGACGAAGGCCTGCGCGAGGAAGTGCGGGCCGACACGCGACCCGAGCGGTCGGTCGCACCGCCGCCTCGGCGCCCGAGCGCGCCCCCCTCCGACCCTTTCTTCAACCAGCCCTACGAGGCCCAGGCCGACGCCGAGCCTGCCTGGGAGAAGCCGGCACAGACCGCCGCGCCCTCGACCGGCTTGTCGAAGTACATCAAGTCGAAGAAGAAGGTCGCCTCGCTGCTCGGCGGCAAGTAGTCGCCAGCCCGGGCCGGGTTCACGCGGCCTGCAGCGCGAACACGGCCGGCACGTCGGCCGGCAGTTCCACGCCGTGCTGACGCCAGTGCGCGACGCTCGCGGTGCGACTCCAGCCGCCGGCGAGCGTGAGGCCGCAGCTGATCGACAGCCGGGTCGTCGGCGCCAGGACATCGAGCAGGGCGCGCAGCATCGCGGCGTTGCGGTAAGGCGTCTCGATCATCAGCTGCGTCTGCCCGAGCTGCCTCGACAGTGCCTCGAGCTCCCTGAGGCGCCGCGCCTGTGCGGCGCTTTCCTGGGGCACGTAGCCGACGAAGGCGAAGCTCTGGCCATTGAGCCCGCTCGCGGCCAGCGCCAGCAGCAGCGAGCTCGGGCCGGCGAGCGGCAGCACGGGCAGGCCCAGCGCATGCGCGGCGGCCACCAGCCCTGCACCGGGGTCCGCCACGCCCGGCAGGCCCGCATCGCTGATGAGCCCGACGTCGACGCCGGACAGGACCGGCGCCAGCAGCGGGCGCAGGTCGGGCGCCGGATCGGGCGATCGGCCCTTGGGCGGGCGCGGCAGCTCACGGATGTCGAGCGTCTGCAGCGGCGCTGCCAGCGGTGTGAGCGCGTCGATACGCTTGAGGAAGGCCC
Organism: uncultured Methylibium sp.; assembly: GCA_964616015.1. Taxonomy (GTDB): domain Bacteria; phylum Pseudomonadota; class Gammaproteobacteria; order Burkholderiales; family Burkholderiaceae_C; genus Methylibium. The sequence goes on along the minus strand of CAZTTC010000079.1, from coordinate 1,541 downwards.
GGGTCGTCTTGGCGTCCTCGCACACCCAGTGACGCAAGCGCGACGCCGTCTCGATCACGGCCTGGGGCAGGACCTCGCGCAGGTCGGGCGCCGGTGCCCCCGCCCGCAGCGTGCCCAGGTCGAGCGTGTTGGGGACCAGGATCAGTCGCCCGCTCATCGGCTCGTGCTGCCCAGGGGGTCGAGGCCGGCTTCGCGCAGCAGGCGGGCGGTGGCAATCAGGGGCAGACCGATCAGGGCGGTGGGGTCGGCGGACTCGATGGCATCGAGCAGCACGATGCCCAGCCCCTCGGACTTGGCGCTGCCGGCGCAGTCGTAGGGTTGTTCGGCGCGGAGATAGGTCTCGATCTCGGTGTCGCCAAGCGTGCGGAAGCGGACCGTGACCGGGACCTGAAGCACGCGCTCGAAGCCCGTGTCCGGGCGCAGGACGGCCAGGGCCGTGTGGAAGACCACCGTGCGACCGCTCATCCGGCCCAGCTGGGCGACGGCCGCCGCATGGCCGCCGGGCTTGCCGATCGGCTGGCCGTCGAGGTCGGCGACCTGGTCGGATCCGAGCGTGATCGCTTGCGGGTGCCGGGCCGCCACGGCGCGTGCCTTGGCCAGGGCCAGGCGCTCGGCCAGCGCGGCCGGGGGCTCGCCGGCCTGCGGGGTCTCGTCGACGTCCGGGGCCAGGACGTCGAACGGCAGCATCAGCCGTTCCAGCAGTTCGCGGCGGTAGCGGGAGGTCGAGGCGAGGATCAGCCGGGGGCGGGGCAGGGCAGGGCTCATGGCCCGATTGTCGGCGCGCCTAAACTCTCAGGCCGTCTCCCGATCGAGATCGATGAAGTCCAAGGAATTTGACCCGCTGCGACTCGACGTGGCCGCCTTTGCGGCGGCCGGTGCGAGCCTGTCCGGCCACTGGGCGGTGAAGAGCCTGCCGCGCCTTGCCGGCAGCGCGAGCGCCGACGCAGCGCCGGCGGCCGATGACCGGGTCGAATGGTCGGTCGACGGCGAGCAGCGCCGGCGCGCGGGCCGGCCGACGGAAGTGTGGCTGCGGCTGCGGGCCCGCGTTCAGCTCGGCCTCCAGTGCCAGCGCTGCCTCGCACCCCTCATCGAGACCGTCGAGTGCGACCGTTGGCTGCGCTTCGTCGCCGGTGCCCGGCAAGCCGAGTCGCTGGACGCCGAGAGCGAAGACGACGTGCTCGAGCTGGCGCGTCAGCTCGACCTGCGGGAACTGGTCGAGGACGAGCTGCTGCTGGCCTTGCCCATCGTGCCGAGGCATGGGCTCTGCCTCCAGCCACTCGAACTGCCGGCCGAGTCGCCGGAGGTGGCCGAGCCGGTCGCGCCGCACCCCTTCGCCGTGCTCCAGGCCCTGAAAGCCCCGGGTCGCAAGCACTGAGCGGGACGCAGCCCGGTGCTACAATCTGCGGCTTTTCCGGGCTCAGGGTGCCTTTTGGGGACCCGCCGAGTCCGGCGCAGCCGGCAGCGTCGCTGCCGGATTCGAAGCTTCGCCGCACGGCCCCAGGGCACGCGGCAGTCTCGCCGGTTCGGTCCGGGCGAGCGCA
>CAZTTC010000078.1:0-12689 GCA_964616015.1 uncultured Methylibium sp. | reverse complement strand
CTCGGCGACACCGTGATCGAGGACGGCGTCAAGCTCGACAACCTGATCCAGATCGCCCACAACGTGCACATCGGCCGCGGCAGCGCGATGGCCGGTTGCGCGGCGGTCGCCGGCAGCACGCGCATCGGCGCGCGCTGCACCATCGGCGGCGGCGCCGGGATCCTGGGCCACCTGACGATCGCCGACGACGTGCACATCTCGGCGCAGAGCACCGTCAGTCGCTCCATCGCGCAGCCCGGCACCTACACCGGCTTCTTCCCGCTCGACGACAATCGCAGCTGGGAAAAGAACGCGGTGACGCTGCGGCAGCTGCACACGCTGCGCGAGCGGATCCGCGCGCTGGAGCGCCGTGCCGGCGAGACGGACGACCCCGCCTGAGCCCGCCGCGCCACGAGACCGAGACAAGCACGCCATGATGGACATCCACCAGATCCTCGAGAAACTGCCGCATCGCTATCCCTTCCTCCTGGTCGACCGGGTGCTGGAGATGGAGCCGGGCAAGCGCATCAAGGCGCTCAAGAACGTCACCATCAACGAACCTTTCTTCGTCGGGCACTTCCCGCACCGGCCGGTGATGCCGGGCGTGCTGATCCTCGAGGCGCTGGCCCAGGCGGCGGCGCTGCTGGCCTTCTCGGTCGAAGGCGAAGGCACCGACCACAACTCGGTGATCTATTTCGTCGGCATCGACGCGGCCCGCTTCAAGCGGCCGGTCGAACCGGGCGACCAGTTGACGCTGGAAGTCGAGGTCGACCGCGTGCGGGCCGGCATCCACAAGTTCCACGTGCGCGCCAAGGTCGGCGATGAACTGGCCGCCGAGGCGCAGCTGATGTGCACCAAGCGCTCGATCGCCTGAGCGACTGGCGATGAGCATCCACCCGACCGCCCTCGTCGACCCGGCAGCCCGGCTTGCTGCCGACGTGAGCGTGGGGCCCTACACGGTGATCGGCCCGCAGGTGAAGGTTGGCGCCGGCACGAGCATCGGTGCGCATTGCGTGATCGAGGGGCGCACGACGATCGGCGAGCACAACCGCATCTGGCAGTTCTGCTCGCTCGGCGCCGCGCCGCAGGACATGAAGTACGCCGGCGAGCCGACCGAGCTGGTCATCGGCGACCGCAACACCGTGCGCGAGTTCTGCACCTTCAACTGCGGCACGGTCCAGGACGGCGGGGTGACGCGTGTCGGCAGCGACAACTGGATCATGGCCTACGTGCACCTGGCGCACGATGTGCAGCTCGGCAACCGCTGCATCCTGGCCAACAACGCGACGCTCGCCGGCCACGTCCAGGTCGGCGACTGGGTCATCGTCGGCGGCCTGACCGGCGTGCATCAGTTCGTCAAGATCGGCTCGCACGCGATGGCGGGCTTTCAGACCGCGCTGTCGCAGGACGTGCCGCCCTTCATGATGGTCGACGGCAATCCGGCCGCCGTGCGCGGCTTCAACGTCGAAGGGCTGCGCCGCCGCGGCTTCGGGCCGGAGCGCATCGCCCAGGTCAAGCAGATGCACCGCCTGCTGTACCGCAGGGGCCTGACGCTGGACGACGCCAAGGGCGAGATCGCGGCGCTGAAGGGCGCGGTCGACCAGGGCGATGCGGACCTGGCCCTGATGCTCGACTTCCTCGCGGCCTCGACGCGCGGCATCGTCCGCTAGATCGTCGCGACGATGCGCCTCGGCCTGGTCGCCGGCGAAGCCTCGGGCGACCTGCTCGCCGGCCTGCTGATGGGCGGCCTGCGGTCGCGCTGGCCCGGGCTGCGGATGGCCGGCATCGGCGGGCCGACGATGACCGCGCAGGGCTTCGAGGCGTGGTGGCCGAGCGACCGGCTGGCCGTACACGGGTATGCGGAAGCACTGCGGGTCTACCGCCAACTGGTCGCGCTGCGCCGCGAGCTTGGCGATCGCCTGCTGGCCGACCGGCCGGCAGCCTTCATCGGCATCGACGCACCGGACTTCAACCTCGGCCTCGAGGCCCGGCTCAAGTCGGCCGGCATGAAGACCATCCACTTCGTCTGTCCGTCGATCTGGGCCTGGCGGGGTGGCCGGGTGCACAAGCTCGCGGCGTCGGCCGATCACGTGCTGTGTCTCTTTCCCTTCGAGCCGGCGCTGCTGGCGAAGGCCGGCGTGCCGGCCAGCTACGTGGGCCACCCGTTGGCCGATGCGATCCCGCTCGAGGTGCCGCGGTCGGCGGCACGCTTGGCGCTGGGACTGGGCGCCGAGGACCTTGTCGTCGCGGTGCTGCCGGGTTCGCGTCGTGGCGAGGTCCGGCACATCGCGCCGGCCTTCGTGCGTGCGGCACAGCGCCTGCGGGCGGCGCGGCCGCAGTTGCGCTGCCTGCTGCCGATCGCCCCGGGGCTGCGCCCGATGATCGAGGCGGCCGTGGCCGACGCCGGTGCGCAGGATGCACTGCAGCTGGTCGATGGCCGGTCGCACGAGGTGCTGGCCGCCAGCGACGCCGCGATGGTCGCCAGCGGCACCGCGACGCTCGAGGCCGCGCTGTTCAAGCGCCCGATGGTCATAGGCTACCGCATGGCCTGGCTGAGCTGGCAGCTGATGCGGCGCATGCGCTACCAGCCCTGGGTCGGGCTGCCCAACGTGCTGGCCGGCGACTTCGTCGTGCCGGAGCTGCTGCAGGACGACATGACCCCCGAGGCGCTGGCGGCCGCCGTGCTCGGCTGGCTCGACGATCCGGTCGCCAGCGACCGCGTCGCGCAGCGCTTCGGCGACATCCACCTGAGTCTGCAGCGCGACACGGCGCGGGCGGCCACCGATGCGATCGCGCAGATCCTCGAAGCCTGAGCAGCTGGGGCTGTCCTGGGACGCGCCCGGCCTCGTCGCCGGCGTCGACGAGGCGGGCCGCGGCCCGCTGGCCGGGCCGGTCGTGGCTGCGGCGGTGATTCTGGACGAGCTGCGGCCGATCCGTGGCCTCGGCGACTCGAAGGCGCTGGCCCCGCGGACGCGCGAGCGCCTGTTCGACGAGATCCGTGCCAAGGCGCTGTGCTGCTGTGTCGCCGAAGCCAGCGTCGAAGAGATCGACCGACTCAACATCCTGCAGGCGACGCTGCTGGCCATGCGCCGTGCGGTCGAGGGCTTGCGCCTGGCGCCGCACAAGGTGCTGGTCGACGGCAACCGCTTGCCGCTGCTGAAGATGCCCGCCGAGGCCATCGTCAAGGGCGATGCCAAGGTCGCGGCGATCTCGGCGGCGTCCATCCTCGCCAAGGTACACCGCGACCGCCTGTGCGTGGCGCTGCACGAGGCGCACCCGCAGTACGGCTTTGCCGGGCACAAGGGCTACCCCACACCCGACCACCTGGAGGCGCTGCGCACGCACGGTGCCTGCGGCGCGCACCGCCGCAGCTTCGGCCCGGTGCGTGCGGTGCTGGAGCCGCCGGCATGAGCAGCGGTCCGCAGCGCATCACCGCGGCCGGCAACCCGCTGCTGGTGCAGCTGCGGCGACTGATCCGCGACCCCGGCGCCTACCGCCGGCTCGGTGAGGTCTGGCTCGAGGGCGACCACCTGTGCGCAGCCTGCCTCGGCCGAGGTCGCACGCCGCTGCAGGCGGTCGTCAGCGAGAGCGGCTGGGCCGATGCCGGCCTGCGCGCGCTGGCGCAGGCCGCGCCGCGCGTGGCCATCGTGGTCGACGCCCTGTTCGCGCAGCTCAGCGGTCTGGAGTCGCCGGCGCGCATCGGCTTCCTGCTCGAGGTGCCGGCTGCGGCGCAGCCCCAGGACGGCATCGCGACGGTGGTGCTCGATCGAGTCCAGGACGCCGGCAACGTCGGCAGCATCCTGCGCAGTGCGGCCGCCCTGGGCGTGGCGCAGGTGGTGGCGCTGGAGGGCACGGCGGCGTTGTGGTCACCGAAGGTGCTGCGCGCCGGCATGGGGGCGCACTTTGCGCTGTGCCTCGTCGAGCGCGCGACGCTCGCCGACCTGGAGGCCTTGACGCTGCCGCTCGTCGCGACCAGCTCGCATGCCGGGCTGGCGCTGGACGAAGCCGCCTTGCCTTCACCCTGTGCCTGGGTGCTGGGTCACGAGGGGCAGGGCGTCGATCCGGCCCTGCTGCAACGCTGCCGTGAGACGCGCCGCATCCCGCAACCGGGCGGCGAGGAATCGCTCAACGTCGCCGCGGCCGCGGCGATCTGCTTCTACGAGGCCTTGCGCCAGCGTCGCCAGACCAGCGCGTAGACCGCGAGATTGATCGCGATCACGCCGGCGCCGAGCAGCCATTGCAGTTCGCGCGTCAGCCCCGCCGGGTAGATCAGCGGCAGCAGCCAGTGCTCGACGAAGCCGGCCTCGTAGCCGCGCTGGCCGGCCTCGGCGCGCAGGCGGTTCTCCAGCGGTGTCAGCGGGCAGAGGCTGCCGCTCAGCTCGACGTACGCACCCCACAACCAGGCCGGCAGGTGGAACAGCAGCGCCTGGGGCCAGCGCAGGCCGAGCACGCCGCCAGCAACGACGAAGGCGATGAAGCCGGCGTGCAGGAGCAGCACCGCGTCGGCGAGCCAGGCCGGGTTCATGTCTCCGCGGCGGGACCGGCGACACGCCGGCGCGCGCTCCACCCTGCGCGCGCCGGGTCGAGCACGTCACGCAGATCGGCTTCGACCGGGCAGGGCGTTCCTGCGACCCAGGCGGCGAGCAGCTCGCCGCACAGCGCGGCCCAGGTGATGCCGCGCGAGCCCAGCCCTGAGATGGCGTACAGGCCGCCATCGGCATCGCGCAGGCGTGGCAGGCGGCGCAGGCGATCGGCAGGCTTCGCCGTGGCGCAGGCCGCCAGGTCGGGCAGCGCACCGACCAGGGGCAGGCGATCCGGCGTCACCGCGCGCCAGCCGACGCGCCCCTGCAGCGCGTTCGTCGACAGAGCCTCGATGGCGGGTGCGCCGAGCAGCCGCGCGGCCTGGGCAAGGTTGTGGCGATGGTCGGCCTCGCGCAGCCGGGGGTCGGTGTCGCCGGGCTGGGCGGTCGAGCCGCACCACAGCACGCCGTCGATGACAGGCAGCACATAGCCGGCATCGGCGATCGGGACCCGGGGCGTCGGCAGGCCGGCGGCGGGCAAGCCGCTGACCTGCCCGCGGACCGCGGCGAGGACGCCTGTCGCCTCGGCCAGCGCCGGCCCGAGCAGTCGCGGCAGGTCCACCGCGGTGGCTAGCACCAGGACCGGGGCGTCGGCGATCGACGCGCCGTGCTCGTCGAGCGCGTGCCAGCGGCCGCCGCGGCGCTCGATGGCAGCGACACCCGCCGTGCCGATGAAACGCGCGTCGACATCCTCGAGCAGCGCGCGCGCGTAGTCGCCGGGCACGACCCAGCCGCCGCCGGGGAACCACCAACCGCCCGCGACCGTGGCCAGGCCGCTGCGGGCGCACGCCGTCGCTGCGGGCACGGCCTCGACGTAGTCGGCAGGCCACGGTGGCGCCGTTCGCTCGGCGGCGATCCGCAAGAGGCCGTCGATCTGTCCGCGCACCCGCCGGCTGGCCAACCACGGCCTCAGCAGGCGCTCCGTCGCCAGCGCCGCGGCGCGATGCAGCCGCGCGTGCGGCCCGTCGTCGCCGTGCACGACGCCATGGAACAGCCCGGCCGGATTGCCGGAGGCGCCCTGCGCGACGTGCGCCGCGCGATCCAGCACGGTGACCTGCCAGCCTTCGCGTCCCAGCGCACGTGCCGCGGCGCAGCCGGCCAGCCCGGCACCGACGACCAGGGCCTCGCGCGGACCCGTGTGAACATGCAGTGCGGCGGCCTGCGTCGGCGGGCGATGGCGCGGGGCGTAGCGGGCCGTCGTCATGTCGCGCTTGCCGCCGAAACCGGGCTCGATGACGACCTCGAAGCCGGCCGTCACCAGGCCGTCGCGCAGCGCGCGCGCCGAACTCCAGGTGGCGGCCGTCGCGCCGGGCGCCGCCAGCCGGCCGAGTTGCTTGAGCACGGGCAGGCTCCACATCGCCGGATTGCGGTCTGGCGCAAAGCCGTCGAGGAAGAAGGCGTCGACCGAGGCCAGCACCTGCGGCAGCAGCGCCGCGATGTCACCGAAGCCGAGCAGCAGCCGCAGGTGGCCGCCTTCGAACTCCAGCGCGTGCAGGTTCGGCGTGAGCGCGGGCCAGGCCGCGACCAGCTGCTGCGCCAGCTCGGGCAGCGGCGAGGCTTCGTGCAGGCGTGCGAGGTCGGTGCGCGTCGGCGGGTGCTTGTCGATCGCCACGAACCAAAGTCGATCGCAGCGCCGCGGATCGCGCCGCCACGCGTCCCAGGTCGCCAGGAAGTTGTTGCCCAGGCCGAAGCCCGTTTCGAGGACGACGAAGCGCCGGCCGCCGGCCCAGCGCGCCGGCAGCCCGTTGCCGCCCAGGAAGACGTGCCGGGCCTGGCCTTGCGCGCCCGCGGCCGAGTGGTAGACATCGCCGTAGGCCGGCGCGTGCGGCAGGCCGCCGGGCGTCAAGGCGATGCGGGCCGGCTCGATCGGCGCGGTTTTCATGCTGCGGCCCGGTGCGCCAGCCAGGCGAGGAGGAGCGCCCGCGCCTCGATCAGGCCGCGGTAGGCCAGCACGGCTTCAGTCATCGACGCCAGCGCGCCGTGCAGCGCCGCGGCCCGGGCCGGCGTGTCGATCGCCAGTGCGAGCGGCTGCACGTCGACGTGGATGGTGAACACCGCCTGCCGCAATGTCGGCAGCGGCACGAAGGTCTGGTGCTCGGTGCGCCAGTGCGCCTGCGCCACGACGGCGTCGATCGTCTCGCCCCATGGCTTGCGGGTGTGCCGATCCGGGTGCTGGTCGTGCGTGTCGTGGGTCGTGATCGTCCAGACGAAGCGCTCCCAGCGCGTTGGCTGGCAGACCAGCTGCATCAGGTGGCGGCCGGCGGCGAGCAGCACCTCGTTGTCGGCGACCGGGGCATGCACGGCCGCGAAGGAACGGCCGCACTTGTCGCGCGGAGCCCAATGCGAGGGCAGGCAGACGGCCATCCAGGGCAGGCTCGCCGACGCGCCGTCGACGATGGCGACGTCCTCGTGCAGTGCCAGGCTCAGCAGGCCGGCGGCCCGCTGCGACGCGGGCAGGGCGGCCAGGCAGGCGCCGACGGCCGGGCCGGCGTCGTCGTGCAGGCTCGACAGCCGGCCGCTCCAGTCGGTGCGCCAGCCGAGCTGCAGCGCGCCGAGGCCGCTGTCATCGGCCGCGATCGCTCCGGGGCATTGCCGGGCGGCCTCGGCGGCGAGGGCCCGGAGTGCCGGCAGCGGGTCGAATCCTGCTGCGCACAGCAGGGCCTCGCCCGGCTGCCCGGTCAGGACGGCCAGCTTCTCGGCGCCTGCGGGGTGGTCCGCCGCGAGGGGCGTGAACTGCCGCGTGCCGGCCGACAGCCTGCGCAGCCCGGGCTGCATGCGAAACGGGCTGCCGACGGCCGCGTCGAAGTCGAAGGGCATGCGGGATTCTGTGCGCAGCGCGGCTCGCCAGGTCCCGAAGCGACGAGGCCCGCACGCGGCGGGCCTCTCGGGTCGCGTCGGGCGGGACTCAGACGCGCTTGCGGTACTCGTGCGTTCGGGTGTCGATCTCGACCTTGTCGCCAGTGGCGACGAACAGCGGCACCGAGATCTCGAAGCCGGTGGCCAGCTTGGCGGGCTTGAGGACCTTGCCCGAGGTGTCGCCCTTGACGGCCGGCTCGGTGTAGGTGATCTCGCGCACCAGCGAGGTCGGCAGTTCGACCGAGATGGCCTTGCCGTCGTAGAACACCACTTCGACCGGCATGCCGTCCTCGAGGTACTGGATGGCGTCGCCCATGTTCTCGGACTCGATCTCGAACTGGTTGTACTCGGCGTCCATGAAGGCATACATCGGGTCGGCGAAGTAGGAGTAGGTGCACTCCTTCTTCTCGAGGACGATCTGGTCCATCTTGTCGTCGGCCTTGAAGACGACCTCGGCACCGGCGCCGTTGAGCAGGTTCTTCATCTTCATGCGCACGGTGGCGGAGTTGCGGCCACCGCGGCTGTACTCGGTCTTGAGCACGACCATCGGGTCCTTGCCCTGCATGATCACGTTACCGGCGCGGATTTCCTGGGCGATCTTCATGGTGAGTCCTGTCGTTGCGGGGCGGGGCCGGTGGCCCCGGGGGCGGCTTCGGATGATCGAGCCACCCGGGATGCGCAAAGCCGCGAATTTTAGCGTTTCGACAGCGCGTAGCGATAGAGCTGGCTGCCGAGGTCGCCGCGTGTCGCCAGCCGGGCAGCGAGACGGGCTTCACGGTGGCGCGCCTGGTCCAGCCATGCGGCGGGATCGGGCTCGGCCAGCGCAGGCGCCGCCCGGCCGTTCCAGTGCCGGAAGCCGCCCGCGATCGCGCTGGCCAGGTCGGCGGGCACGCCCGCCAGGTGATCGGCCAGGAAGGCCTCGAGCTTGGCTTCGTGCGCTCCGTCCCGCTGCGGGTAGAGCTGCCAGACGAAGGGCCGGGCGGCCCACAGGGCACGCACCAGCGAGTCTTCGCCGCGCACGAAGTTGAGGTCGCAGGACCACAGCAGGCGGTCGTAGTCGTCCTGCGTCAACCAGGGCAGGAAGTGCACGCCAAGCCGGCCGGCCGCGGCGCTCGAGCCCGGCTCGCCGGCGCAGCCCAGCGCGGCGGCGACCTGCCTGGCCGCGAACCCGGGCGTGACGAGCAGCTGCGTCGGCGTCCGGCGCCAGCGCGCGATGCAGGCCGCGAGCGCCGGCTGCTCGTAGCAGAACAGGCTGATGCGCCGCGCACCCGGGGTCGCCTCGATGCCGAGGCGACCCAGTCCGTCGATCGCGTCGTGGCGATTGCGGGCGGCCGCCAGACCGTCCTCGCACAGCAGGCCGCCGGTCGCGTCGGTGAAGCCGGGGTAGTAGAACCACTTGCGCAGCCCGGCCCCGGGTCCGCTGAGCTGGGGCGAGGGCAGTCCGTGGTTGCGCTCGGCTGCGCGTTCGGCGCTGAGGTACTCGAGGTTGATCCACACCGCAGGCCGCTCGGCCGCGGACATCGCCGCGACGAAGCCGGCGGGGGGATCGCAGCCGAAGGCCTCGACGACGACGTCGCCGGGGCGCTCCGGCGCGACCGGTTCGCGCCAGGGCATCGGCTCGACGCCCGCAGCACCCTGGGGCGCCATCCACGCCAGGGCCGAGGCATCGTCGACCCACAGGCGCACGCGCTGCCCCAGTGCGGCCAGGCGCCGCGCCAGCCGCCAGCACACGCCCAGGTCGCCGTGGTTGTCGATCACGCGACAGAACAGGTCCCACTGCAGGGAAGGGCTGGGCATGCGCTGGATTATCGAAGCCGCCGCTGCACAATCCGCGCCGATGAACGAGCCGCTGCCGCCCCCGCCAGACGACGCCGAGGGCGCGCCGTCGGAGGTGGCGCGCCAGCGGTTGCTCGACGACGTCGCGGCACTGCCCAGCCTGCCCGGCGTCTACCGCTACTTCGACGCCCAGGGTGTGCTGCTCTACGTCGGCAAGGCGGGCAACCTGAAGAAGCGCGTCGCGAGCTACTTCCAGCGCCAGGACGGCGGTACCCGCATCGGCCACATGGTCGGCCGCATCGCGCGGCTGGAGACGACCGTGGTGCGTTCCGAGGCCGAGGCGCTGCTGCTCGAGAACAACCTCATCAAGACGCAGAACCCGAAGTTCAACATCCTGTTCCGGGACGACAAGAGCTACCCCTACCTCAAGATCGCTTCGCACGCCTACCCGCGCATGGCCTACTACCGCGGGGCCGTGGACAAGCGGCATCGCTACTTCGGACCCTACCCGAGCGCCTGGGCCGTCAAGGACTCGATCCACCTGCTGCAGAAGGTGTTCCGCCTGCGCACCTGCGAGGACACGGTCTTCAACCACCGCACGCGGCCCTGCCTGCTGTACCAGATCAAGCGCTGCTCGGCGCCCTGCGTCCAGGCCATCGGCGCCGAGGACTACGCGCGCGACGTCGCCAATGCCGAGCGCTTCCTGCTCGGCGAGCAGGAGCAGGTGATGCAGGCCCTGCAGGCGCGCATGATGGCGCACGCCGATGCGCTGCAGTTCGAGCAGGCCGCCGAGATCCGCAACCAGCTCGGCGCGCTGTCGCGGGTGCTGCATCAGCAGTCGGTCGAGACCAATGCCGACGGTGCCTTCGACAAGGACGCCGACATCCTGGCGGCGGTGGTGCAGGGCGGCCGGGCCTGCGTGAACCTGGCGATGGTGCGCGGCGGGCGCCACCTCGGGGACCGCCCCTACTTCCCGGCCCATGTCGAGGAGGCCAGTGCGCTGGTCGAGGCGGCGGAGAGCGGCGACGAAGCGGCGGCCCCACCGGTGGAGCGGCAGGTGCTGGAGGCCTTCATCGCACAGCATTACCTCGAGGGCGCGCCACCGCCGCTGTTGATCACCAATCAGGCCATCGACAAGGCGCTGGTCGATGCACTGACCGAAGCCAGCGGCATCCGCGTCACCGCGCAGCATCAGCCACGCGAGCAGCGACGATCCTGGCTGGAGATGGCGCTGAAGAACGCCCAGATCAAGCTGGCGCAGCTGCTGAGCGAGGAGGGGTCGCAGCAGGCCCGCACGCGCGCGCTGGTCGATGCCCTGGACCTTGCCCCGCAGAGCCTGGACACCTTCCGTATCGAGTGTTTCGACATCAGCCACACGGCCGGCGAGGCGGCGCAGGCATCGTGCGTCGTCTTCGATCAGCACAAGATGCAATCCGCGCAGTACCGCCGCTACAACATCGCGGGCATCACGCCGGGCGATGACTACGCAGCGATGCGGCAGGTGCTGACACGGCGTTACGCGAGGCTGGCCGAGGCGGCTGGTCAGGGCGAGGGGCGGCTGCCCGACCTCGTGCTGGTCGACGGCGGCAAGGGACAGGTGGCGGTGGCGCGCGACGTGTTCGAGGAGCTCGGGCTGGACCTGGCGCTCATCGTCGGCGTCGAGAAGGGCGAGGGCCGCAAGGTCGGGCTCGAGGAACTGGTGTTCGCCGACGGTCGCGGCAAGGTCGCGCTCGGCCGCGAGTCCGCTGCGCTGATGCTGGTCGCGCAGATCCGCGACGAGGCGCACCGTTTCGCGATCACCGGCATGCGGGCCAAACGTGCAACTGTGCGCACCGGCGGCAGCAAGCTCGAGGACATCCCCGGCATCGGGCCGAAGAAACGTGCCAAGCTCCTGCAACGCTTCGGCGGCGCGCGCGGCGTGGCCAGCGCGAGCGTCGACGACCTGACCGCAGTCGACGGCATTTCCAGGGAACTGGCGGAGGAGATCTATCGTGTCCTGCACTGACAAGCTGCGCGCCCGCGGCGCGATCGGAACCCTTGGCCGGCTGGCCGGCCTGGCCGCGCTGCTGGCCGCCTGCTCTTCGGCACCGCCGCCCGCGCCCGCGCCCGCCCCCGGGCGGCCGGCCGCCCCTGCACCGGTCCCCGCACCATCGGCCGGGGTCCTGCCGGCCCCGGAGACGCCCCGTTCGGCGGCGCAGCTGCGGCTGCAGGCCGCGCGGCGGCTGGTCGCCGCGAACCCGACCATGAGCTACACCGGCGCTGTCCCCGAGCCGCTGCTGGCGATTCCGGTGCTCGAGGTCGAACTCAATGCCGACGGCAGCGTGCGTCGCATCGACGTGATGCGTTACCCGAGCCAGGCCAAGGACACGACGCAGCTCGCGATGGATGCCATCCGTCGCGCGGCGCCCTACGGCGACGTTTCGCGGCTGCCGAAGCCGTGGAAGTTCACCGAGACCTTCCTGTTCCGCGACGACCGCAAGTTCAAGCCGCGCACGCTCGACTCGGGTGTGTGACGCGGCGTGAGCTGCCGCGAGGCCATCACGGCTTCGCGGGCACAATGCGTCGATGTTCTTCACCCTGCCGACGCTACTGACCTGGGCGCGCATCGTCGCGATCCCGCTGATCGTCGGCGTGTTCTATCTGGACCTGAGCGTCCCGACCAAGAACCTGGTGGCGACGGTCCTTTTCGTCGTGGTGGCCCTGACCGACTGGGCCGACGGCTACCTGGCCAGACGGCTGAACCAGACTTCCTCCTTCGGCGCCTTCCTCGATCCGGTCGCCGACAAGTTCCTGGTGTGCGCCGCCCTGCTGGTGCTGGTGCACGAGCAGCGCCTGCATTCGCTGATCGCGCTGGTGATCATCGGGCGCGAGATTGCGATCTCGGCCCTGCGCGAATGGATGGCGCAGATCGGTGCGTCGCGCAGCGTCGCCGTGCACATGCTCGGCAAGCTCAAGACCACGGTGCAGATGGTCGCGATCCCCTTCCTGTTGTACGACGGCCGGCTGTTCGGCCTGATCGACACGCGCGTCTGGGGCACGGTGCTGATCGTCGTTGCCGCCGCGTTGACGATCTGGTCGATGGTGTACTACCTGCAGAAGGCGCTGCCCGAGATCCGGGCCAAGGTCCGTTGATGGCGAGCGGCGCACGCAACGCGCTGCTGATCGGCGCGATGCCGGCGCTCTTCGTGCTGATCTGGAGCACCGGCTTCGTGGTGGCGCGCTATGGCATGCCGCACGCGCCGCCGTTCGGCTTCCTGGCGATGCGCTACGCGCTGTCGATCGTCTGCTACCTGCTGTGGGTGCTGGCGGCTCGCGCCGCCTGGCCGACCCAGCGCTCGCAGTGGCTGCACCTCGCGGTGACGGGCGTGCTGATGCATGCCGGCTACCTGGGCGGCGTCTGGTCGGCGGTCAAGGCGGGCATCGGCGCCGGCACGGTGGCGCTGATCGTCGGCCTGCAACCGGTGCTGACGGCCTTGTGGGTCAGCGCGACCGGCGCGG
>CAZTTC010000077.1:0-13210 GCA_964616015.1 uncultured Methylibium sp. | reverse complement strand
AGGAACTGCGCCTTGGCCGCGCTCTGCTGGCGCGCCAGCTGCAGGGCCGACTCCTTCTCCCGTGCCAGTGCCTCGGCCTGCAGCCGCAGCCGCACCGCGGCCGCGAAGCGCCGCTCGGCGCGCCGGGCGGTGACGATCTGCACCAGCTGCACCAGCACCAGGCCGCCGGCGCCCAGCAGGCCGAACTCGTCGCCGCGCAGCGCCAGGCCGGCCGCGGTCGGCAGCAGGATGGGCAGCGCGTAGGCCAGGGTCGCGGCCAGCCGCACCTGCAGGCCGAAGGTCGCGATGCAGGTCACGCAGGCCAGGGCCGCGGCCACCAGCGCGGCCAGCGGCTCGGGCTCGGACATCAAGGCCAGGCCGGCGACACCCCAGACGGCGCCGTCGACCGCCAGCAGCGTGTAGACGGCGCGGCGCCAGGGCGCGCCCGGCGGCTGGCCGCGTCGCTGGTGGGCCCAGGCGACGCCCATGCGCAGCAGCGCGATCGCGAGCTTCGCCACGACCCAGGCCGTGACCAGGGGGTGCGGCGTGCTGCCGTGCGCGTAGGCCGCCATCATCAGCGCGAAGCCGGTCGCGATCAGCGTGGCCGACTGCGTGTGGGCGAGCACCATGCGCAACTGCTCGTCGGCGACATGCTCGCGCTGCGGCCCGTCGTCGGACGGACCCTGATCGGCCTGATCCGTGGTCAAGGCTCTGCCCCCTTGGCTGCGAGTATCGCAGCCAAGGGGGCAGGCGAGACCGTGCGCTTCAGCGCTTCACAGACCGGTGCACTGGTCCTCTTTCTGCGCCGCGGTGTTGCCGCCGCCGGTCGGGGCCGGGAGGTTCTCCTTGCACTGCAGGTTGCCGATCATCGCGTTGGCGGTCAGTGAGACGCCGCCCAGGTTGCCGACCGCCTGCAGGCTGCCACCGAGCCGGTTGCCCGCGGCGCTGACCGGACCCCGCATCGCATCGACTTGCAGGTCGCCGGTGATCGTGGCGCCGCTGATGCTGGCCGAGCCGCCCTGCTTGACCTGCACCGAGCCGCCGATCGTCGACAGGCCGCCGATCAGCACCTGCGCCGCGCCTTCGGCCTGCACGTTGCCGTTGACGCGCACGCCGCTCGCGTTGAGGCTGGCGTTCGTGCCGACGATGATCGAGCCGATCAGGCGTGTGCCTTCCAGTGTGCAGCTGGCGTTGTCGGGGACGATCACGGTGTCCAGCGACTCGGCGCCGATGCGCCAGCCGATGCAGGTGACGTTGCCGCTCAGCGAGCCCGGCGGCGGCGTGCTGCCGCCACCCCCGGTGCCACCCCCGCCACCGCCGCCCCCACCACCACCACCATCGGCGCCCGGCACGCACTGGTTCTCGATCGACGCCGCCGTGTTGCCGCCGACCACCGGTGCCGGCTGGTTCTCGGTGCATTGCAGATTGCCGTTCATGCGGTTGTCGGTGATCGTGATGCCGCCGCGGTTGCCGACCGCCTGCAGGCTGCCCGTCACGCGGTTGCCGCTGGCCAGCACCGCACCTCGCATCGCGTCGATCTGCAGGTCGCCGCCGATGCTGGCGCCGCCGACGAAGGCGGTGCCGCCCTGCCAGATCTGCACCGAGCCCCCCAGGCTGCTGGCGCCGGTCAGCTCGACGTGGGCGGAGCCCTCGGCCTGCAGGTTGCCGTTGGCGCGGATGTCGCGGGCGTCGAGCGTCGATCCGGTGCCGACGGTGACCGAACCGATCAGGCTCGTTCCGCGCAACTGGCAGGCCGCGTTGTCGGGGACGACCACCGAGTCGAGCGAGGCCGCGCCGATCAACTGGTTGCGGCAGGTGACGTTGCCGGTCAAGCCGCTCGGCGCGGGCGTGAGGGCGCCACCGCCGGCGGCCGTCGCCGTGCCGTCGCTGAAGGCGTTGTCGTCGCTCTGGCCGCCGCCGCCGCCCCCGCCGCAGGCGGCGAGCAGAGCGCAGATCGTGGCGGCGCAAAGGCGGCTGCGCTGGATTCGATGGGACATGTCGGACTCCTCTGGAATTGCGGGGTGCCGCGCCAGCGGTCAACGCTGCCGGGCCGCCGACAGAGGCGGGTAGGGCGGGCTCCGTACATCGCCACGCGCTACCGACGGTAACGGCGAGGCGGCGACCTGATGGCATGATCGCCCGCCTCTGGCCATGAACACCGAGCTCGAAGCCCTCAGCGACGCCGACCTGCTGGCCGCCTGCCGCGACGGCCGGCAGGCCGCGTGGGCGGCGCTGGTGCGGCGCTACCAGCGGCTGGTCTACACCGTGCCGCGCCGCGCGGGACTGGGCGAGGCGCAGGCCGCCGACGTCTTCCAGTTCGCCTTCGCGCGACTCTTCGAACACCTGCACCGCATCGCCGAGCCGTCGCGCGTGCAGGCCTGGCTGGTCACCACCGCCAAGCGCGAGACGCTGCGCCTGATCAACGAGTCGCGACGCTTCGTCGACCTGGTGCCGGCCGGCGACGCCGACGACGCCGCCGAGCACCCGCTGGAGCGCCTGCCCGACGAGTCGCCCTTGCCCGAGGCCCTGCTCGACGACCTCCAGCAGCAGGACCGCGTGCGGCGGGCCGTCGAGCGCCTCGATCCGAAGTCCCGCCTCTTCTGCGAGCTGCTGTTCCTGCAGGAGGATCCGCTGCCCTACGGCGAGATTGCCGCGCGCCTGGGCATGGCCGAAGGCAGCATCGGGCCGACGCGCGCACGCTGCCTGGAAAAACTGCGCAAATTGTTGCGCGACATGTAGCCGCCTTGTATTTGCACGCCGCCCGACCGATCTGTACCGCTACACGCCTCACTTGCCCCTGCTGTCATGACGCCCAAGCCCGACCTCGACGACGACGCGCTCGCGCAGTCCCTGCAAGCCGGGCGGCAGCAGCTGGAGGACGCACCGCCAGCGCTGATCCAGCGCGCGATCGGGCTGTGGCAGCCGCAGGCCGCGCCGACCGGCGGTCCGCTGCGGCGCCTGCTCGCGACGCTGAGCTTCGACAGTGCCGCCACTTCGCCGCTGGCGCTGGGCCTGCGATCCGCCGGGGCCGCGTCGGCGCGGCAGCTGCTGTTCACCGCTGAAGGCCGCGACGTCGACCTGCGCCTGGTCCCTGCCACGACCACCGCACCGCTGCGCTGGACCTTGAGCGGCCAGCTGCTCGGCCCCGACGCCGGCGCGACGGCCGAGCTGCAGGTCGGCGATCACGCCGCCCGCGTCGCGCTCGACGAGCTGGCCGAGTTCCGCTTCGAGCTCGTGCCCGAGGGCGAGTGCCGGCTCACGCTGCGCTCGGGCGACTGGGTTCTCGAGCTGCCGCCGTTTCGCATTCCCTTCGCCGCCTGAACCGCATGGACGACGCGCCCCGCGAGGCTGCGCGCCGCTTCATGAACGAGGGCTCTGCCGGCCTGGCGGTGGCGCTCGCAGGCGCCGACGCGTCCGCGCTGGGCTGGGCGCTCAAGGCCGAGTGCTACGAGGCCTGGAACACCGCGCCGCCGCGCACCCGCGTCGCGGCGGCCTGTCTGCAGTCCCTGGCCGAGGCGCGACCCGGCGACGGCGAACTGCAGGCCCTGTGCGCCTGGACCACCGGCATCGGCGCGCTGACCGAAGGCCGGATGGACGACGCGCTGACGGCGCTGCAGCGGGCGCAGGCCAGCTTCGCGCAGCAGGACCGCGAGGACCTCGCCGCGCAGACCCAGGTGCCGCAGCTGATGGCGCTGGCCATCCTGGGTCGCTACGACGATGCGTTGCGTTGCGGCGAAGCGGCGCTGGCACGCTTCGTCGCGGCGGGGGATGAGCGGGCGGCCGGTCGCATCGAGTCGAACCTCGGAACCTTGCTGTCGCAGCAGGACCGGCATGCAGAGGCCGCGGGCTTCCATCGGCGGGCCGGGCTTCGTTTTGCACGGGCGCGCGATGTCGAGCAATCCGTGGTCGCGGACATCAACCTGGCGAACGCGCTGGCCTGGCAGTTCGACCTGGACGAAGCCCTGCTGATCTCCGAGCGCGCACGCATGCGCGCGGACGCACACGGCTACAAGGTCCTGAGCGCGCTCGCCTGGGGCAGCATCGGACGCCTGGAACTGCACCGAGGGCGGCATCACCTGGCGCTGCCCGCGATGGCGCGAGCCTGTCGCGGGCTCATCGAGGCCGACGTGGGGCCGCAGCGGATCGCCGAGGCCGAGGCCGCGCTGGCCGACGCCTACATGTCGGTCAATCTGTTGCCCGAAGCCGTTGCGCTCTACGAACAGGTGATCGATCGCTGTGCCCGCACCGAAGCGCTGGCCGAGCAGGCCTGGGCCAGCTTGCAGCGGGCCCAGGCCTGGTCGCAGCTCGGCGACGCGGCGGCCGCGGAGGGCTTCGAAGCGGCGCGCGGCTTGTTCGAGCATCTGGGCAACGAGGCCTGCGTCGCGATCGCCCGCCTTCGCTTGGCGACACTGAGTGTGCGGCACGCTCCGGCTGCGGCGCTGACGGAGGCGCGCGAGCTTGCGGCCGAGTTCGCTCGTCAGGGCCTGCGCGGGCTCGAGCTCGAGTCAGGGGCGGTTGCCGCCGCGGCCCTGCTGGCTTGCGGATCGCTGGACGAAGCGCATGCCCTGTACACGGAGACCCTGGCCGCCTCGGGAGGCCTGGACGGCATCGAGCTGCAATGTCTGCAGGGGCTCGGCTGGGTCGAGCTGCAGCGCGGGCGCCGGGGCGACGCGACCGCCTGGCTGGAACAGGCCGCGGCCCGGATCGAGGCACGCCGCGCCATCCTGCCAGGCGATGAGTTCCGGACTGCCGCCGGGCTCGATGCCGAGGCCGTCCACGATGCGCTGGTCCTGCTGGCGATCGAGGAAGGCTCCTCGCAGCGGCTGTGGCAACGAGTCGAGTCCAGCCGCGCGCGCGCCTTGTGCGCCGGGGTGCGCCTCGGCGAAGCCGCGACGCGCGAGGACGGCAATCTGCGTGCACGCTTGCACGGCAGTCGTGACCTGGAGCAGCAGGCCCTGGCCGCCAGCGACACCGGCGGTGCCGCTCGTTGGGCCGACCGGGCTCGCTCGATCGAAAGCGAGATGCTCGAAGCCGATCGCCGCAGCCGGCTGGCCCAGGCCGACACGACGACGAGGATCCCGGACGACGTGGCAGCGCTCGCGCCCGAGGTTGCCGCGGGCCTGGCCGACGATGAGGTGCTGGTCGCCTACTACCTCGTCGGAGACCGTCTGCTCGCCTGCGTCGTCGATCGGGATCGGACGACCCACCATGACTGGCGGGTGCCCGGGCTGGCCGAGCGCATGGAGAGCCTGCACTTCCAGCTCCAGGCTCTGCGCGGCGGCTCTCGAGGCCTGTGCCGCCATGCCGACCAGCTGGCCGGCCGCGCCCGCGCGCACCTGCAGGCCCTTTACCGCTTGTCCTGGGAGCCCCTGGCGGCGCGTGTCGGCACGCGCCGCCGGGTGATCGTGCTGCCGCATCGTGGCTTGCACTATCTGCCTTTCGCGGCACTGCACGACGGTGAAGCCTGGCTGGTCGATCGCCACGAGATCGTGCTGAGCCCCAGCGCCGCGATCTGGCAGGAGGCCGGCAGCCGTCTGAGCGGCCGTGTCGAGAGCGTGCTGGCGGTCGGGGTCGGCGGGCCGACGCTGCCGCACGTGCGGCAGGAGATCGACGCCGTCGCAGCGGCCTTCGGAGCGGGCGCGACGACGCTGCGGGACGAGCAGGCCACGGTCGCCGCGCTGCGCGGGGCCGTGCGCGGTGCTGACGTCGTGCACCTGGCCTGTCACGGGCAGTTCCGTGCCGACAGTCCGTACTTTTCGTCGTTGAGCCTGGCCGACGGGTTGCTGACGTTGCGGGACGCGGCCGCGCTGCCGCTGACGGCACGCCTGGTCACGCTGTCGGCCTGCGAGACGGCGCTGAGTCGGGTTGCGCCCGGCGACGAGCTGATCGGCCTGGTGCGCGGCTTCCTTCTGGCCGGCGTGCCGAGCGTTGTCGCCAGCCACTGGACCGTGGACGATGCTTCGACCGCGACGCTGATGGCCGACTTCTACGCCGCCCTGCGCGCCGGGCGCGGGCCGGCCGCTGCGCTGGCCGCGGCCCAGCGTAGCGCGGCCGGGCAGGGCGCCCACCCCTTCCACTGGGCGGCCTTCGCGGTGCACGGCCGCGACTAGGGCCTGCGCGACCCGGGCGCGAGCCCTCCGGTCGCGTTGCCAGACCCTGGGAGTTCTTCCCGAGATGCCGCGGCGGCGGAACTTGTCGCCGTCGCGAGGCACCGCCGGGGAGCCCGGGTCGCGCGGCGGCTGACCGCCGCCGTATTTCCCCGCCCACTGCCGCCTCTGTCGGCGCGGCCCCCGACTATCGAGACGAACACCATGCGACACCGACTGCTCCCCACGCTGCCCGCCCTGCTGAGCCTGGCCCTCCTCGGATGCGGAGGCGGTGGCGGTGGCGGTGGCGGGGGCGGGGGCGGGGGCGGGGGCGGCAGCAGCGACGCCCCGGCCGGCGGCAGCGGCGCGCCGGTCCTCACCACGCCCGCGGCCGCCGCCGAGGTCGTGGTCCAGCTGCGCACCGGGGCAGACGTCGGCGCCGTGGCCGCCGCCTACGGGCTGCAGGTGCTCGACCAGTTCGGCCGCCGCCCGATCTGGCGGCTGGGCCTGCCTGCCGCCGGCAGCGTCGATGCGACGCTGGACGCGCTGTCGCGCGATGCGCGCGTGCTGGCGGCCGAGCCCAACGTCCTGAGCGAAACGCCCGAGAACCGCCGCAACGGAGCGTGGACCATCGGCGGCGACGCCGGCAGTTACGCCACGCAGTGGGCCCCGGCCGCGCTGCGGCTGAGCCCGGCGCATGCGCTGAGCCAGGGTGCCGGCGTGCGCGTCGCGGTGCTCGACACCGGCATCGACCTCGATCACCCGGCGCTGGCCGGTCGCCTGCAGCGCGACGGCGGCGGCAACGTGCTGGGCCGCGACTTCGTCGACGACGACGCGGTGGCCGACGAGGCCGGGGCTCGTGCCGACCTGGGCTGGGGCCACGGCACCCACGTCGCCGGCCTGGTGGTACTGGCGGCACCACAGGCCCGGCTGATGCCGGTGCGCGTGCTCGACCCGGCCGGGCAGGGCAATGCCTGGGTGCTCGCCGAAGGCCTGCTGTGGGCGGTCGATCCCGACGGCAACGCGGCCACCGACGACGGTGCGCACGTCGTCAACCTCAGCCTCGGCACCACCCGCCCGACCCATCTGCTGCGTCGGGCCATCGCGCTGGCCAGTTGCGACTTTGACGACGATGACGATGACGACGAGGACTACCGCGACCCCGGCTTCGACGACGATCGCGCGCGCTGCGCGGCGCGCCACGGCGCGGTCGTGCTGGCCGCAGCCGGCAATGGCGGCAGCGAGACCGAACTGCTGTTCCCGGCCGCCGAAGGCGCCGAAGGTTCGTTGGCCGTGACCGCCAGCACCGAGTCGCGCCGCCTGGCGTCGTTTGCCAACCGCGGCGCCTGGGTCGAGGTGGCCGCGCCCGGCGAACTGATCATCAGCACCGTGCCCGACGGTGGCTACGGCGTCTGGAGCGGCAGCTCGATGGCGGCACCGCTGGCCGCCGGCAGTGCGGCCCTGCTGCTGGCCACGCCGGCACCCAGCGGGGACCCGATGCTGCCGACGCAGCGGCAATGGCTGCCGACCGAGGTGGCCAAGCGCCTCTTCGATCGCACCTCGCAGCTCTGCGGCGGCAGCTCGCTGCGCCAGATCGACGCCTACGCGGCCCTGACCGACACCTCGGCACCGGACCCGGCCTGCCCTTGACGCCCGGGCCGCGGGTCGGCAGCGGCGAGGTGTCCGGTGGCATTGCTTCGATCGCCAGCCCGTCTGTGCTGCACCATGCCGCGCACATGGCCCCGTCGCCCGTCGATTGCCGCGCTCCGGCGCCGCCTACTCGCCGGCCTCATGGCCGGTCTCGCCACGACGGCACCCGCAGCCGACGCCTTGCGGCTGGATGGCCGCCTCGACCTCAACCTGACGCGCTTGCGGCACGGCCCCTGGGAGCTGACGCAGGCCTCGACCAGCCGCTTCGGGCTGAGTGGGCGGCACGAGCTGCCCGGTGCGCCGCTGCATGTCCTGTTCGAGCTGGAATCGGGTTTCGACGCCGACACCGGGGCCGGCAGCCGGCGCTACTGGGGCCGGGAGAGCTGGGTGGGGGTGTCCGGCGGCTTCGGTCGCCTGCGGCTCGGACGCAGCCAGACACCGGCGCAGCGTGTCGCGTCGATCCACGATCCCTACCGCACCGACGGCATCGGCTCGCTCGGCTCGACGGGCCTGCTGGCCGGCCGCGGCGAACTGGTGCGCTTCGACAACGGCCTGTACTACGAGACGCCGGACTTCCATGGCTTCAGCGCCTTTCTCGCGACGCAGCTGCGCGAAGCGGGCGGCGTCCAAGGCAGGGAGCTGCACTCGCTGCGCCTGCGCTACCGCGCCGGCCCGGTCGATGCATCGCTGGCGCATGCGGCCCTCGGTGCCGACGGGGCGCTGGACGCCGCGGGCCTGAACCTCGAGGTCGGTGCGGTCAGGCTGCTGGCCCAGCACCAGCGGCACCGCCAGCCGGGCGCGGGCCGCCGCACGCGCTTGTTCGGCCTGGTGGCGACGACGGCGGCAGTGACGTGGCGGGTGGCGTGGAGCCAGGCCGCTTGGCGTCCGAGCGGTGAACGCCGCACGCTGCTGGCTGTGGGCGCTGACGTGGCGTTGTCGCGCCGCACCCTGCTGTATGCCACGGTGGCGCGCGAAGCGAGGACGAGCCGTGACGCGATGCCCGGCCTCGAGGCCGGCATCCGGCACTCGTTCTGACCGCTCGGGCCGAACTCAACGCGCGGTCAGGCGCAGCAGCACCAGCAGGGTCGGTGCACCGGGCGCCGGGCCGCTGTCGTTGACCAGCAGGCAAAGGTCGGCCGCGACGCAGGCCAGGCCTTCGAAGTTGAGCCCGGCGTCGAGGCGGGCATCGCTCACGGCCACCGCCTCGGCCTCGCACGGCTCGCGGCCGGCGCAGGCGGCCAGATCCACGAGGCGGATGAACCAGCGCAGGCCGTCGTTCGTCCTGAGCTTCTCCAGAAGGTAGAGCCGGCCGGCATCCGGCAGGTCCGCGGCCTTGAGGCTCGAGCGACCGCCTGGCTGGGCCTTCAGCGTCCAGCTGCTGCCGTCGCCGGCGAACACGCGGTGCAGGCCCGGTGCTTCGCCATCGAGCGGACGCTGTGGCGCGACCAGCACACCGTGTCGGGGATGGCGCACCACGGCCTCGACCCCGCTGTTGGCCGATCGCAGAAGCTCGGGCCGTTGCAGTGCGGGCGGATAGGGCCGTCGATGCCGCAGGCGCCCGTCCAGACCGAGCACGGCCAGGTCGTGCTCGCGCTCGTCGGCCACCAGCAGCAGGGCCTCGGCGCCCGCCGTGCCGTCGCGGACGTCGAGCGCGACCGACTCGGCGTTGATGCGCCGTGGGCCGCGCAACTCGGCGGAGCTCGTCGGCGCGACCGCAAGGCGACCGTGCCGAACGTCGAGCCCGAGCGCGAACAAGGCGCCGCGGTCCGAGACTGCGAACAACAGTCGGGTGCGCGGGTCCCAGGCCAGGCCCGACAGCTCGGCGAGCCGCGGGCCCGTCGGCGTGGCGCGTTGGGGCAGGACGACGACGTCGAGCACCTCCGCCGTGGTCGCGCCGCCGGCCGGTGCGGCCGCGGCCAGTGCGGCTGCCACCGCCGTCAGCGCCGCCGCCCAGCGGCGGATCGACTTCATGCGCTTCCCGGTTCGGCGCGGGCCAACTCGGCACGCAGCGTCTCGCAGGCATAGCGGTGCAGGAAGATCGGCAGGAAGGTCGTCACGCGCGCGTCGCTGAACTCCTGGTCGAGCAGTTGCTGCAGCAGCACCTCGATCCGATCGCCGGACACCGCCGCGCCGGCCAGGTCGCGGGTCACGGCCTGAACGATAGGCCCGAGCTCGACGCGCAAGCCGACCGCCGCCGAAGCGCGCGTGGCTGTTCGCCCCGCCGGCATCGGCTCGCAGACCGTTGAGGTGTTCATGGTTCAGGCGCTCCGCAGCATCGGCATCGGCATCGGCACCAGCAGCGGCCCGAGCTTGCGCAAGGCCGGCAGGAAGCGGTTGATGCGCTCCACCGCGCCGACGGTGCACAGGCCGACGCAGTACTTCGAGCAGCCGGCCGTGGGGTGCTGATGCAGGCGACGCAGCACGCGGTCGGCCATCCCGTGGCCGTGGGCCGACTTCGCCTCGACGATGAACACGTCGTCGTCGGTGCCGTTCGAGACCCGGTCGCCGAAGAAGCGGATGCCGCTGTCGATCGTCATGCGCTCGCCGCCGTCCATCGCCACCAGCGTCATGCGCCGGTAGGTCATGCGCAGCACGGGCTCCAGCGGGCGGCCGAAGGGTTCGCCGTAGAGGCCGGCGTAGGCACGTTCGACATGGCCGAGAGCCCTCGCATCAAGTTGGTCGAAGGCGTCGAAGTCGTGAGCCTGACGCTTGTTCACGGTGACCCCGCGCCGGTCCTTGAGCTTGACCTCGACGAAGCACTGCCGCGCATCGACGTAACGCCGCACGCGCACCTTGGCGCGACGCCGCCGGCCCTGGTGGTGGTCGAAGTAGCTGCGCAGCGACGGGTCGTCGAAGTAGCAGGTGTCGTAGGTGAAGGCGCGCCGGCCGTGGATCTGCAGCACGTCGAAGTCGCCCGCCAGCGCGCGCAGCGCATCGGCCAGCACGTCGCGGCGCACCACGTACTTGTTGTCGAGCCGCTCGAGCATCGCGGCCTTGGCGTTCAGCGCGTCCAGGCCGATCGGCGCGTAGCGCTCGACCAGGGTTTCCATCGCACCGACCTCAGGATTTGCGGTAGTAGACATTGATCCTCGCCATGTCGTTGATGTAGTCCAGTGCGGTGATCTGGTAGGACAGCACCTGCACGCCCAAGCGCCGCGACAGCTCTTCGCGCATCGCCACCGGGTCGCTCAGAGCGTGGCCATCGATGCGATCCAGCGTGATGCGGATGCCGTCCACCGACTGCAGCACGCGCGGGTGGTCGATGATCCAGACCCCGGCCACGACGGCGCCGACCACCACCGCGACGAAGGGCAGCGTGGTTCCTTCGACCGAGCAGATCACGGCGATGGCGACGCCACCGAAGAAGTAGGTGATCTCGGTCTTGCCGAGGGGCTCCGAGCGCAAGGTGAACATCGCCAGGATGGCGAACAGGCCGAAGCCGGCGGCGATGCCGAACTGCACGCGCGACAGGACGGTCAGCACGGCGAAGACGAACAGGTTGAAGAGGCTCGCCGTGATGGCGAGCTCCTTGTCCCGGTAGCGCCGGTAGTAGAGGCCGAAGATCATCACCGAGGCGGCGAACAGGTCCAGGGCGAAGCGGGCCAGCAGCGACGGCGGGAGTGATTCGAGTGGGTTCATGGTTCGGTGCTTGTGGATGCCGGGCGATGCCAGGCCTGTCGTGTGTCTGTCACGCGTTCGTCATACAGACGCACAGCGGTCACGAGAAATACACACCACCGTCATCGATGCAGAAATCGACCGGTTCGTCGGGGCTGCGCCGACGATGTGCAGGCGCAGCGCGCCGCGCCACGCCACGCCACGCCGAGCCGGGCTCGGACCGGGCGCGTGCCCTTCGACAGCGCCGACAAGCCCTAGAGGTAGCGCCGCGTCACCGACTCGGCCACGCACACCGGCTTGGCCGAGCCTTCGCGCTCGATCGTCGCCTCGACGACGAGCTGGGCGCCGCCGTCCAGCGGCTCGTAGCTCAGCAGCCTGAAGCGCCCGCGCACCCGGCTGCCCACCGGCACCGGCGCCGGGAAGCGCACGCGGTTGAGGCCGTAGTTGACGCCCATGCGCGTGTCGGCGACCGCGTAGGCCGTCTCGAAGAGCATCGGCAGCAGGCTCAGCGTCAGGAAGCCGTGCGCGATGGTGCCGCCGAAGGGGCCGGCCGCCGCCCGCGCGGCATCGAGGTGGATCCACTGGTGGTCGCCGGTGGCGTCGGCGAAGCGCTCGACCCGGGCCTGATCGATCAGCACCCAGTCGCTCTCGCCGAGGTCCTGCCCCACCAGGGCCTGCAGGTCGGCCAACCGTTCGAAAGTCTTCATCAGCCCTTGGTGGCCCAGCGCGTGACCGGGGCCCATTGCTCGAGGTCCTTCTCGACGCGGCTCGGCGCGACGTCCCACAGGCTCAGGCCGCGCGCGGCCAGATGGATGTAGTTCTGCGTGTCGCGCAGGTGGCCCAGCAGCGGCACGCCCAGCGTGCCCAGGAAGGCGGCCAGCTGGTCGGCCGAGATCGTGCCTTCGCGCACGCGGTTGCCGATCACCGCGACCTCGACCTCCGCGCCCTTGCGGCGCGACAGCAGGTCGGTGATGAAGGCACGCGTCGCGTAGATGTCGAAGATGCTGGGCTGCAGCGGCACCAGCACCTTGTCGGCGATCTTCATCACGTCGTCGAGCTTCTTGCCGTGCAGGCCGGCCGGGGTGTCCAGCACCACGTGGCTGGTGCCCTTGGGCGGCCTGACCAGATGGTCGGTGGCGAACTCCCAGCCGGTGATCACCGGCAGCCCGCCCGGGCGCAGGCCCAGCCAGGTGCGGGCCGACTGCTGGCGGTCGGCGTCGCCCAGCATCACCGCGTGCCCCTGACGCGCCAGCCAGCCGGCGAGGTTGGTGGACAGCGTGGACTTGCCGACGCCACCCTTCGGATTGGCCACCACGATCACGGGCATGGTCTGCTCCTGGGCTTTTCTGGGGAATCCGCTGGGAGAATGCGCAGCGGATGTTAGCGGCAGCTTCGTCACTGCCGCCCTCCCGGCGAACCCTCGCTCTGTCTGACATCAACCACGGACCTGCTGCCATGGCCAATGTGCTGGTGCTCGCCGCCCACCCCGACCTGCGCCTGTCGCGCGTCAACCGCGCGCTGCTGAAGGCGGCGCGCGAGCTGGCGTCGGCCCCGGACGCCACGGTCGAGGTGCGCGACCTGTACGCCCTGTACCCCGACTACCTGGTCGACGTGGTGGCCGAGCAGGCGGCGCTGGCCCGCGCCGACCTGGTCGTCTGGCAGCACCCCATCCACTGGTACGCGCCGCCACCGCTGATGAAGCTGTGGCTCGACGACGTGCTGACGCTCGGCTGGGCCTACGGGCGCGGCGGCGTGGCCTTGCGGGGCAAGGACGTGTGGCTGGTGGCGACCACCGGCGGGGCCGAGTCGGCCTACCGGCCCGAGGGCTACAACCGCTACTTCTTCGACGCCTTCCTGCCGCCCTACGAGCAGACCGC
>CAZTTC010000076.1:0-13422 GCA_964616015.1 uncultured Methylibium sp. | reverse complement strand
GCACTGGCGCAGTTCGCCGGTGTCGCAAGTGGGGGTGTAGCGGCGGAACGCCTCGGGATAGCGCTTGTAGTACGACGGACCGTGGTTGCCGAGCATGTGCAGCACGACCACCAGGTTGCCCTTGGCGTCTCGAGCGATGGTGTCCAAACCCTGCAACAGCACCTCGTCGAGGCAGCGGCCGCCGTCGCACCATTCTGGCAACTCGGCGTTGTCCAGTTGCTGTGCCGCGAGCCCGTCGCAGACCCCCTTGCAGCCCGACTGGTTGTCGCGCCACAGCACCTGGAAACCTGCGCGGTTGAGAAGGTGCAGCAACGATTCCCCGGTGCGGATACGGCGTTCGTCGTAGTCGCGCCGGCCGACCGGCGCGAACATGCAGGGCAGCGAGGTTTCGGTGTTGGTGCCGCAGGCAGTGACGTCGCGGAAGTTGATCACGTCGCGCGTCGCCAGCTGTGGCGTGGTTTGACGCGCGTAGCCGTTCAGGCCCCAGTTGGCCGCCCGCGCAGTTTCGCCGACCGCCAGTACGAGCAGTGCCGGCTTGCTGCGCGTGGCCCACGACGCATCGAGACGGGCATCGACGCCGACCGGCGTTCTGGCGACCTGCGCCTCGCGCGTGCTGTCGACCGCCACGCGTGCCGCGGAGTAGATGAAGTTGGCCGGCGTGATGAGGTAGCGGACCTCCTTCTGATTGCGCATCTGCGCCGAGAAGTCCTGGAACACCAGCAGCAGCGCCCCCACGAGCAATGCGGCCGACCCAGCGGCCGTCGCGAGCCGCCAGGCCAACGCGCGGCCCCACGGTTGGCGTTGGAGCCGCACGCGCCACAGCACCAGAAGCGGCAAACCGGCGAACAGCAGCAAGTGAGGCAGCATGCCCCAGCCGAACAGCTCGCCGGCTTCGGCGGGATGCGTCTTCAGCACGTTGCGCAGCATCGTCGGGTCGAGAAAGATCCCGAAGCGCTGCATGTAGTACGTGGCGAACGCCGTGGCGACGAGCAGCAACGCGAGCAGCGGCTTGGCGAGTGGCCGCACCGTCACCAGTGACAGCAGCAAGATGTGCACGGCGGCCAGCGCGACCAGCATCGCCAGCGCGAACAACCAGCTCGCGGGCGCCCACGGGTCGCGGCCCGCCAGCACTGCCGACAGGAACGGCGCGTTCGCCGCAAGCGCGAAGAAGAAGCCGGCGAGCACGGCCAGCCGCGTGCTTGTCACTTCAGGCCGGCCTACGAGCCAGCGCTTCACGAAGCGTGCGATCGGCATCGCTGAGCGGGCCAAGCCGTGGCCTTGCGGGAGATGGGGGATGTTTCGGGAGTGCAAGTGGGAGCGCTGGGGCGAGTCGATGCGATGGCGGCGGCCGAGCCACGCAGCGACTCTCGCCATGGCGGTTGGACGCGCCCAGTGCAGCGCGTCATTGCGAGGTCATGACTTCGTGGTGCCGTTCGTCATCCGGACGGCTGAGGGAAACGGGGAGCACGCCTCAGAACCGGTAGCCCAGGCCCAGGCTCAGTCCGGTGGTTGTGTAGTCCCTGACGCGAGCCGACCGCCCGGACACCGCATCGGTGACCTTCCAGTTGGCGATGTGACGATTGAGGTTGAGGCCGGCCTCGAAGTGCAGGCCGTTGCTCAGGCTGTACTTGGCTCCGAGGCCTACCGAGGGCACGTACTCGCGACCGGCGTCCGTTCCGACGTCGAAGCTCCCACCGCCCGCCGCTGGCCCGCTCGCACGTCCGACGCTCGGTGACGCGAATCCCAGCCCGGCGTTCCAGCTCCAGCTCAAGGGGCTGCCCGCCTTGGCGTAGCGGCGCTCATAGAAGACGCTGATCAGCGTGGCCTTCGCCTTCGCGTCGATGTCCTTCGGGACCAGACTCTTGTCTTGTTCGATGCCAAGCACGCTTTGCGGGCGCTCGAAGTCGAATGACAGGCGATCGATGCTGAGGCCCACGCCGCTTTCGGCATCGAGCCGGTAGATCGCCTTGATGCCGTTGAACAGCAAGTCGTTGGCAGGCCTGCCGGACCCTATCAGTACGCCGCTGCGCAGGCCGAACTCCCAGCGCGGGTCGGGCTTGAGCTGCGCCGAGGCCAGCGCGGGCGCCAGCATCGCGCCGGCCACGGCAAAAGGAAGACAACGCATAGGGCGCTCCTGTCGTCATGCGGGCCAGACGACCTCGCCTGCGCCGCGTGACCACGGCGACAGCTCCGCAGGGTGCGGGCGATGGACTTAAGGGCGACTTAA
Organism: uncultured Methylibium sp.; assembly: GCA_964616015.1. Lineage (GTDB taxonomy): Bacteria > Pseudomonadota > Gammaproteobacteria > Burkholderiales > Burkholderiaceae_C > Methylibium. Next base: position 11,195 of record CAZTTC010000076.1, on the reverse strand, counting down.
GCGTGTGCCGACGCGCAACGGCCTGCCACTGCCACGCTCAGCGACTTGCGGTGCAGACCTTCGTGGGACCGCGTGCGCTAGCGACGCAACGCGCAGCGCTTGACGGGTGACTCGCATAAGGATCCGTTAAGCCAATCAGGCCGACGATGGCTGCGCGCGACCAGGAGCGCGCGGCCCTGCGAAAGGACTCGATGGAGCGCTACGACCCGTACTACGCGCAGGACACGGACGGCGTGCACTTCGCGGTCGACGTGGATGGCCTTCTCGTGCAGGCTTACATCAGTCGGCCGGTGCTGGCTCAGACCTGCGGCGTCGACGAGCCCGGCCTACCCTGTGTGGCCGCATACCAAACCCACCGTGACGCGATCGATGAAGCGGTGCGTCGTCGCGTGCGAACGCGAGGGCCGGAAACCGTGCTGGTCCTTGCTGAAGAGCTGGGAATCCGGGATGCCGCGCCGTCCTCGGTGGCCCGGCTCCTGCAGAAGCCCGTTGCGCGTTGACACTCGCTCGAATCCGGCCGGTGCGGGGTTGCCACGACATCATGCTGCGAACGATCTGGCGCTTGGGCGGAGCAATGATGGTCGCCGCGGCGGCACAGGCGGCGGAGCCTCCCGTACCCGGAGCACCGAACGCGTGGCGACTGGCCGCCCCGGTCGCGGTGGCTCCAGAATGGACAGTCGAGCCGGGGCGTGACGAATGGCAGGATGACGGTCGAGCGCGCCAACGCGTTGAACGAGGACCGGGCCGCGCACGCTCGGCCGGGCATGACGCGCAGCCGAGTGTCTTTCAGGCTTTCGTGCAGCAGGCCACGGGGCGCCTCTTGCCCGTCTTCGGACAGGCATTCTTCGAGCGAGCGCCTGCGCATGCCGCGCCAACCGACACGATCTCCGTCTCTGCCGACTACGCCTTGGCGGCCGGAGATGAAATCCTCCTGCGCGTGTGGGGGTCGATCGACGCCGATCTGCGAGTGCGTGTCGACAGGGACGGCATGGTGCACCTTCCGCGGGTCGGCAGCTTCAACGTCGCGGGCGTGCGGGCCGCCGAACTGGAACGGCACCTCCAGGGGCAGATCGGCAGGCTGTACCGAGGATTCAGGCTGAGCGCGACACTGGGGCGCTTGCATGCCGTCAAGGTATCGGTGGTCGGACCGGCCCGTCACCCCGGCATCTACACACTGCCAAGCCAGGCGACCTTGTTGACCGCTCTCGCCGCGGCCGGCGGGCCTGGCACTGGCGGCTCGATGCGGCACGTGCTGCTTCGCCGCGCTGGACGGGTGGTCGCGGACTGGGACCTCTACGGCTTCTTCGTCGGCGGCGAGCGAAGCGAGGACATTCAGCTGGTGGACGGCGATGCCGTCGTGGTGCAGCCGCTCGGCCGGACTGTTGCGTTGTTGGGAGCCGTCGACACGCCGGCCATCTACGAACTGCGCGACGAGGACGACACGATTCGAAGCCTGCTTCGCTACGCGGGTGGAGCGTCGGTCGTCGCCGATCCCGCGTTCGCGCAGGTCGAGCGGATCGAACCTCGCAAGCCCGGTGCGCAGCGCAGCACGCAGCTGACACGCCTCGACGGTCCGGCCCTCGACCAGCGGCTCGCGGACGGTGATGTGCTGACGCTCAAGCCGATCTCGCAGGCGTTTGCGAATGCGGTGACCCTCAAGGGGCACGTGGCGCAGCCCATGCGCTACCCGCACAGGCCAGGGATGCGTGTCCGCGATCTGATCCCCGACACCGAGTCCCTGGTGACGGAGTCCTTCCACCGGCTGCGGAATGGCCTCGTTCAGGTCCGGGCGCCCGACGCGCCAGCGGAGGCGAACGCGAACGCGCGAAGTGCGCTCCGAGCGTCGCCTGATACCGTGAAGGCGGCATCCCCCACCGGGTTGCCTGCCGGGGGCGCCGGCCGCCCCGATCGCGTCGAGGAAGGGACGGCGCAACGCATACCCGAACCGCTGTTCGATGACCTCAACTGGGACTACGCCACCATCGAGCGGCTGGACGAGCGCACGCTGTCGACGCGTGTCATCGCGTTCGATCTGGGGGCCGTCGTGTTGCGCGGCGATGCGGCGAACAACCTCGAACTGCTGCCGGGAGACGTCGTCACCGTGTACGGGCAGAAGGACATCCGCGGACCGAAGGATGCCCGGACGCGGCTCGTGACGGTGGAAGGCGAGGTCGGCGCCGCCGGCGTGTACCAGCTTCGACCGGGTGAGGGCCTTCGCGCGCTTCTCGAACGCGCCGGCGGGCTGACGCCGGAGGCCTATCTGTACGGCATCGAGCTTGCGCGGGAGTCGGTCCGTGAGCGGCAACGGGCGAACCTTGCCGACGCGATCGCACGCCTGGAGTCCTTGTCGGCGACGCAATCGGCACGCGATGCCGCCAACCGCCGCGACGACGGCCCGCCCGGTGCGGTGTCCGCCGCCAGTGGGGCCGCGACGCAGGCCCAACTTGCGCGGCTGCAGAGGTTGAGGCCGAACGGGCGCATCGCGCTCGAGACGATGGCGAATGCGAAGGCGCTCGCGGCGGTCCCCGACATTGCGCTCGATGCGGGCGATCGGATCGTGGTGCCTGCGCGTCCAGGGTTTGTCACCGTGATCGGAGCGGTCGCCAACGAAAACGCCCTGCTGTGGCGGGAGGGCCGAACGGTCGGCGACTACTTGACCCTGGCCGGCCTCGAAGATGCGGCCGACGTGTCGAAGTTGATCGTGCTGCACGCCGACGGCACCGCGGCGGCAGCGGCTCGGTCATCGTGGATAGGCGGCTGGGGCGGGGTGTCGGACAGCGTCCTGCAGCCCGGCGATTCGGTGATCGTGCCGAGCCAGCTGGACTACGAAACCTGGGGGCGCGTCCTCGCGCGCAACCTGAAGGACTGGTCGCAGATCTTTTCGCAGTTTGGGCTGGGCGCCGCTGCGATCAAGAGTCTGCGCAAGTAGCCGGACGGGTTGCTCAGTCGTCGCCGCGATCGCGCTTGCCCTTGTGCTTGCCGCGACGTTCGTGCCGGTCGTCGTCATGATCGTCGTCACCGCGGTGGCGATGATCGCGGACCCACGACTCGCGGACGAAGTAAACCGGCTGGCCGCAAGCCGCGTAGGCGTTGCAGTAGTGTCCCCACCTCGCCTGGTGGGCCGGCGGCACGTAGAGGTAGATCGGCTGCTGATACACCGCGACCGGCGTCGGCACGATGACCACCGGTTGCTGGTAGACCACGGCCGGGGGCGGCATGTTGCCGAGCTCGATGCGGCCGTACACGCCGGGTTGGTTGATGCCGATCGAGACGCCGATGCTGGGACCGGCGTGGGCCGCGCCGGCGGCCGCAAGTGCGGCAACGAGGAACAAGCGATGCATGCAGAACTCCGAAGTACCGCTCAGCCTAGCGCGGCTCGGTCTCGAGGGGACGGACGGATTCCCGTCCGGCCTGACTCTTACCTGAACTTACAGATACTGAGAGCGCACCGCAGCCTGCACTCGAGTCGCGCGGTCGTGCGCGTCAGTTCGCCTGCCGCAAGGCCCGAACCGCCTCGTCCAGACGCTTGCCGGCACTCGGCGAGGGCGAATGGGCCGCGCCTTGCAGGGCTTGGTCGAGCGCCTGGATTCGGTCCGCCGGCACGCTGGTGACCAGTTCCTGACGCAAGGCTTGCCACAGCGATCCGAAGTCCCCACGCGCACCCTGGTACCCGATCGAATCGTTCCACACCAGCGCGCGACGCATGCGCCGAGCAAGGAACAACAAGGTCTCGATCTGCGGCGTCAACGTATCTGAGCGCTCGGCGAAGGGCTGAGCGAGTTCGCCGGCGCGCGTCATGATGCGTTCGGCGACGCCGATCAGCCATCTGCGGTCCTTGACCGACAGGGCGAGGCCGGCCTCCACCAGATCGCCGCTGAGCCCGTTTCTCGCCTCGAAGTAGCGGTGCAACGCACCGCCGGCTTCGGTGAAGGGCCCGCCCAACGATGCGGCAGCGGTCGCGGCGGTCCTGGCTCGCGCCAGCGCCGCGCGTGCTTGTACCCATCGTGCCGATTCGGCAGCATCGAAGAGAACCAGCGCGGCGGCATCCAGATCGCGTACGGACGAAGGAAGGGCGCCCGCGGCGCGGGCACGGAGTGGAACAAGCGTGCCTGCCATGATGCCGAGCGGGCCAAGCGATGCGGCGGCAATCAGCCGACGTCGCTGCGACAACAACTCCGCCGTCGCGGCCTCGGCGCGCGCGCAGTGGCCGGTCAAGTCTTGACGATGGGCGCTCATTGCATGAACCAGCCATGGCTCACCACCATGGATTGCCCGGTCAATGCATTCGTCGGAAAAGCGGCGAACAGCAACGCGAGCCGCGCCACATCGTCCACCGTCGTGAACTCGCCATCGACCGTCTCCTTGAGCATCACCTTCCTGATGACTTCGTCCTCGGAGATCCCGAGGGCCTTGGCCTGTTCTGGAATCTGCTTGTCCACCAGCGGCGTGCGCACGAAACCCGGGCAGATCAGGTTGGCCCGCACGCCATGCGAGGCGCCTTCCTTGGCGATCACCTTGGCCAGGCCTTCGAGGCCGTGTTTGGCCGTGACGTAGGGCGCCTTGAGCACCGAGGCCTCCTTGGAATGTACCGACCCCATAAAGATGATCGAGCCGCCGCGTCCGCTGGCCACCATCTGGCGCATTGCGGCCCGCGCGGTCAGGAAGGCGCCGTCGAGGTGCACGGCGAGCAGCTTCTTCCAGTCGGCGAAGCTGAACTCCACCAGCGGCGCGACGATCTGGATGCCGGCATTGCTCACCAGGACGTCCAGGCCGCCGAACTGGGCCACGGTGCGCGCCACGGCGGCATCGACACCCGCCTCGTCGGTCACGTCCACGCCGATGCCGATCGCCCGGGCGCCCTGGGCGCGAAGCTCAGCTGCGGCGGCCTCAGCGCCCTGGGGGTTGAGGTCGGCCACTGCGACGCTCGCGCCCGCCTGCGCATAGACCTCGGCGATGCGCTTGCCGATGCCGCTGGCGGCGCCTGTGACGAAGGCCACCTTGTTGTCGAGTCTCATAGTGTCGTGCTCCTGTGGAGTTGGGTCAGCTGGGGAGGTAGTCGTGCACCACGCGGCCGAGGCCGAGCGTGAGGTCGGTGTTCAGGTGCAATCCGCCCAGCACCTGGCGCACGGGCAGCGCGGCCACGGGGGCGAGTGCGTGCTCGAAAAGCTGCAGCGCGGCCGGCCCTTCCCACGCACCCTTCAACACGACATCTTCGAGGTGGTACTCGACCAGTTCGCACACCCGTGGGCTGCAATCCACGTCGGGCATGAGCTTCAGCAGCCAGTTCGGCTGGGCCAGCGACTGCTGCACCGCAGCGTGGTCTGCGGCACGGTGCTTGTAGCCCATCGTTCCGACAGCGATGCGGCTCTGCCCGTAGTCGAGCGTGCCGAGCAGGGTGTCCTTGTCCACGCGCAGCTTCGGGCTGCCCAGCTTCTTGGGGAAGCCCCAGATCTCGCGGCCGCCGGCGATCGGCGCGTCATCGTCGAGGTACATGCTGTGGACATAGACGCCGGCACGGCCTTCGAACGTCACCGGAATGACCTGGCCGCTTTCGGTGTAGTCGCCGAAGCCGGTCGAGTCGGGCATGCGGATGAACTCGAAGCGCACCACGTCGCCAGCCGGAACCAGCGGCTCGGGCACCAGTGCGGCGAGCGCGGCCGTGTCGGTGCGGTAGCTGATGACAAGAAACTCGCGGTTGACGAAGCGGTAGGGGCCGCGCGGATAGGAAGGGCTGGTCAGCGGCATCGCCCAGGCGGTGCGGCGTACGTCGTCGGCATTCATCGGGCGGTCTCCAGGTCGGGGGCGGTGTAGTCGAAGACCCGGAAGCTGCCGGGTTCGACCTCGTGGCGGGCGCCAGCCAGCGAGCGCAGCGAGTGCGCCATGTCGGCGCACCCGGCGTCCCAGTGCTCCAGCATCGAGGCGCCCGAGAACTCGTAGTCGCGCGCTTGCGTCTCGCTGTTCTTGTGGCGGTGGATGAGGTGAACCAGGGTGACGGTCGGGTCGGGCGCGTCGGCACCCAGCTTGTGCAGGAGCTGCGTCACCCGTGCGTCGGCGCGCCGTCCGGCAGGCAGCAACGCCGCGAGCTCGCGCAACGAACGCCTCATCTCGTGGCGCTCGCACAGCATGTCGGTCAGGGCGCGCGTGCGGCTCGAATAGCGGATGTCCTTGTCGCGGTCCGACGCCTCGGCCAGCGTGCGCGGCACGCGCCCGCGTGCACTGAACAAGTCGACCTGGAAGATCGTCGCGTCGCGGCCATCGAGGTTCTCGACGATGTGGCGCAGCGGCGTGTTGGACACGAGGCCGCCGTCCCAAAAGGCCCGGCCCTCGATCACCACCGCCGGAAAGCTTGGCGGCAAGGCGCCACTGGCCATGACGTGCTCAGGCCCGAGGCGCTGCCGCTGGCTGTCGAAGTACACGAAGTTGCCACTCTCGATGTCGACCGCGCCGACCGACAAGCGTGTGGGGCCGTCGTTGATGCGGTCGAAATCCACCAGCTCGAGCAGTGTTTCTCGAAGAGGGGCGGTGTCGTAAAGGCTGGGGGCGTCGGCGGCGCCGGGCCACCAGGGTTTGCCGACGCGGGGCCGAAAGAAGTGCGGCAGTCCGAACACCGCGCCCCAGGCGGCCGCCCAATCGTTGGCCAACGCGCGAAGCGGCCCGTCCGCGCCCGCCCAGGCCGGCGAAGGAACTTGCGCGGTGATGCGTTGCCAGAACTCGCGCAGGCGCGCCGCGCGGCGGCCCGGGGCATTGCCGGCAATCAACGCCGAGTTGATGGCGCCGATCGAGATGCCGGCCAACCAGTCGGGCTCGCGTCCCGCCGCAGACAAGGATTCGTAGGCGCCGCCTTGGTAGGCGCCCAAGGCGCCACCCCCTTGCAGCACGAGCGCGGTCAGGGTGTTCGAGGCAGGCATCCGGGTGCCCATGTCAATGGGCTTTCGCGCTGGCGCGATGCTTGAACGCCATCAGCATGAACGCGATGAAGGCCAGCAACGCCGCCGAAGCACTGAACCGGCTCAGTGCCAGCCCGCCGGCCGAGACCGGCTTGTCGAGGTAGTCGCCCACCACCGCGCCGAGCGGCCGGGTCAGCACGAAGGCGGCCCAGAACAGCGCGGTGCGCGAGATGCGGGTCTTGAAGTACGCCAGCACCACCAGGGTCAGCAAGGCACTGAAGATCATGGCCCCGCCGGCGTAGCCGAGGCCGGCCGTGTCGGCGGTCCAGTCCCCGAGCGCTGTGCCGAGCGTCTGGGAGAACATGATCGTCACCCAGTAGAAGACTTCGGCCGTCGGGCTGCTCACGCTCTGCACGGACACCGAGCCCAGCGTGCGCCGCCACGTCCAGAGCGAGGCCAGCAGGAGGCCGAGCAGGATGGTCGTTCCCCCGCTGTAGCCGATGCCCAGCGAACGGTCGAAGAAGTCTGCCATCGTCGTGCCGACGGTGGTGGTGGCGATGATGGTGGTCCAGTACAACCAGGGATGGAACTGGCGCGCGCGCATCTGCGCGGTGACCGCGGCCAGGAAGATCACGGCAAAGATGCCGGTGCTCGTGAGGTAGCCCAGGTTGAGGGACATGGACAACGCGTCGCCGGCGGTCTCGCCGAGCGTCGTGGCGGCGATCTTGATGATCCAGAAGAGGAGCGTGACCGCTGGAACCTTGGTCAAGGCGTCATCGGCGCGTTGGGCGGTGAAGGTTGGGTTCATGGCGAGGCGTGGTTGGTAGAAGGGATCGGGATCACGAAGCCGAGCGCGTCAGCGCCTCGGACGGCCGAATGGAGGCTGCCCGCGCCAGTAGCGCATCACGAGCCATCCGCCCAGCAGCCCGCCCAGATGCGCGAAGTGGGCAACGCCGCTGGCGCTGCCGGTGACGCCGAGCGTCACTTCGAGCAGGCCGTAGAGCGTGACGAACAGCCAGGCCGGCATGGGGATCGGCGGCAGCAGCGGCGTGATCGTCCGACGCGGGAACACCATCGCGAAGCCGATCAACAGGCCGAACAGTCCCCCTGAAGCGCCGACGGTCGGCGCGGCGTTGCCCAGTGCGGACGTCACCAGCAACTGGACCGCCGCGGCGGTCAGCACACTCACACCGTAGAACAGTGCCAAACGGCGCGGCCCCCACACGCGTTCGAGTTCGCCGCCGAACATCCACAGGCCGAACATGTTGAAGGCCAGGTGCGTCAGGCCGGCGTGGAGGAACGCGTAGCTGCCGAGTTGCCAGGGCATGAAGAGCCCGGATGCCGGTGGCCAGAGGGCGAACCACCTGGTGAGAACCTGGCCCATCACCTGCCCGAGCAGGAACACGACGACGTTGACGGCGATGACGGCCTGGGTCAGCGGCGGCATGCGAGATCCGATCGGCGTCGTGTTCTTCGGGGGGCGCGTCGTCAGGCCGCGTCGGCGAGGATCTGACGCAGCGTGCGCTCGACCAAGGATGCCGCGATGTCCACTTCGGGGCCCAGGCCGAATCCCTCGAGGATCGTTGTCGGCGCGATGGTTCCCAGGCGCGTGCCGTCCGCGTGCTCGAACACCGCCACGCGGCAGGGCAGGGCGAGGCTGATTGACGCGTCGCGCGTCAGCATCTCCGAAGCGACGGTGGCGTTGCACACCTCGAGCACGGCCACCCGCTTGTCGATGGAGTACCCCTTGGCTGCGAGTGTGTCGCTCAGTGCGTGCATGTGCAGCACGCTGAAGCCGTGGGCGGCCACGCTGCGCTGAAGGTCGGCGACGGCGACATCGAATGGCTTGCGGGAGTCGAGCAGGATGTTCATGGCGGCGGGGGAGTGAACCGATGGGCACAGTGTTGCTTCCCACCCGTCCGCCTGCCAGAGCCGCTGGTCACCGGCGAGTCATCGATTCGGAATGACGATCGTCATCGGAAGGTCGACCCGGTTCCGCGGCGGTGCGAAACACCCGGTCCCAGACGCCGGTGGTGACGCCGAAGTTACTGCTCGCGCCGGGCCGATGGTGACGGGCATGCCGGCGCTTCGCACCGGCCAACCAGCTGCCGGGCGACGCACGGAGGTGATGCACGGCGTCGTGCAACAGGGAGTACGCGAGGTAGCCCAGCATCAGCCCGACCGCGGCACCGCCAGCCGCTGAGCGTGGCATCTCCTGCGCAAGCGCCAGCCATGTCGCCGCGAACAGCGGCGCGCTGAGCCACGCGGGCGTGCCGATCAGTTCGGAGGGGTGCGCGTGATGCGCCTCGTGCAGGCGCCGAAACGGTTGCACTCGATGGAGCAGCCAGCGGTGCAACCCGTACTCGAGCAAGGTCCAGCCGGCGATGCCTGCAAGCGCGCTTGCAAGCCACGCCTCGATCTGCCAGGGGGACGCGTGCCACAGGGACACCAGACCCACCGCGGACGCGAGCAGCGGGAGGACGGCATAGTCCGCCCGGTAGCTCCATCGGTTCAATCGCACTTCGTGCCTCCTTGTCGGGCCGCCGACAGTGTTCGGCCGGCCGGGCGACGAAGCGAAGTGCCGGTCGTCACGACGACGGCATCTGACGCCGGAGTTTCAACCCAAGCTGCCGGCGAATACGTTCACGGCCAGGGCCAGCACGATCAGGTTGAAAGTGAACGAGAGCAGGCCGTGCAGCAAGGTCAGCCGGCGCATGCGCCGACTTGTCACCGCCACGTCCGAGACCTGCGATGTCATACCCACCACTGCCGAGAAGTACAGGAAGTCCAGATAGTCGGGCTCCGGACCGCCGGGGAACACGAGCCCGCGCGCGGGCTCTCCATGCGACGCGGCGGGCCGATAGAAGACGCGCGCGTAGTGCAGCGCGAACATGGCCTGCATCAGCAGCCACGACGCCGCCAGCGAAGCCATCGCGAGTGCGAGATGTGCCCAGCGCGCCCAGCCGGCCAGGGCCCTGGCGGTCTCAACGGCCAGTGCCACCGCCACGATGCTCGCGCAGCAGGCCGCAGCCACCAGGACGAACAACGCCACCGCGCCCGGGTCGATGAGCTGCGCCCGCCGCCGCGTCGCATGGGCGTCGAGGTGGGCCGCGAGATGCCAGGTGGAGCCCAGCAGCACTGCGCAATAGGCCAGCCAGGCTGCGAGAAACAAGACCTCGCCGGTGGTGGTCCAGCGAGTCGCGGCGAAACCGGCAAGCAGCGCCGCGCCGACCGCAAAGCCTTGCCGTTGCAGCGCGGTGATGCGGGCCGACCAGTGCAGGCCGTGCAGCGGCTGGGTTGTCACGCGCTCAGTGTGATGCCGCGTCACTGGCCGTCACAGGCGGTCGAGCGTTCGCCACGAAAGCGACCAGACCGCCTGTCGCTGTCACGGACCTGGTCAAGGGGTGTCCTCGGTGCGCTCACGGCGCCTCGCGTCGCCGCCAGGACGTTCGAAGAACATGCGCTGAAGCATGCGATGTCCCGTCAGCTGGTGCAGCACCGCCAGGCCGGCGTGGCCCACGACGTAGGCCCACATCAGGTTGGCGACGATCTTGTGCAACTCGAGAACGATGCCGCCCGGGATGGCCAGGGTGTACAGCCACGCACCGCTGGCCCCCATGGACAACGCGGCCAGCAGCCCCAGCCCATGAACGGCGCTGGCGAGCGGGGTCTCGGCTTCGCCACCGGGCAGGCGCAAGTGCTTCAGTTCAGCCCAGTGACGACCCAGGTCGGTTCTGACGGCCTTGAGCCTGCTGCCGGACAACCATGGAAACAGGGCGCTGAACGATGTTTCGCGGCGCCGCAACAAGCTCCAGAGCCAGAATGCCACCACCAGGCCCAGCGTGGCGAGGCCGCCGACCTCGTGCAGTTCGTACATCGCATTGCCCGGCTCAGCAACGCGCGGACGTTCGATGAAGTTCGAGCCGAGCAGTTGCCACAGCACGGCCAGCAGCAGCGCGCCGTGCAGGGCGCGTGTGGCGAAGGTGCGTCGTATCGGTTCGGGGGTCGGCATCGGGACTCCTGGACGGGCGGGTCTTGTTGCGATACCCCACATGCTAGGAATCGCGACCCCGTCCGTCAGGGCCCGTTCGTCACCGGCGAAGTCACGAAGCGCCGGGCGAACGATGACGAACGTCACCCCGCGCCGGCAGGCAGGCCGCCGGATCAGCCGCGGCGGCCGACTGCCCGCACTGCCAACTCGGTGCGGCTGCGGGCATGCAACTTCTCCATGATGCGGCTGACGTAGTTCTTCACCGTGCCCTCGGCCAGGAAGACGGTGGCGCCGATCTGCTTGTTGCTCTTGCCTTC
>CAZTTC010000075.1:0-13514 GCA_964616015.1 uncultured Methylibium sp. | reverse complement strand
GCGCCGCTGGCCGGCGAGATGAGCGGGCACATCTTCTTCGGCGAGCGCTGGTACGGTTTCGACGACGCGACCTACACCGCGGCGCGCCTGCTCGAGATCCTGTCGCGCCACAGGAACCCGAGCGCGGTGCTGGACGCGCTGCCGACCAGCCACAGCACGCCCGAGCTCAACGTGCCCTGCGCCGAGGGTGAGCACCACGAGGTGGTCGCCCGGCTGCGCGAGCAGGCGCACTTCGAGGGCGCGACCGAGATCATCAGGATCGACGGGCTGCGCGCCGAGTACGCCGACGGCTTCGGGCTGGTGCGGGCCTCGAACACGACGCCGGTGCTGGTGCTGCGCTTCGAGGGCCAGACGGCGGCGGCGCTGGAGCGCATCCAGGCGCAGTTCATGGCCGCGCTGCGTGCCGTGAAGCCCGACGCGCAGGTGGCTGCGGCGGCGCACTGACCGCGCCGCGCAGCCGCCATGCGGGTGCTGATCGTCCGGCTGTCCTCGCTCGGCGACGTCGTGCATGCGGCGCCGGTGCTGTCGGACATCCACCGCGCCCATCCGGCGGCGCGCATCGACTGGGTGGCCGAGGAGGCCTTCGTGCCGCTGGTGCGCTGCTTCGCCGGGGTCGATCATGTGCTACCGATCGCGCTGCGGCGCTGGCGCAAGGCACCCGGCGCGGCGCGCGACGAGGTCGCGGCCTTCTGGCGTCATCTGCGCGGCCTGCGCTACGACGCGGTGCTGGACCTGCAGGGTCTCATCAAGAGTGCGCTGATCGCCCGCGCCGCGCCGCTGTCGCCACGCGGCAGGCGCTACGGCCTGGCCAATCGCACCGACGGCTCGGCCTACGAGGCGCCGGCACGCTGGGCCTACGACGAGGCGCTGCACATGCCGGTGCGCATGCACGTGGTCGATCGCTCGCGCGACCTGGCGGCGCGCGCGCTGGGCCATCGGGCCGAAGGGGCGCCGGTCGTGCCCTGGCAGGTGCCGGCGCTCGATCCGCAGGACGGACCCTGGGCCGATCCGCGCGCGGTGCTGCTGGTGCATGGTTCGGCCAAGGCGCAGAAGCTGCTGCCGCCCGGCTACTGGGCCGAACTGGGCCGTGCGCTCGTGCAGCGCGGCGCGCGCGCCTGGCTGCCCTGGGGCACGGCCGACGAGCGCGCCCATGCCGAGGCGATCGCCGCGCAGGTCGGCGCCGGGGCGGCCGTGCTGCCGCGGCTGCCGCTGGACCGGCTGGCCGCGGTGATGGCGCACTGCCACGGCAGCATCGGCCTGGACACCGGCCTGTCGCACATGTCGGCGACGCTGGGCCGGCCGACGGTGCAGCTCTTCATCGAGGACAAGGCCTGGCGCGCGGCCGCCTACTGGCAGCCCGCGACCGCGGTGCTGCAGGCCGGCGAGTCGGCCTTGCCGACGGTGGCGCAGACGATCGAAGCCTGGGAGCGCGTGGCGTGAAGGCGGCGCTGGCGCGCTGGGCCTACGGCGCGTTGCTGTGGGCGATCTCGCCGTTCTATCGAATGCGGCTGTGGCGTCGCGGAGGCGCGGAGCCGCTGTACCGCCACGCGATCGCCGAGCGATTCGGTCGCGGCTATGGCTCGTCCGGGCCGCGCGGCGCGGTGTGGATCCATGCGGTCTCGCTGGGCGAGACGCGCGCTGCGACGGCCCTCGTCGCGGCGCTGCGCGATGCGCGCCCCGGGGTGCGGCTGCTGCTGACGCACGGCACCGCGACCGGACGCGACGCCGGCGGCGCGCTGCTGCAGCCGGGCGACGCCCAGTGCTGGCTGCCCTACGACACCCCCGGCGCGGTGCGGCGCTTCCTCGACCACTGGCAGCCCGCCGTCGGCGTGCTGATGGAGACCGAGGTCTGGCCCAATCTCGTCCGCGGCGCGGTGCAGCGCGGCGTGCCGGTGCTGCTGGTCAACGCGCGCCTCAGCGGCCGCAGCCTGCAGCGTGGCCAGCGCTTCGCGGCGCTGCTGGTGCCGGCCATGGCGGCGCTGACCCGCGTGATGGCGCAGACCGAGGCCGATGCGCAGCGGCTGCGGACGGCGGGCGCGCGGCGCGTCGAGGTCGTCGGCAACCTGAAGTTCGATGCCACGCCGGATGCAGCGCTGCTCGATCGCGGTCTCGCCTGGGCGAGGGTCGACGCGCGACCGCTGGTGCTGGCCGCGAGCACACGCGAGGGCGAGGAGGGCGAGCTGCTGGCGGCCTGGCGCTCGGCCGCGCCTGCGGCCCGGCTGCTGCTGGTGCCGCGCCACCCGCAGCGCTTCGACGAGATCGCGGCGATGGTCACGCGCGGCGGCTGGTCGCTGTCGCGCCGCAGCGCCTGGCCAGCGTCGGGGCCGGATGTGCAGGCGCTGGCCGCGGACGTCTGGCTGGGGGATTCGATGGGCGAATTGCCGGCCTACTACGCGGCGTCGCGCGTCGCCTTGCTGGGAGGCAGCTTCGCGCCGCTGGGCGGGCAGAACCTCATCGAGGCGGCGGCCTGCGGCTGCCCGGTGCTGATGGGGCCGCACACCTTCAACTTCGCCGAGGCCGCCGAGCGTTGCATTGCCGCCGGGGCCGGCGAGCGCGCCCCGGACCTGCCCGCGGCGGTGCAGCGGGCGATGGCGCTGTCGCGCGACGAGCACGCCCAGGCCCTGATGGCCGCCCGGGCGCTGGAATTCGCGGCCGCCCACCGCGGCGCAGCGCGGCGCATGGCGGCGGCGATCGTCGAGGAGATCGGGCGCCAGCCCTGAACGGCCTCGGCCGCTGACTGCAGACCGCAGACCGCAGACCGCAGACCGCAGACCGCAGACCGCAGGCCGCGGGACCGCGACTCAGACCAGCTGGTTCAGCGCGTCGTCGAGGCTGCGCACCGTGCGCTCGATGTGGTGCAGCTTGTCCAGGCCGAACAGGCCCACGCGGAAGGTCTGAAAGTCGGCCGGCTCGTCGCATTGCAGCGGCACGCCGGCGGCGACCTGCAGGCCCAGGCCGAGGAACTTCTTGCCCGACTGGATGCCGGCGTCCTCGGTGTAGCTGACCACCACGCCGGGGGCCTGGAAGCCGGGGGCCGCCACGCTCTTGATGCCCTTGCGGGCGAACAGCGCGCGCACGCGGTCGCCGAGTTCCTGCTGCTCGGCATGCAGCTTGTCGAAACCGTAGGCTCGCGACTCCTGCATCACGTCGCGCACGCGCGTCAGCGCGTCGGTGGGCAGGGTCGTGTGATAGGCGTGGGCGCCGCCTTCATAGGCCTCCATGACCTGCAGCCACTTGCGCAGGTCGCAGGCGAAGCTGGTGCTGGTGCTGCCGTCGATGCGCTCGCGCGCCAGCGGGCTCAGCGCGACCAGCGCGCAGCACGGCGGGCCGCTCCAGCCCTTCTGCGGGGCGCTGACCAGCACGTCGACGCCGGTCGCGGCCATGTCGACCCAGATCGTGCCCGAGGCGATGCAGTCCAGCACGAACAGGCCGCCGACCTCGTGCACCGCGTCGGCCACCTGCCTGAGGTAATCGTCGGGCAGGATCATGCCGGCCGAGGTCTCGACGTGGGGCGCGAACACGACGGCCGGGCGCTGAGCGCGGATCGTCGCCACCACCTCGGCGATGGGGGCCGGCGCCCAGGCGGCCTGCTTGCCGTCCTCGATGCGGCGCGCCTTCAGCACGATGGCCTCGGACGGGATCGAGCCCATGTCGAAGATCTGCGTCCAGCGGTAGCTGAACCAGCCGTTGCGGATCACCAGCACCTTCTTGCCGGTGGCGAACTGGCGCGCCACCGCCTCCATGCCGAAGCTGCCGCTGCCCGGCACGACCACCGCCGACTTCGCGCGGTAGACCTCCTTGAGCGTGGCCGAGATGTCGCGCATCACGCCCTGGAACTTCTGGGACATGTGGTTGAGCGCGCGGTCGGTGTAGACGACCGAATACTCGAGGAGGCCTTGCGGGTCGACGTCGGGGAGCAAGCCAGGCATGTTGGGTTCCGTGAAGCGGGGGCCTTCGCCCCGGTGGGGCGCGCAGCTTAGCACCGGGGCGAAGGCCCGGTGCGCAGCGGTCCTTGAACCGGGCCCCCGGGGCGCGGGGGCAGGCTCAGCCGCGCAAGGCCAGCGCGGCCTCGCGCACGAGGGCGGGGCCGCGGTAGATCAGGCCGGTGTAGACCTGCACCAGGTCGGCGCCCGCGGCGCGCTTCGCCCGGGCGTCGGCGCCGCTCATCACGCCGCCCACGCCGATGATGGGATAGCCGGCGCCGAGCGCGGCGCGCAGCTGACCGATCACGCGGTTGCTGGACTCGGCCACCGGGCGGCCGCTGAGGCCGCCGACCTCGCCGGCGTGGGGCAGGCCCTGGACGGCGTCGCGCGCCAGCGTGGTGTTGGTGGCGATCACGCCGTCGATCGCGTTCTTGCGCAGCGTGGCGGCGATGACGCCGACCTGGGACTCGTCGAGGTCCGGGGCGATCTTGACGAACATCGGCACGCTGCGCCTGTGCTGCGCGATGAGCTGCTGGCGGCGTTCCTGCAGCGCGCCCAGCAGCGCGTCGAGGGCGGCATCGCTCTGCAGGCTGCGCAGGTTCTTCGTGTTGGGGCTGGAGATGTTGATGGTCACGTAGTCGGCGTGCGGGAACACGCCGGCCAGGCCCAGCAGGTAGTCGGATGCGGCGTCCTCGATCGGGGTGGCGGCGTTCTTGCCGATGTTGAGGCCGAGCACGCCGCCCCGCTCGCGGAAGTGCGCGCGCTGCACGTTGGCGAGGAAGGCGTCGAGCCCGTCGTTGTTGAAGCCGAGGCGGTTGATCAGCGCGTCCGCCGCGGTCAGGCGGAAGAGCCGCGGCTTCGGGTTGCCCGGCTGCGGCTTCGGCGTGACGGTGCCGACCTCGATGAAGCCGAAGCCCATCGCGCCCAGGCCGTCGATGCAACGGCCGTTCTTGTCCAGGCCGGCGGCCAGGCCGATGCGGTTGGGAAAGCGCAGGCCGGCCATGCTGACGGGATCGTCCACGCGGGCCTGCTGCCAGGTGCACTGCAGCGGCGTGTTCTGGAGCCGCGCGATCGCCGCCAGCGTCAGCTCGTGCGCATGCTCGGCGTCCAGGCCGAAGAGGAAAGGGCGGGCCAGGGCATAGGGGACGAGGGGCATGCGAGGATTGTCCCAGAGGCCCGCGCCGGCGGCGCCCCGGATAATGCCGACGCAACCCGAGGCGAACGGATGAACCAGGACGAACTCAAGGCCCTCGTCGGGCGCGCCGCGCTGGACCACGTCGTGGCCGGCAGCATCGTCGGCGTGGGCACCGGCTCGACGGTCAACTGCTTCATCGACGCGCTGGCGGGCATCAAGTCGCAGATCGCCGGTGCGGTGTCGAGCTCGGTGCGCAGCACCGAGCGACTGCAGGCCCACGGCATCCGTGTGTTCGAGGCGGGCGAGGTCGAGTCGCTGCCGATCTATGTCGACGGCGCCGACGAGATCGACCCGCAGGGCTGCATGATCAAGGGCGGGGGCGCCGCCCTGACGCGCGAGAAGATCGTCGCCGACCTGGCCGAGCGTTTCGTCTGCATCGCCGATGCCTCCAAGCGCGTGGACGTGCTGGGGCGCTTTCCGCTGCCGGTCGAGGTCGTGCCGATGGCGGTGGCCCGGATCCGTCGGCGCTTTGCGGCCCTGGGTGGCGACGCCAAGCTGCGCGAGGGCGTGGTCACCGACAACGGGCAGTGGATCGTCGACGTGCACGGCCTGCGCATCACCGAGCCGCTGGCCTTCGAGACCGAGGTCAACCAGTGGCCCGGCGTGGTGACGGTCGGCGTGTTCGCCCGCCACCGCGCCAGCGTCTGCCTGCTGGGCACGCCCGAGGGCGTGCAGACGCTGAGCTACTGAGCGAGACCGCTAGAAGCGGATGCCCTGGGGCGCCGTCTCGAGGGCGGGCGGCAACTGGGCCGGCGGCTGCGGCGTCGGCGCGGGCCGGGCGGGCGGCGCCGCGGTCGTCTGGCCGACCAGCGGTG
This sequence comes from uncultured Methylibium sp., assembly GCA_964616015.1. Classification (GTDB taxonomy): domain Bacteria; phylum Pseudomonadota; class Gammaproteobacteria; order Burkholderiales; family Burkholderiaceae_C; genus Methylibium. The sequence goes on along the minus strand of CAZTTC010000075.1, from coordinate 7,581 downwards.
CGGGTTCGGCGCTCTTGTAGCTCGCCGGCAGCTTGGATTGCGCCGGATAGCCGGCCGCGTCGAGGTAGCTGCGCCACTCGGCGTCGGTGTAGCCCTTGAGCTGCTGCGTGCCGATGCGCAGGACCGGCAGTTCGCTGCTGGACTCCAGCCGCTTGAGCGCCTGGATGTCGGCGTCGGTCTTGACAGTCTTCTCGGTGAACGGGACGCCGCGCTGGCGCAGCATGTTGCGTCCGGCGGTGCAGGCGTCGCAGTTGTCGCCGCTGTACAGGGTGACCGGGTAGCGCTCTGCGACCTGGCGCAGGTCGTAGGGCAGCGACGACCCGGCTTCGCCGCCGGGCGCGATGCGGATCGGCTGCACCTTGGCCGTGGCCGACGGCGTCGGGCGGTCGGTGTAGGTGACGCGACCGTCCGGGTCGACCACCTTGTACTGGGCCATCGACGGCGAGCCGGAGGCAGCCAGCAGGCCAAGGATCAGCAGCGCGCGGACAACAGGGGGATGGGTCATCGCGGAGTCTCCCTTGGACGAACACAGGCCATCAGTCTGCCATGCCCTGGTGGCGCAGCAAGGCATCGATGCGCGGCTCGCGGCCGCGAAAGGCCTTGAAGCTCTCGATCGCCGGGCGGCTGCCGCCGGCTTCCAGGATGGCCTCGCGGTAGCGGCGGCCCACGGCGGGATTGAACACGCCTTCCTCCTCGAAGGCGGCGTAGGCGTCGGCGCTCAGCACCTCGGCCCACTTGTAGCTGTAGTAGCCGGCCGCATAGCCGCCGGCGAAGATGTGCGAGAAGCTGTGCTGGAAGCGGTTGAAGGCCGGCGGCTGCAGCACCGCGATCTCGCGGCGCACGTCGTCGATCGATCGCTGGATGTCGATCGTGGCCGAGGGCTCGGCGTGGATGCGCATGTCGAACAGCGCGAACTCGACCTGGCGCAGCGTCTGCAGACCGCTCTGGAAGTTGCGCGCGGCCAGCATCTTGTCGAACAGCGCGCGCGGCAGCGGCTCGCCGCTGTCGACATGCGCGGTCATGTGGCGCACGACCTCCCACTCCCAGCAGAAGTTCTCCATGAACTGGCTGGGCAACTCGACCGCGTCCCACTCGACGCCCGAGATGCCGGCCACGCCGATCTCGTCGACCTGGGTCAGCATGTGGTGCAGGCCATGGCCGAACTCGTGGAACAGGGTCGTCACGTCGTCGTGCGACAGCAGCGCCGGTTGGCCACCCACGGGCGCGGCGAAGTTGCAGACGAGCTGGGCCACCGGCGTCTGCAGGCTGCCCTCGGGGCGGGCCCAGCGGCCGCGCACGTCGTCCATCCAGGCGCCCGGACGCTTGCCGGGGCGCGCGTACGGGTCGAGGTAGAACTGCCCGACCAAGTGGCCGCCGCGGTCGATGCGGAAGAAGCGCACGTTCTCGTTCCACACCGGCGCGCTGTCGGGGCGGATCGCGACCTCGAACAGGGTCTCGATGATCTTGAACAGGCCGGCCAGCACCTTGGGCTCGGTGAAGTACTGCTTCACCTCGGTGTCGCTGAAGGCGTAGCGGGCTTCCTTGAGCTTCTCGGAGGCGTAGGCGAGGTCCCAGGCCTGCAGGTCCGGCAGGCCGAGTTCGGCGCGCGCGAAGTCGCGCAGCTCGGCGAGATCGCGCTCGGCGTGCGGCCGGGCGCGGCGGGCCAGGTCGCGCAGGAAGCCTTCGACCTGCTGCGGCGAGTCGGCCATCTTGGGCACCAGCGAGACCTCGGCGAAGCTGGCATAGCCGAGCAGCCGGGCCTCTTCTTCGCGCAGGGCCAGGATCTCGCGCATCACGGTGCTGTTGTCGCGCTCGGCCGGGCCGGCCTCGGAGGCGCGGGTGACGTGGGCGCGGTACAGGCGCTCGCGCAGCCCACGATCCTGTGCGTACTGCAACACCGGCAGGTAGACCGGCATGTGCAGTGTGAGCTTGTGGCCGCTCGCCTGGCCGTCGGCCTCGGCGGCGGCGCGGGTGGCGGCCTTGACGTCGTCGGGCACGCCCGCCAGCTCGGCCTCGGTGGCGACGTGGCTCCAGGCATCGGTGGCGTCGAGCACGTGCTCGGAGAAGGCCTGGCCCAGCTCGGCCTGACGCGCCTGGATGGCGGCGAAGCGCTCCTTGTCAGCGCCCTGCAGCTCGGCGCCCGACAACACGAAGTCGCGCATCGCATTGGACAGCGCCTTGCGGCGTGCCGCGTTCAGCGCATCGGCCTGCGGGCCGCCGGCGATCGCCTTGTACTTGGCGTAGAGCCGCTCGTCAGCGCCGAGCTGGGTGTAGAAGTCGGTGACCTTGGGCAGGGCCTGGGTGTAGGCGGCACGCAGCTCGGGCGTGTCGGCCACGGCGTTGAGGTGGCTGACGGCGCCCCAGGCGCGGCCCAGGCGTTCGGTCGCGACGTCCAACACGGCCGACAGCGCGTCGTAGTCGGCCGCGACCGCGGGGCCGGTGGCCTTGTCCAGTGCGGCCTGCGCCTCGGCCAGCAGGGCGTCGATCGCCGCGGCGACGTGGGCCGGGCGGATCGTGTCGAAGCGCGGCAGCGCGGCGGAATCGAGAAGGGGATTGCTCATGGTGGTGACCAGTGTGCGGGATGACGTTGGAAGTGTCAGGCGGCGCGGCGCTCCGCGGATTCGATCGTGTTCATCAGCAGCATAGTGATCGTCATCGGGCCGACGCCACCCGGCACGGGTGTCAGGTAGCCGGCCACCTTGGCGACGCCGGCATGGTCGACGTCGCCGCACAGGCGCCCGTGGTCGTCGCGGTTCATGCCGACATCGATGACGACCGCCCCGGGCTTGACCATGTCCGCCGTCAGCACGTAGCGCTGGCCGACCGCGGCGACCACGATGTCGGCCTGCCGTGTATGAAAGCCCAGATCGGCCGTCGCGCTGTGACAGATGGTGACGGTGGCGCTGGCTTGCAACAGCAGCATCGCCATCGGCTTGCCGACGATGTTGCTGCGGCCGATCACGACCGCGTGCTTGCCCTTGGGGTCGCAGCCGATGGATTCCAGCATCTTCATGCAGCCGTAGGGCGTGCAAGGCCGAAAGCCGGGCTGGCCGACCATCAGGGCCCCCGCGCTCGCCACGTGGAAGCCGTCGACGTCCTTGCCGGGGGCGATGGTCTCGATGACGCGGTGGGCATCGATGTGCGGCGGCAGCGGCAGCTGCACGAGGATGCCGTGGATCGCGGCATCGGCGTTGAGCGCCTTCACGCGCGCCAGCAGCTCGGCCTCGGTCATCGCGGCGGGGTAGTGCTCGAGCACCGAATGCAGGCCGTTGTCGTGGCAGGCCTTGACCTTGTTGCGCACGTAGACCTGGGAGGCGGGGTTCTCGCCGACCAGGATCACCGCCAGGCCGGGCGTGATGCCCCGCTCGCGCAGCAGCGCGGCGCGCTCGGCCACTTCGTGGCGCAGGTGGCGGGAGAGGGCGTTGCCGTCGATGGTCCTGGCCGTCATGCGCATCCTTGTGTCTAGGCGTGGTCGGAGCGGGCGTCAACGAAAAAGGCCGCTCGCGGCGGCCCTGGTCGACGGGACGGTCCTCAGGCCTTGGCCTGGGCCCCGAGCGCGATCTTCAGCAGATCGGCCACCGTGTTGGCGTTGAGCTTTTCCATGATGTTGGCGCGATGCGCCTCCACCGTCTTGATGCTGATGCCCAGGTCGTCGGCGATCTGCTTGTTGAGCCGCCCGGCGACGATGCGTTCGAGCACCTGGGCTTCGCGCGTGGTCAGACGCGACAGTAGCGCGTCGCGGCTGGCCGCTTCCTGGTGCTGGCTGAAGGCGGCGCGCGCCTGGTCGAGCATGCGCTCCACCAGGCCCAGCAGCTCTTCTTCCTTGAAGGGCTTCTCGATGAAGTCCATCGCGCCCTTCTTCATCGTCGTGACGGCCATCGGCACGTCGCCGTGGCCGGTGATGAAGACCACCGGCAGCGGGCTCTTGCGCTCCACCAGGCGGTCCTGCAGCTCCAGGCCGCTCATGCCGTCCATGCGGATGTCGGCGATCAGACAGGCGACCTCGCGCGGGTCGAAGCGCGACAGGAAGGATTCGGCCGAATCGAAGCACTTGACTCGGTAGTCCTTGCCTTCGAGGAGCCACTGCAGGGAGTCGCGCACGGCCTCGTCGTCATCGACGACGTAGACGGTGCCCTTCTTCGGGATGAGGCTCATGCGCGCTCTTTACGAGGTTTCGATCAGCGTGGGACCGGCCGATTCGGCGGCCGGGGCGGCCAGTTCGACCGGCAGGGTGAAGGCGAAGCGACAGCCTGTCACAGAGCTGCCATTGTAGAGGTTCTCGGCGCGGATCCGGCCGCGGTGGGACTCGATGATCGAGCGGCACAGCGACAGTCCGATGCCCAGTCCGTCGGGCTTGGTGGAGAAGAAGGCCTCGTACAGCCGGGCCATCACCTCGTCGCGCACGCCGGGGCCGTGGTCGGTGACGCTGAACTCGATGACGCCGCCCTCCTCGGGCGTGTGTTTGGGCACGACGCGCAGCTCGATGTGGCGGCGCGACGGCGGCAGGTGCGCGTTGTCGATCGCCTCGGCGGCGTTCTTCAGCAGGTTCAGCAGCACCTGCTCGATCAGGATCGGGTCGACCTGCAGGTCGGGCAGTCGCTGCGCCACGTAGGTGCGGATGTGGACGTTGCGGCGGCGGATCTCGATGCCGGCCAGCTCGACCGCATCCTCGACGATGTCGCGGGCCTTGGCCGGCTGGCGCTGCGGCTCGCTGCGCTTCACGAAGGCACGGATGCGGTGGATGATCTGACCGGCCCGCTGGGCCTGGCGCGCGGTCTTCTCCAGCGCCGCGATGAGGTCCGGCTTCTCGATCGCGTCGGCCTTGACGCGCGAGACCATGCCGTTGCAGTAGTTGGTGATCGCGGTGAGCGGCTGGTTCAGCTCGTGGGCGACGCTCGAGGCCATCTCGCCCATCGTGACGAGGCGGCTCGTGACCTGCGCCTTCTCGGCCTGGTGCGAGGCCAGTTCCTCGGCACGCCGGCGCGCGGTGATGTCGGTGGCGATCAGCATCTGCGCAAGCCGGCCGTCGGTCCACTGCACGTAGCGCGCTCGCACGTCGAACCACTTCTGCAGGGGCTCGACGAAGACCTCGCGGGCATCGCCGGCCGCCTCGGTCAGCTCCTGCGTGGGCAGGCCGCCGAAGCTGTCGACGCTGTCGTCGGCCTCGCGCAGGGCGGCCAGGTTCTCCTCGGCCCCCGCCAGTTGGGCGTGGCCGCGGGAGTCGGCGCCGAACCAGAGTCGGTAGGAGCGGTTGGCGAACAGCAACTCACCCTGGGCCACGGACAGCACCGACACCGCGGCCTCCAGGCCCTCGAGCACGGTCGTGAAGCGCTCGTGCGACGCCGACAGCTGGTCGCGGATGCGCTTGGCCTCGGTGATGTTGGTCATCGAGGTCATCCAGCCGGTCTGGTGGCCCTTGGCGTCGATCAGCGGCGAGACGTACATGCGCGCGTCGAACAGCGTGCCGTCCTTGCGCATCACCTTGACCTCGATGCCGCCGGCCGGGCTGCGCCCCTGCAGTTCCTGCTGCAGCAGGCGCGTGTTCTCCTCCATGCGGTCGGGCGGCCAGTGCGGGAAGGGCGGCAGGCGGCCGATCAGCTCGCCCTCTGCGAAGCCGGTCATCGCGCAGAACGCCGGGTTGACGTAGCTGATGCGGCCTTCGAGGTCCATCGCCCGCATGCCGGTCAGCATGGAGTTCTCCATCGCACGCCGGAAGTTGGTCTCCGACACCAGCGTGCTCTGCATCTGCGAGCGCCGGCGCATGTGGCGCCAGGTGCCGAGCAGCATCCACACCGTCAGCGCCGACAGCGCGACCACCATCCAGAACAGCGTGTTGCCGATGAGGCCGATCGAGGTGCGCCAGCCCTGGCCGCGCACCACCAGACCGTTGCCGGACGGCGCCAGCGCGATCTCGTGGACGATGCCGCTGCGGCGCGTGCTGCCGGGCGGCTCGCGCGAGACGCTGCTGGCGAGCACGCGCTCGTTGCTGTCGAGCAGGCTGATGGCGTGGCGGCGGGTGACCTCGGCCGGCACGAAGTAGCGCAGCAGCGCCTCCACCGAATACTCCGCGACCACCGTGCCCGCGAAGGCGCTGCGATCGACCAGGGGGACGTGGACCTGGAAGACCGCCTGCGCCGCGCCGCCCTCGAAGGGCCGCGAATACACCGGCTGCCGCAGGTCGCGGGCGGCGGCGAAGGCCCAGGCCGGCTCGGTCACCTGAGAGGGCGAGGCCGTCGTCGCCGCGCTCTCCTGGGGCCAGCGCACGGGATCAGCCGGGTGGTTGGGCGACAGGTGGTGGGCCTTGACGGACTGGTCGGCCGTGAGCCAGCCCACGCTGACGATCTCGGGCCGCTCACGCGCGAAGCTGACCGCCTGGCCGAGAAACTCGTCGAGGTCGATGCTGCGCGTCGCGACCTCGCGCGCCATGCGCACGAGCTGCTCCTGGTTCTCGATCAGTCGAAGGCGGATCTGCTGCTGGGCGATCTCGGTGTCGCGCTTGACCGACTCCTGTTCGCGCTCGAACTCCTCGTTGCGCAGATACCAGAAGGCCGTGATGATCGCCGCGAGAAAGAGCAGCACCGACAGCAAGGGCCCGAGCGTCGCGAAGCGGTCCTGGCGGGCCGGCGATTGGCGCTTCCACCAGGCCCAGAACAGGCGCCGCGGCGGCGAGGCGAGGGGATCGAGGGTGGAATCGGGCGCGGGGACGGCCATGGGCGGATTATCGAACCCGGCGCGCTCGGGCTCTCGCCCGGCCCTGGCAGGAAGATGCGTAGTACCCACAATATGAAATCAACTCGCGCTATTTGAAATTTCAGGGAAGCTGTGACAGACTGCGGTCACCGCACACCAAGGCGCGTCGACAGCGCCTGACACCAGGAGACAAGCCATGTCCGCAGTTCCGGAGTCCTTCGGCCGGCCGGCCGCCAACGACGCGAGCGACACCGACACCCAGGAGACGCGGGAGTGGCTGGAAGCCCTGGCCGCAGTCATCGAGAGCGAAGGCCCGTCGCGTGCGCACTTCCTGCTCGAGCGCCTGATCGACGAGGCGCGCCAGGCCGGCATCGACATGCCGTTTTCGGCCACCACGCCCTACATCAACACCATCCCGGCCGGCCAGGAGCAGCACAGCCCCGGGCAGATCGATGTCGAGGAGCGCCTGCGCGCCTACATGCGCTGGAACGCGATGGCGATGGTGGTCAAGGCCAACCGCCTGAACCCGGCCGACGGCGGCGACCTCGGCGGCCACATCTCCAGCTTCGCCTCGCTGGCGACGATGTTCGGCGCCGGCTTCAACCACTTCTGGCATGCCGACGACACCGACCAGGGCGGCCGCCACGGCGGCGACCTGCTCTACATCCAGGGCCACAGCTCGCCCGGCATCTACGCCCGCGCCTTCATGGAAGGCCGCATCACTGAAGCGCAGTTGCTGAACTTCCGGCAGGAGGTCGATGGCAAGGGCCTGTCGAGCTATCCGCACCCGAAGCTGATGCCCGACTTCTGGCAGTTCCCCACCGTGTCGATGGGCCTGGGCCCGCTGATGGCGATCTACCAGGCGCGCTTCCTGAAGTACCTGCACGCCCG
>CAZTTC010000074.1:0-13519 GCA_964616015.1 uncultured Methylibium sp. | reverse complement strand
GGTCGAAGCCCTGGCAGATCTTCAGGCGCAGGCCCCACAGCGTGATGTGGTCGGGAATGTGCGGATCGCCGGCCGAGCCGAAGAGGATGGCGTCCTTGTTGCGGATGGCGTCCAGGCCATCGGCCGGCATCATCACGCCGTGTTGGCGGTAGTAGTCGCCGCCCCAGTCGAAGTTCTCGAACTCGAACCGGAAGCTGCTGCTCGACTTGGCCAGCGCTTCGAGCACCTGCTGGCCGGCGGGAACGACTTCCTTGCCGATGCCGTCACCGGGGATGGTTGCGATCGCGTAGGTCTTCATGGTTTTTCTCCGTGGGAGTGGGTTGGCGGTGAGGAGACTGTAGGAAATGGACGGCCGGTGCGCGCACGGCTAAAGTGAATCCATCGTTAACCTGAATCTCACAATCGACCCTGAATGGAGCCTTCATGACCAGTGGTTCGACCAGCGGCATCCAGCCCGCCGACCTGGGCTTCTTCTCCGTGCTGGCCAGCGCCGGCAGCCTCAGCGCCGCGGCGCGCGAACTGGGCATCACGACGCCGGCGGTCAGCAAGCATCTGGCGCTGATGGAGTCGCGCGTGTGCCTTTCGCTCGTGAACCGTACGACCCGACGCATGAGCCTGACGCCCGAAGGCGAGCTCTACCTGGAGCATGCGCGTCGCATCCTCGGCGAGATCGATGACATGGAGCAGCTGCTGGGTGTGTCGAAGGCCACGCCGAAAGGCCTGCTGCGCGTGAACGCGACGCTCGGTTTCGGCCGCAGCCATGTGGCGCCGCTGATCTCACGCTTCGTTCGCAGGTACCCGCAGGTGGAGGTGCAGTTGCAGTTGTCGGTCAACCCACCGGCGCTGACGGAAGACACCTTCGATGTCTGCATCCGCTTCGGCGCGCCGCCCGACGCACGCATCATTGCCAAGCACATCGCACCGAACCGGCGCCTGCTTTGCGCTGCGCCAGCCTACCTCGCCAAGCACGGCACACCCAAGGTTCCGAACGATCTGACCAAGCACAACTGCATCGGCATCCGACAGGGCGAAGAGGCCTACGGGCTTTGGCGTCTGACCAGCGGCCGGGGGAAGAACGCGACGACGGAAGCGGTCAAGACGCGGGGCAATCTGACGACGAACGACGGCGAGATCGCGGTCAGTTGGGCCTTGGATGGGCACGGCATCCTGATGCGGGCCGAGTGGGACATCGATCGCTACCTGAAGAACGGCCGGCTGGTGCAGGTGCTGCCGCAGTTCCACACGCCCGATGCCGACATTCATGCGGTGTACCCGCAGCGCCATCAGCTTGCCGCTCGGGTGCGGGCTTTCGTCGACTTCGTGGCGTTGTCGCTAAGTCAGCAGACGGGGAGCTCTTCATAAAAGATCTGGGAGGCAATGACGGCTATCTGGCGTTGTAGCTAATGTCGCCTCCTGGCCGATAGCGGCTTTGATTGCGGGTCCCCGATTCGAACCTGCGATGCCCACCCGCAGTCGACCGAAGTCGAATGAATCAAAGGAGCCGCCTGACCATGCCCGCGAGACAGGCTGTCTAGCTTCGAGTAACGACGATCCCGTCCTCATCTACCCATACGCCATCCCCCACCCTCACCCACACCCCCTGCACCTGCACCGCCACATTGCGCTGCCCCTCGTTGCGTTTCTCGGTCGGCAGCGGCATCAGCCCCAGCGCGCGGATGCCGACTTTCGCAGCGCGCAGCTCGGCCGCATCGCGCACGCAGCCGTCGACGATGATCCCGGCCCAGCCGTTCTTCGCCGCCGCCGCGGCCAGGTTGCCGCCGACCAGCGCGCGCCTGAGCGAGCCGCCGCCGTCCACCACCAGCACGCGGCCCTGGCCGGGCTCGTCGAGCGCGGCCTTGACCAGGGAGTTGTCCTCGAAGCACTTCACCGTGCTGGCCGGGCCGGAGAACCTGGCCACGCCTCCGTAGCTGTGGAAGACCGGCGGCAGCACGCGGAAGCTGCCCGTGCTGTCGTTCTTGTGCGCATCGCACAGGTCACATGTCGAGAAGTCTGCGGTACTCGGGGTCGCGGTCGTCATGCGTTCTCCACTTTCTTGATGGTCGGCTTCACGTCCTCGCGCTTGGCGGGCAGCATGGCCTGGTTGGCGCGCGCGGCGTTGAGCACGATGGCGGTCGAGGTCTCGGTCAGGATGCAGAACTTGGTGACCACGGCGTCGAGGTGGGCCACGTCGATCACGGCGATCTCGAGGATCCAGCTGTCCTCGCCGGTCACGTTGTAGGCGTTCACGACCTCGGGCGTCTGCTGGATCAGCTTGACGACGCGCTGGTACTCGGCCCGGCCGACGCGGATCATGGCGCGGATGCCGTAGCCCAGCGCCGCGAGATTGACCGTGGCGCGGTAGCCGGTGATGACGCCGGCGGCCTCGAGCTTGCGCACGCGCTCGGTCACCGCGGGCTGGCTCAGGTGGACGCGGCGGCCCAGCTCGGCCATGGACAGGCGGGCATCGGCCTGCAGCTCCGCGAGGATGCGGGTGTCGTAGGCGTCGAGCGAAGTCGCTTCGGGCATGTGCAAAGCGTAGCAGGCTTCTTTCCTGGAATATCAAGGCGCGGGCTCTGCGTTTCCTTGATTCAGACCTCGATCGACGCGGTGCGGCCTTCTACGATCCGTCGCCATGAGCTCCCTCGCCGCCCCTGCCCTGGCCGCGCCGCGCGCCGGCTTGTCGCCGCTGGTCATCGCCTGCCTCGCGGCCACCTGGATGGTCTGGGGATCGACCTACCTGGCCATCAAGTTCGCGCTGGTGAGCTTTCCGCCCTTCGTGCAGATGGGCTCGCGTTTCCTGGTGGCGGGCGGCCTCCTGCTCGCATGGATGGCCTGGCGCGGCGCACCGATGCCGACGCGCAGGCAGTGGCTGCACGCGCTGGCCGTCGGCACGCTGATGCTGGGCGGCGGCATGGGCGGCACCGCCTATGCCGAGCAGACCGTCGGCTCCGGCCTGGTCGTCGCCTTCATCGCGGTGGTGCCGGTGCTGATGGCGCTGCTGCTGACGCTGTGGCGCGTGTTTCCCACGCGTCAGGAGGCGCTGGGCATCGCCGTCGGCCTGGGCGGCGTGCTGATGCTGACGCAGGGCGCGGGCTTCCAGGCGTCGACGGTGGGGCTGGTCGCCATCGCGATCGCCTGCGTCACCTGGTGCGTGGGCAGCGTGCTGAGCCTGCGCCCCCTGCCCCTGGCGCCCGGCGCCACCGGCTTTGCCAGCGAGATGATCTGCGGCGGCGCCGTGCTGATGGCGATGGCCGCGCTGGATGGCGAGTACGCCACGCTGGCCGCGCAGTGGCCGCCCGAGCCGCTGGCCGTCGCCGCCTGGGTCTACCTGGTGGTGTTCGGCTCGCTGATCGCCTTCAACGCCTACATGCTGCTGCTGGCGCGCGCGCCGGCTTCGCTGGCGTCGAGCTACACCTTCGTCAACCCGGTCATCGCCATGCTGCTGGGCGTGGCGGTGGCGGGCGAGGTGGTCAGCGGCTACGAGTGGGCCGCGGCCGGCGTGGTGCTGGTGGGCGTGGTGCTGATGCTGGTCGGTCGGCGCCCGGCCGCCGCCGGCAGCAGCAACTAGGACTTCGGCTGCGCGCGCGAGGCGCGCATCAACACCGCACCGTCGGCGTCCTGCAGCGTCAGGAACCCGTGCGGCGGCACCGTGGCCCGTGCCGCGCGCTCCAGCGCCGTGAGCACGCGGTCCTCCTGCTCCATCAGCGCCGGGCTGCAGGCCATGCGGGTGGTCGCGACCGGGTCGATCTTCAGGCGATTGCCTTCCAGCGTGTAGCGGCCGCGCAGCGCGTTGCAGCTGCCATTGCCGCTCAGGGCGCCTTCCGGGCCGAACACCAGGCGGGCCTTGCTCTTGTCGACCAGCGGCGCGCTGCGCGCCTGCTCGATGATCCATTCGCCCAACACCTGCGGGTCCGGCGCCTCGATCAGGACCTGCTGCGGCGGCGGCTCGGGCTTGGCGGCGGCCTGGGGCTTGGGCGGTGCCATGGGCTGGGTCGAGGGCGGGACGCCGCCGCAGGCGGTGAACACCAGCGGGGCCAGCAGGGACAGCACGGGCAGCAGCGACGGCGCGCGAAGGCGGATGGACATGGGGACTCCCAGGGGTGATCGGGTTCAGCGCGCAGTGTCGCGCGCCTGCGCCGCGCTGCGGATCGCACCGAGCGTCGTGCGCGAGGTGCTGACGTCGGCGTCGAGCTTCAGGTGGATCAGTGTCGGCGGGCCGGCCCGCAGCGCCTCGGCGAAGGCCGGCTCGAACGCGGCCGTGGCGTCCACGCGCGACGACCGCCAGCCGTAGGCGCGTGCGAGCGCGGCGAAGTCGGGGTTGAACAGGTCGCTGCCGGACACGCGGCCGGGGTACTCGCGCTCCTGGTGCATGCGGATCGTGCCGTAGCTGCCGTTGTCCACCACGATGCTGATGAGCTTGCCCCGGCCCGTGCCCGCCGCATAGCCGGTGGCGGTGGCGAGCTCCTGGCCGGTCATCAGGAAGTCGCCGTCGCCGGCGAGGTTGACCACGGTGCGCTCGGGATGCAGCAGCGAGGCCGCCACCGCGGCCGGCAGGCCGTAGCCCATGGCGCCCGACGTCGGCGCGAGCTGGCTGCGGCCGTGGTGCTGCAGGCCGGGGTAGCGCAGGTAACGGTGCAGCCAGCCACTGAAGTTGCCGGCGCCGTTGGTGAACACGGTGTCGGCCGGCGCGAGGCGCTGCGCCGTCTTGACGACCTCGGCCATATCCAGCGGCGCGACCGGCGGCGCGACGTGGTTGGCCTCGTGGTCGGCGTGCGCGGCCTCGGTCCAGGCGCGCCAGGGCACATCGAGCGGCGCGGCCAGCGTCTCCAGCGCCTTGCCGGCGCAGGCCAGCGAGGCCTGCAGCATCAGGTCGGCGGCGTAGACGCGGCCCAGTTCCTCGGGCCCGGCGTGCAGGTGCACGAGCTTCTGCCTTGGGCGCGGCGCTTCCAGCAGCGTGTAGCCGCCGGTCGTCATCTCGCCCAGGCGCACGCCGATGGCGAGGATCAGGTCGGCGTCCTTCACGCGCTGCGCAAGCTTCGGGTTGATGCCGATGCCCACGTCGCCGGCGTAGAGCGGATGCCGGTTGTCGAACGTGTCCTGGAAGCGGAAGCCGCAGCCGACCGGCAGGTGCCAGTTCTCGGCGAAGCGCTGCAGAGCGCCCGCGGACTCGGCGTCCCAGCCGCTGCCGCCGGCGATGAGCAGCGGCTGCTTCGCGGCCAGCAGCATCGAGCGCAGCTCGCGCAGCGCGCCGGGCGCGGGCCAGGCCAGCGCCGGCTCGATGCGCGGCAGCACGGGGGCTGCCGTCAAGCGCGTCAGCATGTCCTCGGGCAGCACCACCACCACCGGCCCGGGCCGCCCCTGCAGCGCGGTGCGGAAGGCGCGGGCCACGTACTCCGGCAGGCGGTCGGCGTCATGGCATTCGCCGACCCACTTGGCCATGCCCAGCGTGCCGGGACCGAACATCTGCCGGTAGTCGACTTCCTGGAAGGCCTCGCGGTCGCGCTGCTCACCGGCGACCTGGCCGATGAACAGGATCATCGGCGTCGAGTCCTGGAAGGCCGTGTGCAGGCCGATGCTGGCGTTGGTCGCACCCGGCCCGCGCGTCACGAAGCAGATGCCGGGCCGCCCGCTCAGCTTGCCCTGCGCGTCGGCCATGAAGGCTGCACCGCCTTCCTGGCGGCAGGCGATGAAGCGGATGCGGTCGCGGTGTTCGTGAAAGCCATCGAGCACCGCGAGGTAGCTCTCGCCGGGCACGCCGAAGCAGGTGTCGACGCCCTGCGCGATCAGGGCCTCGACCAGCGCGTGGCCGGCCAGACGCGGCGTGGGGGGATGGGGCATGACGATCACTGTAGCCCGGCTTGGGCAGCCGGTCGGCCGGAGCCGGTCGAAGCGTCGCGCGCGGCTTCGACCAGCTCGGCCGGAACGGATCGCGGGCTCAGGCGGCCAGCGCCGGCGCGCGAGTGCGCGCGACGCGCAGGCCCACCAGCGAGGCCGAGAACACCCCCATCAGCAGCAGCGCCGCCGCGCCGTGGAAGATGCCATTCGCGTGGCCGTGGTCCAGCAGCGCGCCGAAGGCCGGGGCCGCGAGCGCGAAGCCGATGTCCAGGCCCGAATACACCGTGCCGTAGACCCGGCCGGTGGCCCCGGGCGGCGCGGCGCGCTTGATCAGCATGTCGCGCGACGGGCCGGCCAGTCCAGTGCCGAAGCCCGCAAGCGCCACCAGAGCGGCCGTCACCAGGCCCGGCAGCCCGCCGGTTCCGGCCACGAACAGCAACGCCGCCGCGGCCGCCATGGCCCAGCCGATGGTGCGCTCGAGCCGGTCGACGCGCGACACCAGGAAGCCGCCCACCACCATGCCGGCCGCGCCGCACAGCATGTAGCCGGTGACGACGAAGGCGGTGACCGACAACGGCAAGCTGTGCATCTGCTGCAGCGCCGGGCTGGCGAAGCTCTGGATCGCCGACAGCGCCGCGGTGGTCCAGAAGAAGAACGCAAAGCACAGCCACACCGACGGCAGCTTCAGGAAGGCGAGCGGGTGTTCCTCGGCCGGCGCCAGCGTGCCGGCCTTCGTCTCGTGGGCCCAGGTGCCGCAGCGGTCGTCGATGGCCTCGCGGTTCAGGATCATCAGCAGCAGCACGACCAGCGCGACCACCGCCGCGGCCCCGTAGGCCACGCGCCACGACCCCGACAGCGCCGTGATGCCGGCCAGGAAGATGGGCGCCACCGCCCAGCCCAGATTGCCGGTGATGCCGTGCACCGAGAAGGCATGCCCCAGCCGCGGCTGCGACACGCGCTTGTTGAGGATGGTGAAGTCGACCGGATGGAAAGGCGAGTTGCCCAGACCGGCCAGCGAGGCCGCCGCCACCAGGCCTGCGTAGCCGGTGGCGCTGGCGGCGACCAGTGCCGCGCCCACGAAGCAACCCAGTGCCAGGAAGAGCACCGGCCGCGCGCCGACCTTGTCGACGACGAAACCGGCCAGCGCCTGGCCGATGCCTGAGATGACGAAGAACACCGTCACCAGCAGGCCGAGCTCCGAATAGCTGAGGCCGAAGTCCCGGATGAAGGCCGGGAACAGCGGCGGCAGCAGCATGTGGAAGAAGTGCGAGCTGCCGTGGGCCAGGCCGATCAGGCTGATCGTCTGCCAATCCTTGCGGGCATCCTGGCCAGCTGGCGCGGCCGGCACGGCGGCGGACACGGACGAAGTGCTGGAAGTCATGGCCGGATCATCGACCGGGACGCTACGGCGCGCTTACGATAGCGGGACAACTTCTATCGCGATCATGCCAAGACCTCCTGTCCGGCCTGCCGCCGCCGGTCACCGCCCGGCCGCGCCGCGGGTCGGCCCGCAGACACCGCACCTCTACGCGCCCACGCCCGAGCGGCCGCTGCGCGCCAAGCACAGCCAGCTCGCCGCCGACACCCAGGTGGAGCCCCACCGACACCCGTGGGCGCAGCTGGCCTGGTCGGCCACCGGCGTGCTGCGGCTGACGACGCGGGACGGCACCTATCTTGTGCCGCCCTCGCGGGCGCTGTGGATCCCGCCGGAGGTCGAGCACGCGGTCACCGTCGTCGAGTCGGCGGAGCTGTGCACGCTCTACCTGCACCAGCGCCCCGGCTGCTGCGGTCCGGGTGCGCGCAAGGGCTCGGCCGAAGGCCATTGGCAGCAGTGCCGCGTGCTCGAGGTGTCCGACCTGCTGCGGGCGCTGATGCTGGCCTTGCCGGCCGCCGCCGACGACGGCCCGCTGCCCCTGCCCGCCGAGCTGGAGCGCGAGAAGCTGATCGGCCCGCTGCTCGCCGACGAACTGAAGCGCGCCGCGCCGGTGCCGCTGGGCGTGCCGATGCCGCAGGACAAACGCCTGCGCGCGCTGTGCGAGGCGGTGCTCGACGCGCCGACGCGCCACGACACGCTCGGCGACTGGGTGCGCGACATCGGCGCCAGCGAGCGCACCGTGGCGCGCCTGTTCCGCGACGAGCTCGGCACCAGCTTCGGCCAATGGCGCCAGCAGGTGCTGCTGGCGCGTGCGCTGACGCTGGCCGCGCGCAAGCGCCCGATGAGCGAGATCGCCGCCGAGCTGGGCTACACCAGCCCGAGCGCCTTCAGCGCGATGGTGAGGCGCTCGCTGGGGGCAACACCGAGCAAGTTCTTTGCTTCGGTGTCGTAGGGGCGCGAGCAAGTTCTTTGCCTCGGTGTCGTAGGGGCGCGAGCAAGTTCTTTGCCTCGGTGTCGTAGGGGCGCGAGCACGTTCTTCGCGTCGGCGTAAGAGAATGAGATGAACATGAGCACACAGATCCTCTACGACTTCACCCGGCAGGACGCCCGCGGCGCCTGCTCCACCGCGCAGGCCTGGGCCAAGGTGCCCGAGCTGCTGACGCCGCCGCGGCGCGCCGAGCTGAAGGCACGCGCCAAAGCGCTGCTGAAGGCGAAGGACGCCGTCCTCGTCGCGCACTACTACGTCGACGGCGACCTGCAGGACCTGGCGCTGGAAACCGGCGGCTGCGTGTCCGACTCGCTGGAGATGGCGCGCTTCGGCCGCGACCACGCGGCGCAGACGCTGGTCGTCGCCGGCGTGCGCTTCATGGGCGAGAGCGCCAAGATCCTGTCGCCCGAGAAAACCGTGCTGATGCCCGACCTCGACGCCACCTGCTCGCTGGACCTGGGCTGCCCGCCGGACCAGTTCGCCGCCTTCTGCGACGCCCACCCCGACCGCACCGTGGTCGTCTACGCCAACACCAGCGCGGCCGTGAAGGCGCGCGCCGACTGGATGGTGACCAGCTCCTGCGCGGTCGCGATCGTCGAGCACCTGCACGCGCAGGGCAAGAAGATCCTGTGGGCGCCGGACCGCCACCTGGGCCGCTACATCGCCGAGCACAGCGGTGCCGACATGCTGATGTGGAACGGCGAGTGCATCGTGCACGACGAGTTCAAGGGCCTTGAGCTCGAGCTGATGAAGCGCGAGCACCCGGATGCGCTGGTCCTGGTGCACCCCGAATCGCCGAAGCGCGTGATCGACCTGGCCGACGTGGTCGGCTCGACATCGCAGATCATCAACTCGGTGGTGCGCAGCGACCGTCAGACCTTCATCGTCGCCACCGACAACGGCATCCTGCACCGCATCCGCCAGCTCGCGCCCGGCAAGACGCTGCTCGAAGCCCCGACCGCCGGCGAGAGCGCCACCTGCAAGAGCTGCGCGCATTGCCCTTGGATGGCGATGAACGGGCTGCAGGGCCTGGTGAGCTGCCTCGAGCACAACGTCGGCCAGATCACGGTGCCGGAACCGACACGTGCACAGGCGCTGGGTTGCATCGAGCGGATGCTGGACTTCGTGAAGGCGAATCCGGCCGCGATCTCGCAGCCGGCGCGCGGCTTCGTGCCGAACATCGGTGCGGCTTGAGATGACCCTGTTTTCGCTGACGGCTCGTGCAGTGCATCGGGCCGCCCACTTGTGCGTGCAAAGCGACAGAGCGGGCCGAGGGCATCGGGTGGCCGCCTGCGCTCATGCCCTGCGGGACGCGCTTCGCGCATCCCTCCCCCTTGACTTTGCTCCGACGGCCCCCCGACACCCTCGGCCTGCCACCACCGTGGCAGGCCCTCGTCGACCATCGCCCTCGTGCCCAGGATCTGCCGGGTGGGGTGCAGGGCGGAGCGAAGGGAAGGGGGAGCCGGAGGCCGAAGGCTGGAGGCGAAGGACATGAGCGCAGCCCTGTACCCCGGCCGCCTGATCCCCGCGCCGATCTCGGCACGCAGCAGTGAGACGCTGGATGCGAGTCCGACCTGGCAGCTCCGCATTCATTCGTCGTGAATCGCACACCGTACGCTGGAACCCCTGAGATGCTTTCCTTCGAGACCAACGAGACGCTGGAACAAGCCCGCGCGCGCAATGTCCGCGACGCGCTGTTCGAAGACCTGGGCCGGGCCGACTGGACCGGGCACCTGGTGCCCGAGGGCCGGCGGGTGCAGGCGCGCGTCGTGGTGCGCGAGAACGCCGTGCTGTGCGGGCGCGACTGGTTCGAGGCCTGCGTGCTGGCGCTCGACCCCGCAGCGCGCGTCGAGTGGCGTTATGCCGAGGGCGCGCGCATGGCAGCCGACACGCCGGTCTGTCAGATCGAATCGAATGCCCGCGCCCTGCTCGCCGCCGAGCGGCCGTCACTCAACTTCCTGCAGCTGCTGTCGGCCACCGCCACGCTGACGCGCCAGTACGTCGATGCGATCGCCGGCGCCTCGCCCCAGCCGCGCGGCTGCGCCATCCTCGACACCCGCAAGACCCTGCCCGGCCTGCGCCAGGCGCAGAAGTACGCGGTGCGCGTGGGCGGCGGCCAGAACCAGCGGCTGGCGCTGTGGCACGGCATCCTGATCAAGGAGAACCACATCGCCGCGGCCGGTGGCATCCCGCAGGTGCTGCAGGCGGCCCGCGAGCTGCAGGCCGGCGTCGACATCCAGATCGAGGTCGAGCGGCTGGACCAGCTGCGCGAGGCGCTGGCGCACGGCGCCGGCAGCGTGCTGCTCGACAACTTCAGCTTCGCGCAGATGCGCGAGGCGGTGGCCGTGACCGCTGGCCGGGCGCTGCTGGAGGTGTCGGGCGGCGTGGGCCTGGACCAAGTGCGCGAGATCGCCGCCACCGGGGTGGACCGCATCTCGATCGGCCGGCTGACCAAGGACGTGAAGGCGACCGACTACTCGATGCGCGTCCTCGGTTGAAAAGCAGGGTCGCAAGCTCGCATTTCGCGGTTTCCGCGCGGCGACGGCTGGCCCACACTGCCGGCATGAGCATCGACTTCACCTCCGTCCACAACTACTACGAACGCCACGTCTTCGACGCGGTGCTCGCGGCCCATGGCGGCCATCCGGGTCTGGGCGAGGACACGCTGGCCGACGTGGCCTGCGTCGCGCTGAACCGGCTGCCGCCGCGCTATGTCCGCCACGACGTGGACTTCGCCTTCTACCAGGGCGAGAAGGAGCGCGCGGCCAGCGACAAGGCCTTGAAGGACGCGGTTGCTTACGCCTTCCAGTTCGTGCAGGCGCGCGTCGCGATGCGGGCTCGCTGAACCCGGGCCTTCAGGCCGGCGCGCTCAGGCCGCCCAGGGCGGCGCCTTGCGCTTGGGCTTGCGCGTCAGGATGGTCGGGAAGCTCACCGGCAGCGTGGCCGGGAAATCGCGGCTGTAGTGCAGGCCGCGGCTCTCGTGCCGGCTGAGTGCCGAGCGCACGATGAGCTCGGCGCAATCGACCAGGTTGCGCAGCTCCAGCAGGTCGCGCGTGACGCGGAAGTTCGCGTAGTAGTCGTCGATCTCGGTGCGCAGCAGCTTGATGCGATGGAGCGCGCGCTCCAGCCGCTTGGTCGTGCGCACGATGCCGACGTAGTTCCACATCAGCAGCCGCAACTCGTCCCAGTTGTGGGAGATGACGACCTGCTCGTCGGCGTTCTCGACCTGGCTCTCGTCCCAGGGCGGCAGGTCCGGCAGCCCGGTGGTGGCTTGCGACAGGATGTGCTCGGCGCAGGTCTTGCCCAGCACCACGCACTCGAGCAGCGAGTTGCTGGCGAGCCGGTTGGCGCCATGCAGGCCGGTGTAGGTGGTCTCGCCGACCGCGTACAGGCCCGGCACGTCGCAGCGGCCGTCGAGGTCGGTGACCACGCCGCCACAGGTGTAGTGCGCGGCCGGCACCACCGGGATGGGCTGGCGGGCGATGTCGATGCCGAGCGCCAGGCAGCGGCTGTGGATGGTCGGGAAGTGTTCCTTCAGGAAGGCCTCGCCCAGGTGCGTGGCGTCGAGCCACACGTGGTCGAGGCCATGCTTCTTCATCTCGAAGTCGATCGCGCGGGCGACGATGTCGCGCGGCGCGAGCTCGAGGCGCTCGTCGTGCGCGGCCATGAAGCGGGTGCCCCCGGGCACGCCCGTTCCACCGTTCGGCAGCTTGAGTTGCGCCCCTTCGCCGCGCAGCGCCTCGGTGATGAGGAAGCTGCGCTCCTGCGGGTGGTACAGGCAGGTCGGGTGGAACTGGATGAACTCCATGTTGGCCACGCGGCAGCCCGCGCGGTAGGCCATCGCGATGCCGTCGCCGGTGGAAGTGTCGGGGTTGGTGGTGTAGAGGTAGACCTTGCCGGCCCCCCCGGTGGCGAGCACCACCGCCGCCGCGGGCAGCGTCTCGACGCGCTGCCGGTCGATGTCGAGCGCGTAGACGCCGTAGCAGCGCGGCGGCGCGCCGTCGGTGCGGAGGTGGCGCTGCGTGATGAGATCAACCGCCATCCAACGCTCGCGCAGCATGATGTTCGGGTGCCGCTTGACCTCGTCGAGCAGCACCTGGTGGATGGCCTTGCCGGTGGCGTCGGCCGCGTGGGCGATGCGGCGCACCGCGTGGCCGCCCTCGCGCGTCAGGTGCAGGCCGAGCGGGCCGTCGGGGTCGCCGGAGAACGGCACGCCGCGCTCCACCAGCCATTCGACCGCCTCGGCGCTGCGTTCGGCGATGAAGCGCGCGGTGTCCTCGGCCACCAGGCCGGCGCCGGCGTCCTGGGTGTCGCGCACGTGGCTGTCGATGCTGTCGTCGCTGCCCAGCACCCCGACGATGCCGCCTTGTGCCCAGGCGGTGGCGCCTTCGTCGAGGTTGCGCTTGGCCAGCACGATGACGGGGTGATGGGCAGCCAGTTGCAGCGCGACGGTCAGGCCGGCCAGGCCGGCACCGACGATGACCACGGGCGGCGGAGAAGCAGGAGCGTGGCGGGTCGGCATCGGAGCAACAGTCGCGTGCGGATCGCGCCAGACCGGCGCGACATCTGCCACGAATTCTATCGACGGGCCTGCGAATGACGGGCTTGGGGCCTCATCGGGTGCGTCACGCGCATTACACTTGGTGACAAACCATTCGAGTGCGAGTCCCTGTCGCCGCACCGCCCTTGCCTCGCTCGCTGTCCGGACCAGTACAGCCCATGAGCCAGCCTTCCGATCGCAACGTGATCGCCCGCCCGCCGGCCGCCGCACCGGGCTGGGAGTCGACCCGCGTGCAGACCCAGGTCACGCCGCGCCTCGGTGGCGGCCCCGCCGATGACGAGGTCGGCGATCTCGACATCGGCCGAGCCGTCGGCAACAACACGCGCGAGCTGTTCGTCGCCTGCGAGCCCGCCGAGGCGATGGTCCAGCAGTTCGATCACCTGCAGCCGGAGTTCGTGGCCGTCAGCGACCTGGGCGTGGCCGCCTCGCGCAAGCTGCTGGCCGGCATCGCCGCGGCCAGCCAGCGCGTCGTGCAGAAGCTGGTCGTGCGGCGCAACGGCGCCGGCACCGTGCTGGCAACGATCGAGTTCGTGGACTGCCCGGCCAGCAACGGCAGGCCGGTGCGCCTGTACAGCACCGAGGTCGATGCCGACACGCACACCCGCCAGAACATGGCTCGCGTGCTGCTGGGCCGCGCGCGGCTGGGCGTCGTGATGGTCGGCGATCTGCCGGCGCACGCCTTGACCAGCGCGCTGCAGCCCTGGCGCGACGCCGCACTGCGCGGCGGCTGGAGCTGCCGCCGCATGCTCTTCATGCCGCT